>DATKGG010000014.1:0-13041 GCA_035510855.1 Acidimicrobiales bacterium
TGTACGAGCAATGTTCTGACCACATCACCGAGAAGAGCGAGAGCTCAAGCGAGTTCGGGTCCCGGCCCAGTACCGCGCGAATCTGCTGCAATTCGTCGTCGGTGAGACCGAGCGCGCGATGGAGCGGCGCATCGATCGGCACCGTCGAACAGTATCGTCGCAGGCGACACTACTCCGATCCACCGCTCACGCCGGTCAATTCCCCGAGCGTGGCGTCAGACATTCGCGCTTCATAATTGCGATTCTTAGTTTCTACCCGGTGATTTGGTGGGTATGTCCTCCACGGTCTAAGGTTGAATGACCCCAACAAAGGAAGTGAGCAATGCCGGCTGCAGCCAAGAGAACCGCGGCAAGGAAGACAGTGAGAAAGTCCACCAAGAAGGTCGTAAAGAAGGCGCCGGCCAAGGCCCGGGGCATGACCTCTGCGCACAAGGCCGCCCTTGCCCAAGGGAGGCGCGAGTCGCGCGCGATTAACAAGTATCTGGACGCGCTGAAGGCGGGCAAGGGCAAGCGCGGGCGCAAGCGCACGCCGTCGTCCATCGAGGCCCGACTTTCACGCATAGCGAGGACCTTCGGCGAGGCCTCCGCAATGCAGCAGCTGGAGCTCACCCAAGAGCGAATGAACCTTGAGAGCGAGAAGTCTCGGCTCGAGACACGTGCAGATCTCTCCGCCCTGGAGAAGGAATTCGTCGCCGTCGCCAAGGGTTACGCCGCGCGGCGCAACATCTCGTACTCGGCGTTCCGATCGATGGGCGTGTCCGCCGACGTGCTCACGAAGGCCGGCGTCAAGCGCACTCGCGGCTGATCCGTCCGCTCTAGGCCGTGTGGCTCACGCCATGCGGTCTAGAGCGCGGCCCGCTCCATCTCGTGGGCGCCCCACAGCATCGTCGTGACCTTGCCGGAGCGGTCCTTGCGAAAGCGGATCGTCTCGCCGAGGAAGCCGAAGTCGCTCCCCGCGGTGACGAGGAATCGCAAGGGAGCCTTGGCGATGAGCAGCGAGGCGCTCGCGAACGGCTCGTTGGGGTGCCCGACGGCGAGTGCGCGGTTGACCCGCCCGACGACGAGGTCGCCGTGGTGCCCCCGGTACAGGCCGGAAAATCCTTCTAGTGCCGCACGGGTGTGCCACCTCGATGGCGCCGCGGCGTCGGGCCACGACTGGGCGACGGCGCCAAGCACCTCGTAGATCATCGACAGGGCCGGCGGCGCGATCGAGGCGTTGCTGTTGGTGAGGACCGTCGCGGCGAGCCGATGCTCCGCGGAGAACCCGATCATCGTCGTGAACCCCGGGAAGCCTCCGCTGTGGCCCGCGAGCGAGATGCCCCCCACCGACCAGCTCATCCAGCCGAGCCCGTAGTGCAGGGGCTCGGCGCGCTGCCACTGGGGGCGCTGCATCTCGCGCTTTGAGAGCTCGGAGAGCAGCCGGGGGTCCCCGGGGAGCTGGGCATGCTGGTACTCGAGCAGGTCGCCGACCGTCGAGACGAGCCCGCCGGCCGGCGCGATCGCCCTCGCTGCAACCTGGGCGGCGGGCCTCGGCTCCTCGCCCGGCCAGGTCCAGAAGTACCCCGTCGCGAGCGAGCGCCGGGCGGCCGCGGTGAGATCGGCGGACGTCGAGGACATCCCCAGCCTCGTCGCGATGTCGCGGCGCAGGAGCGTCGAGAACTGGCGACCCGTCGCGGCCTCCAGCACCTCGCCGAGCAGGGCGTAGCCGATGTTGGAGTACCTGAACCGCTCCGACGGCGACCCGAACGTCGCCGAGCGTCCGAGCTCCTCGCGAAGCTTCGAGGCGTCCGGCATCGTCCGGTCACTCCAGTCGTTCGACCCGTCCCGATTGACCGAGCCCGCGTGCATGAGGAGGTGCCGGATCGTCAGCTGGGCGTCGAGGAGCCCCTTGGTCCAGCCGAGCCAGTCGACGACGGGGTCGTCGAGTCGGAGGCGACCTCGCTCGGATTGCTGGAGCACGAGTGTCGCGGTGAAGGTCTTCGTGATCGAGGCGCACCGGAACCTCGTGGTCGCGACGTCGACTGGACGCCCCGACGCGAGGTCGGCCGCCCCGAAGCCGCCGAGCAAGACGGTCGTGCCGTCATGGCTCAGCCCGTAGGCGACACCCGGGACCCGGTTCGCGATCGCGGACCAGCGGATCATCCGCTCGGCGATGGCGGCGGCATCGGCGACCTGCGGGGCGGTGAAGCGCATCGACTCAGACCGCCGCACGCACGGATGCGAGCAGCGCCTCGAACAGCACGAGCCCGTCGCTCGACCCGAGCAGCTCGCTGCTCGCTCGCTCCGGGTGGGGCATGAGCCCGACGACGTTGCCCTGCTCGTTCGCGATGCCGGCGATGTTGTCCATCGAGCCGTTCGGATTGCTGGTGTAGCGAAGCAGCACGCGGTCGCCGTCGTGCAGCGCCGCGAGCGTCGCGTCGTCGCACACGTAGGCGCCGGAGAAGTGATTGATGGGGATCGTCAGGCGCTGCCCCAGCGTGACGCCCCTCGTGAGCACCGACCGATCAGAGGCCACCTCGACCTCGGTGGGCTCGCAGAGGAAGGTGAGCCCTGCGTTCTTCTGGAGCGCACCCGGCAAGAGGCCCGACTCGCAGAGCACCTGGAAGCCGTTGCAGATGCCGACGACCGCGCCACCGGCCCTGGCGAACTCGACGACCGCGCCCATGACCTCGGAGAAGCTCGCGATCGCCCCGGGCCTGAGGTAGTCGCCATGGGCGAAGCCCCCGGGCAGCACGATCACGTCGAGGTCCTCGAGCGACGCGGTGTGGTGCCAGACGTAGCGGACGTCAGCCCCGAGCGAGCCCAGTGCGGTCGCCGCGTCGTACTCGCAGTTGGTGCCGGGGAAGACGACGATGCCGACGCGCGGGCCCATCAGCGCGGCGCGAGCTCGACGGCGGCGCGCTCCAGCACCGGGTTGGCGAGCAGCCGGTCGGCAAGGGACTGGGCGAGCTCGCGGGCCGCGGCCTCCGAGTCGGCGTCGACGACGAGCCGGAAGCTCCGACCAGCGCGCACCTCGTGGACGCCGGTGAAGCCAAGCGCAGGCAGCGCGCGTTCGATCGTCGCGCCCTCGGGGTCCGCGATGCCCTCCCGAAGCGTCACCTCGACTCGGGCGTCGAACCTCACGACGGCGCACCGTACCAGTCGTCGAGCGGGCGACCCGTCACGCGCTCGTACGCCTCGACGTAGCGACGCGACGTTGCCATGACCACGTCATGGGGAACATGTGGTGGCGGCGGCGTGCGGTCCCAGGGCTGGGCAGCGAGCCAGTCGCGGAAGGGCTGCTTGTCGAACGCCGGCGGTGCCTCGCCGCGCACGATCGAGTCTTCGGGCCACAAGCGCGAGGAGTCGGGCGTCACGACCTCGTCGCAGAGGGTCACCTCGCCGTCGATGAGGCCCAGCTCGAACTTGGTGTCGGCGAGGACGAGCCCGGCCTGGTTGACCCGACGCTGTGCGACGTCGAAGATCCGGAGGCAGACGGCTCGGACCTCGTGTACGAGTGCGGTGCCCACGAGCTCGCAGGCCTCGTCGAACGAGATGTTCAGGTCGTGGCCAAATGCCGACTTTGTCGACGGCGTGAACATCGGCTCGGGCAAGGGATCGGCGAGCTCGAGGCCGCCCGGGGCCGGCATCAAGTGGATCGTGCCCTGTGCGGCGTACTCCTCGTAGGCGTGGCCCGCGAGCCGTGCGCGCACGATGCACTCGAGCGGGATCATCTCGGCGCGCCTCGCGAGCATCGTGCGTCCGGCAAGCGGGCTCGCCGCGAGGAATCCAGGGATCGCGCGATCGATCTGCTCGGGTGCACAAGTGAGGAGCGCCATGGGCACCACGTCGGCCAGCTCGTCGCACCAAAAGGCGGTCATCGCAGTCAGCACCCGCCCCTTGTCGGGGATCGGCTCGTCCATGACGACGTCGAACGCGCTCAGTCGGTCCGACGCGACGAGCAACAGGTCGTCACCGACCGCGTAGAGGTCTCGGACCTTGCCACGATGCAGGTGCGCCAGTCCCTCGAGAGCCGCGGTCACGCGAGTCCCTCGATGGCCTCGAGGAACCGACCCCGGTTCGCGAGCAGTCGGTCAAGGTCGAACGCGCGATCGAGCGTGGCGGCGTCGAGTGAGGCGTCGGGGTCTGCCTCGAGCACGTCTCGGAACGCTCGATGCTCCTTGGTCGCGGTCGCGGCCGCGCGCTGCACGACGCGGTAGGCGTCATCGCGGCTCATGCCGGACGCCACGAGCGCGAGCAGCACGGACTGGGAGTACACGAGCCCGAGGCTCGTGACCTCGAGGTGCTCGCGAGCTCGCTCTGCATCCAGCTCGAGCCCGGTCGCGAGCGCCGCGGCGCTGCGCAGCACGAAGCCGGTGAGCTGGATCGAGTCAGGCAGCACGACGCGCTCGACGGAGCTGTGCGAGATGTCGCGCTCGTGCCACAGCGCCACGTCCTCGAGCCCCGGGATGAGATAGCCGCGGATCACCCTGGCGAGGCCGCACAGCCGCTCGGCCACGACGGGGTTGCGCTTGTGCGGCATCGCCGACGAGCCCTTTTGGCCCTCGGCGAACGGCTCGGCGACCTCGCCGACCTCGCTGCGCGACAAGAGCCGCACCTCGGTCGCGAACGCCTCGACGGTTGTTGCGGCGGAGGCGCACGCGTAGAGCACCTCTGCGTGGCGGTCGCGCGCGAGCACCTGGGTCGCGGGCACCGGGGTCAGCCCGAGCACGCCACAGACGTAGTCCTCGATCGCCGGATCGATCGCCGAGTAGGTGCCGACAGCGCCCGACAGCTTCCCGACGGCGATGCCCTCGCGCGCTCGGGCAAGCCGAGCCTCGTCCCTCGATGCCTGCAGGCAGAACAGCGCGAACTTCGCGCCGAACGTCGTGGGCTCGGCGAACATCCCGTGCGTGCGCCCGACGACGGGGATGTCGATCGTGGCGCGGGCACGGGCAGCGAGCGCGGCGACCAGGCGATGCGCGTCCGCAATGAGCACGTCGAGCGCACGGGTGAGCTGCACGGCGAGCGCGGTGTCGACGACGTCCGAAGAGGTGAGCCCGTAGTGCACCCACGACGCTTCGGGGACGCCCATCTCGCGCTGCACGACGTCGACGAATGCGGCGGTGTCGTGCCGGGTCACTGCCTCGCGCTCATCGACCGCGCGCACGAAGTCAGCGTCGATGCGGGGGGCTGCGCGACGGAGGGCGTCGGCGGTGCCGGGCGGCGCGACCCCGGTGCGCTCCATTGCCTCGGTCGCCAAGAGCTCGACGTCGAGCATCGCGGCGAACCTCGACTCGTCGCTGAAGAGCACCGCGAGGTCCTCGGGCGCGTACCTCGGGATCACGAGAGCACCCCGGCGGGGACCGCAGCGATGTCCGAGCGCACCTGCTGGCCGTCGAAGCGGATCGCGCCGACCGCGTCGTAGGCCCGTGCTCGTGCGTCGCGCACCGTGGACCCGAAGGCGGTGACCGACAGCGCACGTCCGCCGGCGGTCACGAATCGCCCCGCTGCGCGGCGCGTGGTCCCGTGGTAGACGTGCACGCCGTCGGGCCGACCCTCCAGCTGGCCGTCGTCGCCCAGCCCGCTGATCACCTGGCCGACACGAGGCGCCTCGGGATAGCCCGGTGACGCGAGGACCACGGTCACCGCGGCGTCGCCGACGAACGATGGCGTGGACCCGAGCCTGCCCGAGGCCACGTCGCACAGCACGTCGTAGGGGTCGTCGGCGAGCCGAGGGAGCACGACCTGGGCCTCGGGGTCGCCGAACCGGACGTTGTACTCGAGGAGCCGCGGCCCGTCGGCGGTGAGCATCACCCCGGCATACAGGACGCCGCGGTACTCGATGCCGCGCCGTCCCAGCTCGTCGACGGTGGGCGCGATGGCCTCGCGCATGATCCTCCCGACGACACCGTCGTCCACGCCGGGTGCCGGTGAGACCGCGCCCATGCCCCCGGTGTTCGGGCCGCGGTCCGCGTCGCCGAGCCGCTTGTAGTCCCTTGCGGGCGCCAGGGCGACGGCCGACGATCCGTCGAGGAGGACCAGGAGCGAGCACTCGTCGCCGGTGAGCCCCTCTTCGATGACCACGCGGCGGCCCGCGTCGCCGAACGACGTCCCGTCCAGCTTCGCTGTCACGTCGGTGATCGCCTCGTCGAGGTCGTCGGTGACGAGCACCCCCTTGCCCGCGGCGAGCCCGTCGGTCTTGACGACGACCGTGCCGCCGAGCGCACGGATGAACTCGGCCGCGCGACCGGCGTCGTCGAAGGTGCCGTGTCGGGCGGTGGGCACGCCCGCGTCCACGAGGAGCTCTTTCATGAAGGACTTGGAGCCCTCGAGGCGCGCGCCGTCCGCTCCGGGGCCGACGACCAGCCGGCCGGACGCCCGCAAGGGATCGGCGAGGCCGTCGACGAGCGGCTGCTCGGGTCCGATGACGAAGAGGTCGGCCTCGACGTCGAGGAGCGAGTTGCTCGTGACCTCGATGCCGTCAGCGGCGATCCCGTCGCTGCCCGGCGCGACGACCACCTGCGCCGTGCGCGACAGCACGTGCGCGAGCGCGTGCTCACGGGCACCGGCGCCGACGACGCACACGCGCCTCACGGCACCGCGACGACCTGCTCGCGTCCGGGACCGACGCCGACGACATGGATCGGCACGTCGATACGCTCGGCGAGGAACGCCACGTAGCGCTGCGCGGCGCGGGGGAGGTCGCCGAACGACGTGCACGCCGTCAGGTCCTCGCACCAGCCGTCGAGCTCCTCATAGACAGGAGTGACCGCGTGCAGCACCGACTGGTGGTACGGCGGGTAGTCGTAGGTCTTCGTGTCCGCCTCGTAGGCGACGCAGACCTTCACCGTCTCGAGCGCGTCGAGGACATCGAGCTTGGTGAGCGCTATGTCCGACAGAGAGTTGAGGCGCGCGGCCTGGCGGGCCATCGGCACGTCGAACCAGCCGCACCGGCGACGCCGTCCCGTGTTGGTCCCGAACTCGTGGCCGCGCTCGACGAGCAGGTCGCCGACGTCGTCGGTCAGCTCGGTCGGGAACGGTCCCGCCCCGACGCGCGTGACGTAGGCCTTCGCGATCCCGATGACGCGCGTGATGTCGCGCGGCCCGATCCCCGCGCCGGTGCACGCGCCACCAGCCACTGGGTTCGACGAGGTCACGAACGGATACGTGCCATGGTCGAGATCGAGGAACGTGGCCTGGGCGCCCTCGAGCAGGATGTGTCGTCCGACGTCGAGCTGGTCGTGGAGGAACCCGACGGTATCGGCGATCATGGGTGCGATCCTCGGGGCGTACTCCTCGAGGTACTCCGTGGCGATCTCCGCCGCCGACAACGGCAGGCGGTTGTAGACACGCGAGAGCAACCCGTTCTTCTCCTTCAGGGCAACCTCGAGCTTCTGGCGGAAGATCTTTGCGTCGAGGAGGTCCTGGACGCGCAGCCCGACGCGTGTCGCCTTGTCCGCGTAGGCGGGCCCGATGCCGCGCTTGGTGGTCCCGAGCGCGTTGCGTCCCAAGAAGCGCTCGGTCACCCGGTCGAGCTCTTGGTGGTACGGCATCACCAGGTGCGCGTTGCCCGACACCATGAGCCGCGCCGTGTCGATGCCCTTGGCCGTGAGCGCGTCGATCTCGCTGAGCAGCACCTTGGGGTCCACGACGACGCCGTTGCCGATGACCGGCGTCACGGCCGGGTACAGGATGCCGCTCGGGACGAGCTGGAGCGCGAACGCCTCGCCGTCCACCACGATGCGGTGCCCGGCGTTGTGCCCGCCCTGGTAGCGCACGACGACGTCCATCTCCTTGGAGAGGAGGTCGGTGAGCTTGCCCTTGCCCTCGTCACCCCACTGGGTGCCGACCACGACGGTTGCTGGCAACGGGTCCCTCCGAGGACGCTGACGAACAAATCCTACGGCGTGCCGCGGACGGGTCGCGGTTGAAGGCGAGCATCGTTCGAGAGCCGGCTCCGGCTCCACGATGCACGTGCGGATCGAGGACGGGACCGTGAGCGAGTCCGAGCCGCCACGTCACCGTCAGCTCAGATGGAGCTCCGCGTCCTCGCCGACGTCGACGATGACCGTCGCGCCCTCGGGGTAGCGCCCGTCGAGCAGGGCGAGGGCGAGTGGGTCCTCCACGTGACGCTGGATCACGCGGCGCAGGGGCCGCGCGCCGTAGGCGGCGTCGAAGCCCTTCTCTGCGAGCCACGTCGAGGCGCGGTCCGTGACCTCGAGGCTGAGGCGGCGCTCGGCGAGCCGGGTGCGCAGCCGTCCGAGCTGGATCCCGACGATGACCGCGAGGTCCGCGGGCGACAGCGGGCGGAACATGATGATCTCGTCGATGCGGTTCAGGAACTCGGGGCGGAAGAAGTCCTCGGGCTTGACCGCGAGGTTGGACGTCATGATCAAGACGACGTTCGTGAAGTCGACGGTGCGGCCCTGCCCGTCGGTCAGCCGGCCGTCATCGAGCACCTGGAGCAGCAGGTTGAAAACGTCGACGTGTGCCTTTTCGATCTCGTCGAGGAGCACCACGGCATAGGGGCGCCGGCGCACCGCCTCGGTGAGCTGGCCGCCCTCCTCGTAGCCCACGTAGCCCGGGGGCGCGCCCACGAGGCGCGAGACGGAGAACTTCTCCATGTACTCGGACATGTCGATGCGGACCATGGCCTTGTCGTCGTCGAAGAGGAACTCAGCGAGCGCGCGGGCAAGCTCGGTCTTGCCGACGCCGGTCGGCCCAAGGAAGAGAAATGACCCTATGGGGCGGTTCGGGTCGCTGAGCCCGGCACGCGAGCGGCGCAGCGCGCTGGCGACGGCTCGCACGGCGTCATCCTGGCCGACGACCCTCGTGTGCAAGAGATCCTCCATGCGCACGAGCTTGTCGACCTCGCCCTCCAAGAGCTTGGCGACGGGGACACCCGTCCAGCGGCTCACGACGTCGGCGACGTCCTCGTCGTCGACCTCTTCCTTCAAGAACGCGTGGTCACGCTGGAGCTCGGCGAGCTCCCTGGTCGCGACCTCGATCTCGCGCTCGAGCGCGGGCAGTTCGCCGTAGCGCAGCTGGGACGCACCCTCAAGGTCGCCTTCGCGCTCCAGGCGCTCGGCCTCGAGGCGCCGCTCCTCGAAGGTGGACTTGGCGTCGCGGATTCGCGCGATCGCCTGCTTCTCGGCCTGCCAGGCGGCCGTCATGGCGTCGGCGCGCTCCCGCAGCTCGGCGAGCTCCTCTTCGAGTCGGCTGAGACGCTCCTTGGACGCCTCGTCGGTCTCCTTCGACAGCGCCATCTTCTCGATCTCGAGCTGGCGCGCGCGCCTCGTCACGACGTCGAGCTCGGTGGGCATCGAGTCGATCTCGATGCGCAGCCGGCTCGCCGCCTCGTCGATGAGGTCGATCGCCTTGTCAGGGAGGAACCGGTTCGTGACGTAGCGGTGCGAGAGCGTGGCCGCGGCGATCAGCGCGGCGTCCTGGATGCGCACGCCGTGGTGCACCTCGTAGCGCTCCTTCAGGCCGCGCAGGATCGCGATGGTGTCATCGACGGACGGCTCACCGACGTAGACCTGGGCGAACCGGCGCTCGAGTGCGGCGTCCTTTTCGATGTACTTGCGGTACTCGTCGAGCGTGGTCGCCCCGATGAGGCGGAGCTCCCCGCGGGCGAGCAACGGCTTGATCATGTTGCTGGCGTCCATCGCGCCCTCGGCGGCCCCCGCACCGACGATCGTGTGCAGCTCGTCGATAAAGGTGATCACGTCACCCTTGGCGTCCTGGATCTCCTTCAGCACCGCCTTCAGGCGCTCCTCGAACTCGCCGCGGAACTTGGCGCCCGCGACCATCGAGCCGAGGTCGAGCGCGACGACGCGCCGGCCGCGGAGCGACTCGGGCACGTCGCCCTCCACGATGCGCTGCGCGAGGCCCTCGACGATCGCGGTCTTCCCCACGCCCGGCTCGCCGATCAGCACCGGGTTGTTCTTGGTGCGACGCGAGAGGACCTGGATGACGCGGCGGATCTCCTCATCGCGTCCGATGACAGGGTCGAGCTTGCCCTCACGCGCGAGCACCGTGAGGTCGCGCCCGTACTTCTCGAGCGACTGGAAGGTGCCCTCGGGGTCTTCCGAGGTGATCCGGGCCGACCCGCGGACGTTGCGCAGGGCGTTGAGCAGCGTCTCGGTCGTGGTCCCGAGCATCGAGGCGAACGCAAGGAGCACGTGGTCGACCGACAGGTAGTCGTCCATCAGGTCGGCCCGGATCGAGTCAGCTCGCTCCAGTCCGTCCCGCGCGTCGCGGGAGAGCTCAGGGTTCGAGCCGCCAACTGTCCGGGGCAGGCGCGCGAGCGCCTCGCTCATCGACTGGGACACCGCGACCGCGTCGATGCCCGCCTGGGCGAGCAGCGGCTTCGCGATGCCCTCTTGCTGGGAGAGAATCGCCGCGAGCAGGTGCGCGGGGGTGACCTCGGCGTGCCCGGCAGCCGTCGCCGTCTGGAGTGCGTCGTTGAACGCCTCCTTGGTCCGAGTCGTCCACCGTGAAGGGTCGAGCGCCATCAGCTCTCTTTTCGCTTCGCGGCCTGCCACAGGACCGCGGCCTGGCGAAGCGGCACCAGGTCACGACGATACGAACGGTGTGTCTCACGCATGGTCCGCTCGGCGGTCTCCTTGAGCGCGGCGAGCTCCTCGCGGAGTCGCGCCACCTCGAGCTCCAGCTCGAGGATCCGCCGCACGCCCTCCAGGTTGTGCCCGTCACGCGTGAGTTGCTGGATCCGACGCAGCAGGGCGATGTCCTCGTCGGAGAACCGCCGTGATCCGCCTCGGGTGCGCGAGGGGTCGAGCAGGCCGGTGCGCTCGTAGTTGCGAAGGGTCTGGGGGTGCATCCCGACGAGGTCGGCCGCGACCGAGATCACATAGACGGCCTTGGCGCCCTCGCCCCTGGTTCGTGGCGCCTCGCCGCTCACGTGGTCGCCTTGGTCGTCGCGTCGAAGCTCTTCGCGAGGGTCTCGACCGCCGCTCGCTGCTCGTCGGTGAGGTCGGTCGGCACGTTCACGACGACGGTCACGAGCAGGTCGCCCGCGGGGTTCTTCCCGCTTGGCGCCACCCCCTTTTCGCGGACGCGGAGCGTCGTGCCCGAGGCCGTGCCCGGCGGGACGCGCATGGTGACGGGGCCATCGAGCGTCTCGACGGCGACGGTCGTGCCGAGTGCCGCCTCTGCGAAGGAGATCTCCACGCGTGTGGTGAGGTTGCGTCCGCGGCGGCCGAAGCGCGTGTCCTTGGAGACGTGGACGACGACGTAGAGGTCGCCCGCGGGCGCACCTTGCTGGCCTGCCTGGCCCTTTCCCTTCACCCGGATCCTCTGGCCGCCCTCCACGCCCGGTGGGATGCGCACGCGTACCGAGCGGCTCGATGCCTCGCGCCCCGTGCCGTGGCACGACGGGCACGGCATCTCGATGCGCACGCCGCGGCCGTGACAGACCGGGCAGACCGTCGACAGGGAGAACATCCCCTTGTCGTCGTCGAGCACGCCACGTCCATGGCATCGCTCGCACGCGACCGGGGTCGTCCCCGGTGCCGCCCCGGTGCCGTGACAGGTTCGGCACTGCGCGTCCGTCGGCAAGCGCACCGACGTCGTGGCACCGCGCACGGCGTCCTCGAAGCTGAGGTGCAGGGCCGTCTCGATGTCCGCGCCGCGCTTGGGCGCGCGCCGACGCGAGCCGAAGAGCCCGCCCAACACGTCGCCGAGATCACCGAGGTCGCCCATCGTGAACGTGGTGCCACCCGGGGAGCGGAAGCCCCCCGACTGGGAGAACACGCTGCTCATCGGGCCGAGACGTCGGAGCTCGTCGTACTCCTTGCGCTTCGTGGCGTCCCCGAGCACGTCGTAGGCGGCGGTGACCTCCTTGAAGCGGTCCTCGGAGCCGGGGTTGGTGTCGGGATGCAGCGACTTCGCGAGCTTGCGGTACGCCCGGGTGATCTCCTTGTCCGTCGCGGTCGACGGCACACCGAGCACCTTGTAGAAGTCCGTCTCGAGCCATGCCCGCTCGGCCATCAGCCCTTGACTTTCACCATCGCCGGGCGCAGCACCTGTCCTCGCCACCGGTAGCCGGCCCGCAGCACGTCGTCGACAACCGGGCCCCCCTCGCCGTCGGTGTGCGCGACGGCATCGTGCACCGTGGGGTCGAACGGCTCGCCGGCGGTTCCGACCCGCTCGAGCCCGTCCTTCGCAAGCGTGTCGAGGAGCAGCGCACGGGCCTGCGCCAGCGCCTGGGTCTCCGCGGTGGCCTCGACGTCGGCGTCGTCGGTGTCGGCGAAGAGGTGCTCCTCGGCGAGGTCGAGGGTGTCGAGCACCGGGAGGAGGCGCAGCACGAGTGACGTCGCGCCGCGCGACGAGAGCTCCTCGAACTGGCGGTCGACACGCTTCTTGTAGTTCTCGAAGTCTGCCTGCAGCCGGCGAAGCGCGTCGAGATACTCGTCGCGCTCGCGCTCGACGTCGCTCCGTGCGTCCTCGGGCGGCACCTCGGTCGCCACGAGCCCGTGCTCCTCGCCCGCCTCACCTGGCCCGGTGGAGGCGTCGATCGGGGGCTCTGGCTCCGGATCGGTCTCGACGGCGTCGAGCGGCTCGCTCACTGCTCGTCCACGATCTCCGCGTCGACGATCTCGTCGTCGTTCTGCGTCGAGGCGCCGTCGGTCGCAGAGGTCTGCCCCTCCGACGAGGCCTGCGAGGCAGCCTCGTAGAGCTTCTGGGAGAACGACTGGCTGGTGGTGAGCAGGTGCTCGGTCGCGGTCTTGATGGCCTCGACGTCGGTCCCGTTCAGCGCCTCGGTCACGCCCTTCACTGCCGACTCGACGCTGGCTCGCTCTGTCTCGTCGATCTTGTCGCCCTGCTCGTTCAGCAACTTCTGCGTCTGGTACACGAGCTGGTCGGCGTTGTTGCGGATCTCGGCCTCCTCGCGTCGGCGCCGGTCGTCCTCGGCGTGCGCCTCGGCGTCCTTGACCATCCGCTCGATGTCGTCCTTGGCGAGCGAAGACTGGCCGGTGATCGTCATCGACTGGGTCTTCCCGGTCGCGCGGTCCTCGGCCGACACGTGGACGATCC
>DATKGG010000015.1:0-6613 GCA_035510855.1 Acidimicrobiales bacterium
CCGCGGCGGCGAGCGACGCCGTCGGCGTGATCGGCTCGGACGAGGGAAGACGGAGCACCGTGACGCCCAGGAGCCGGTCGGTGCCCACGACGTTGAGGGGCACGGCGCGCTTTCCGACGCGGACCCCGACGACCGACGAGCCCGCCGGAATCGGCGTGGAGGTGACGGCGAGGTCGCCGGGCGGGAGGACGAGCGCGGTCGCGGTCCCGAGATGCTGACCCTCGTAGATCACGAGGGCGAGCAGCGAGTTCGCCGCCGGCCCGTCGGGCGAGGGCACCGCTGAGAGCGAGGTTGCGATGCGTGGGCCGACCGACGCGCCGGCCGGCTGCGAGGCGCTCGGTGCCGCGAGGAACACCCCACCTGTCAGGAGGAGCGCGGCCGCCGCGGTGCCGACGAGGACCTGGAATCGGCGTGATCCCGTCGAGCGTACCGATGGCATGGTCGCCTCTTCGAAGGAGCCCGGCAACTCAGAGGGATGGACCCAGGGGCGCTCGGCGGGGGCTGGGGCACCCATCGACCGATGGCTGCCGCGCATCTCGAGGAAGTAGCGGAGGCGCCGGAACACCCGTACAAGGGTAGCGAGACAGGCCGAGCAAGGGGTGTCGCCCCTACCATCTGGGCCGTGGCGCCGACCCTCGCGATCGACGTAGGCACGTCCATGACGAGGGTCGCCACCGAGTCGGCGGGACTCGTCTTCGCCGAACCGACCGTCGTCGCCATCGATACCCGCAACGGCTCGGTGGTCGCCCTCGGCCATGAGGCAGTTGAGCTGGTCGGCCGCACGCCGCGTCACGTCGTCGCGTTCCGCCCGATGCACAAGGGCGCCACAACTGACTTCGACGTCGCGGCGCGCCTGCTTCACGGCGTGCTCGAGCGGTGCGGCATGGGGAGATTCTCGCGCCCACGGGTGCTGCTCACGGTGCCCGCCTCGGCGACGGCGATCGAGCGACGCGCGCTGCGGCAGGCTGCTCGCCGCGCCGGCGCCGCGCACGCGCACCTCCTCGAGGCGCCGATCGCCGCGGCGATCGGCCTCGGGCTGCCCATCCACGACCCGGTGGCGAGCTCCGTCGCCGTCGCCGGCGCGGGCACCACGGAGGTCGCCGTCATCTCGCTCGGCGGCATCGTCTCGCTGGCCTCGATCCGCATCGGCGGGGACGATCTCGACGCGGACATCTCTGCCTGGGTCCGTCAGCATGGCGACGCCGTCATTACCGGGTCGACCGCAGAGGCGCTCAAGATGTCAGTGGGGACAGCCTCTGAGCACGCCCGGCCGAGAGAGGCCGAGGTCCCAGCGCGGCGCACGACCGACGGCGCACCGTTCACACTCGTCGTCTCGGGCGACGACGTGCATCGCGCGATTGCCGATCACGTCCATCAGATCGTTCGCGCCTCGTCGGACTGCCTCGCTGACGCGCCGCCCGACCTCGCACAGGACGTGCTGGTGCACGGCATGCACGTCGTTGGCGGCGGCTCGATGCTCGACGGCATCGTCGAGCAGCTGTCCGAGCGCACCGAGGTGCCGGTGCACACGTGTGAGGCACCCGCAGAAGCCGTCGTGCTCGGCGCGGGACGGTGCCTCGAGGACCTCGGCCGGCTCTCGCAGCTGTTCGCGTCCGCGGAGCGCTAGCCGACAGGCTCCTCACGTGCCGCGTCGCGAAGCGATTCGGCTGTCTGACGCACCTGCCAGTCCTTGTCCTCGAGCGCTCGTGCGAGAGCGGCCTCCACGAGCGTGCCGCTAAAGGCTGCCAGCGCGACGACGGCACGTCGACGAATCGCGGGCTTGTCGTCGAGCGCCGACAGGATCGCAGCGAGGCCCGCGTCGCCGCCGATGTTCCCGAGCGCGGCGACCGCGGCCTCGCGGCACCTCGCGTCGGCGTGCGCGCCCGCGACGCCCGAGAGGGCACTCGTGGCGGCGCTGGCTCGCACCTCTCCGAGTGCGTCCGCGGCGGCGACGACGACCAGCTCGTCGGCATCGTCCAGCCTCGAGATCAGCGCGTCGGTGACCTGGACGCTGCGACGGGGGTAGCGAGCCTCCAGCTGGCAGGCTCTTCGGCGGACGAGGGGCGAGTCGTCACGGATCCCATGCACCCGCTGTGGGACCGATCGCGGACCCAGACGAGCGGCGGCACCGAGCGCCCTCGCTCGGACCATCGGCTCAGGGCTGGAGAGTCCCGCGGACACCGCGTCGTGGTCTTCTGGGGCGAAGCCGGCAAGCACGACGGCGCGAGACTCGGTGGCTACGGTGTCGGCATCATCACGCACGGCACCAGTGAACCACGACGGCGCGGGCGAGCGCGCATCGCGGGCCTGGTGATCCTCATCGCGATCATCGGACTGTTCGTCTGGTCGCTCAAGCACACGACGAACTCCTTCTCGATCACCCCCGGGGTCGCCCAGCCGGTCGGGCCGCTCATCACCGTCTCGGACCATCCGCACAGCGCGACACGAAAGACGATCCTGCTCACCGACGTCTACCTAACGCAGCTCACCGTGTGGCAGTGGGTATGGGCCGAGATCCATCCTGGCCGCGAGGAGGACATCGTCCCCTCCTCGGATCTCACTGGTGGCGACGTGCCGACGCCGCAGCTCTACGCGCAGGCCTACCTCCAGATGTACGACTCGCAGAACGACGCGAAGGCGGCCGCGATGCGCGCGCTGCATATGGACGTGACGGACAAGAACGTGGGCGTCACGGTGACCGTGGTCGCGACGGACGCTCCCGCGTCGCACGTCGTGTCGGTCGCGGATCGCATCGTCTGGGCGAGGGGGCTCGCGGTCTCGAGCCGGTGCGGACTCGTCGACGCGCTGGGAGGGGCGGTGCCGGGACGACCGGTCGCGCTCAAGGTCGAGTACGCGCACATCGCGACCGACGGCACGATCACGGGCTACTCGCGACCAAGGCTGGTCGAGTCGCGGACCTCGGCCGTGCCGCCCAACGCCGGGACGACGGGCTGCGTGGGGCATGAGTCCGCGACCGCATGGCTCGGGATCGGGCTCGAGAATGCCTTCCAGTGGCACTTCCCCGTGGCTGTGTCGATCAACACCGCCAACATCGGCGGTCCCTCGGCAGGCCTCGCGATGACCCTCGGGATCATGGACTCCCTGTCGAAGACGTCGATCACTGGCGACCTCAAGATCGCCGCGACCGGGACGATCGACCCGAACGGCAACGTAGGGGAGGTTGGCGGGGTCCCACAGAAGACGATCGCGGTCGAGAACGCGGGCGCGACCGTGTTCCTGGTGCCGACGGGCGGCAACTACACCGACGCGCGCTCCGCTGCCTCGGGCGGGCTGCAGGTCATCGAAGTGGCCACGCTCCAGCAGGCGCTCGCCGCGATCGAGCGGCTCAGTGGCGCAGCACCGGCGCCCTTCTCGGCTCCGGAGCAGCCGGTCAGCGAGAGCCTGACGTCGTAGGCTCGAAGCCACATGGAAGACAGGACCACCATCTCGTCTTCGCGGATCGCCTCGGGCGATGTCGCCCGTGCGACGTTCACACCCTCGCGTCGGGGCTTCGACCCGCGAGAAGTGCGCTCCTATCTCGAGCAGGTGGCGCGCGAGCTTGCCGGGGCCGAGCGACGGATCACCGAGCTTCGCGAGCACGTCGCGGACGCCGAGCGCCGTGCCACGCACCCCGTCATCGACGAGGCCACCCTCGCGAGCGCGCTCGGCACGCAGAGCGCGGCGATCCTGCGCAGCGCCCACGAGGAGGCCCAGCGCGTCGTCACCGCGGCCCAGGCCCGCAGCAGCGAGTTGCTCGGCGAGGCCCAGGACCGGGCGGCGTCCCTCATCGTCGAGGCGCAGTCGCACGCGTCGTCCACCGTCTCTGAGGCCGAGCACGCTGCAGCGGGGATCGAGACGGACGCGCGTGGTGCGGCCGAGCGGCTGGTCGACACCGCGAAGACCAACAGCGAGATGCTCATCGACCGTGCGCGCGAGCAGGGGCGGACCATCGTCGACGAGTCCCAAGAGACACGACGCAAGGTGCTCGCCGACCTGCTCGTGCGGCGAAAGGCGCTGCACATCCAGGTCGAGCAACTTCGTGCGGCGCGCGACTCGCTCGTCTCGTCGGTGCAGGGCCTGCGCACGACCGTCGACGCCGCGCTCGCGGACCTCGAGGGCTCCGACGACCGCGCGCGCAAGGCCGCGATCGAGCTACTCAAGTCACGTCCGGCGCCCCCGTCGGTGGGCGAGGAGGGCTTCGCCCAGCCCGCACCCGAGCATCCGTCGGGCTCGGCGACGGCCGAGCACGAGATCGAGGACCCCGATGCGGTCGAGGAGATCTTCGCCAAGCTGCGCAAGGCGTCGCTCGAGGAGCGCGGTGCTGAGGAGGTTCGGACGGCCTCGAGACCCACCGTCCGGCCCGACACGCCCATCGGGGCGATCTTGCAGCGTCGCGACGAGATGGCGGCGGGCCCGAGAGACGGGCTCGTCCGCAAGGTCAAGCGCGCCCTCCAAGACGACCAGAACGCCGCGCTCGAGCGGGTCCGGGGCATCGAGGGCTCGGGCGTGGCCGAGCGGCTCGAAAAGGAGCGCGACCAGCGCGACCGCTACGCGCTCGCCTCGGTCGAGCCGCTGCGCGAAGCCGCCAATGCAGGACGCTCCTTCGCCGCGAGCGAGGGCGGGGTGGTCGGCCCCGAGGTCGACGACGGCGTGCTCGCCGGGCTCGCCGAAGACCTCGCGGCAACGCTTGTCACGGCTCTCAGGAAGCGGATGACCAACGACAGCGGCAAGGACGGCACCGAGCGAGTCACCGCGGCGTACCGAGACTGGCGCGGCGCGCGCACCGAGCGCCTCTGTGCGGACCTCGCGCTCCGGGCGTTCCACGAAGGCGTCGCAGCTGCCGCGGTGGGCAGGGCCACCCGCTTTGTCGTGGCGCCCGCCGAGCCTCCCTGCGAGCAGTGCACGTCAGTCGGTGCGACGCACGGCATGGGTGCGCCGACGAGGCTCCCACCGCTGCACGCGGGGTGCCGATGCACCGTGCTGCCCGCGTAGAGCACCACCTCGAGAACCCGGCACCGTAGGCTCGGCCGGTGCGAAGCTCCTCCGACATGTCCCCAAAGGGGCGGTCACGTCGTCGGATCGTGGTTGTCGTGGTGCTCGCGGTCCTCGTCATCCTCGCATTCTCGCTCCGGACGATCGCGTCGATCTTCACGGACTCGCTGTGGTATTCGTCGATATCCGACGTGTCGACGAACGAGCACCAGGTGTTCACCACGATGCTCGAGACCAAGCTCGGACTCTTCCTCACCTTTGGGCTCCTCTTCTTCCTCGCAATGTGGGCCAACCTCCTCCTGTGCAATCGCCTCGGTCCCTCCGAGCTGTTCCTCGACGCCCCCGAAGACGAGCTCGTCCGAAGGTTCCGGGGCGCGGTCCGGCCCTACGCGGGTCGCCTCTACGCGCTGCTCGCGTTCGTAGTCGCGCTCATCGCGGCCTCGAGCGCGGTCGGCCAGTGGCAGAACTTCCTGCTCTTGACGCACGCCAAGAACTTCGGAGTGCGAGACCCGCTCAACAACAAGGACATCAGCTTCTACATCTTCCGGCTCCCGTTCCTGACCTTCGTGGTGGACTGGGCGCTCGCCTCGCTGTTCGCGATGATCCTGGTGTCGGTCGTGTTCCACTACCTGAACGGCGGCATCAGGGCGGCTCGCGTGTCGCCCAGGGTCAGTCCCGCAGTGAAGGTTCACTTGTCGGTCTTGGTCGCGCTGCTCGCCGTGGCGAAGGCAGGCGGGTACCTGGTCGCACGGTGGCACATGGTGACGTCGACGACGAACGGGGTTGTCGAGGGTGCGGGCTACACCGACGTGCACGCGAGGATCCCCGCCCTGACACTGCTCTTCTGGCTGTGCCTCTTTGCCGCGGTGATCCTCCTCGTCAACATCCGACAGCGAGGCTGGACGCTCCCGGTGATCGCCATCGGGCTCTGGGCGTTCGTCGCGCTCGCGATCGGCGTGATCTACCCGGCGGCGCTGCAGGCCTTCAAGGTGACGCCCGCACAGAGCTCCCTCGAGCTGCCCTACGTCCAGCGCAACATCGCTGCGACGCGCGCGGCGTACAACATCAAAAACATCAAGATCAAGACGTTCTCACCGGTCACGAGCTCGCCGGTGCTCGCACAGCCCGGCGTCACCGAAACGCTCGCCGACATCCGCCAGTGGGATCCATCAGGCGACATTGCGCAGAGCACGTTCCAGGTGAACCAGGCGCTCCAGAACTACTACACCGTCTCGATGCTCGGCGAGGACCGCTACGTGATCGACGGGAAGCTCACGCCGGTGATCGAGGGGCTGCGTGAGATCACCTCTTCGGGCCTGGCGCAATCGTCGTGGGTGAACCAGCACCTCCAGTTCACCCACGGCCTCGGCATCGTGATGGCGGCGTCCAACAGGGACTCGGCGACCCAGCAGCCCGTCTATGTCGAGAGGGACATCCCGCCCACCTCGGCGAACGGGTTCCCGACCGTCTCGGAACCGGGCGTCTACTTCGGGCTCAGCCAGAGCGGGTACGTCGTCGCCGACTCCAAGCAGCAAGAGCTCAACTACGAGGTCGGGACCACACCCACCTTCCAGCACTACAACGGCGGCGCGGGCGTCAAATTGAGCGGCTTCTTCACCCT
>DATKGG010000016.1:0-3865 GCA_035510855.1 Acidimicrobiales bacterium
GGATTGCGGCGGCTGAAGGACCGTCGGACCCCGACGATCCAGGCGCCAGTTTACCGCCTCGATTCCATGAACTTGCGGCCCGACGTCGGGCACGTCACACCCCGGGGAACCTGCGCGTCCGAGCGTTCTGCGCGCGCGGGACGGGTCGCCGTGGCTCGGCCGCAACACGACAGCTGGGCTGGCGTGGGTGGCGTCCACCCGCTTCGCCCCTCCAGGCCACAGCTTGGTGGCGAGCGGCTCGGCGAGCCGGTGCGCGGTCGGCGCCCGACGCTACGGCGCCGACCGCTCGAGCACCTGGTCGACGTAGCCCAGCGCGATGGCGTCGATCGCCTCGAGCGAGCTCGCGCGCTCCCACTCGGCTCCGACGTCGGCCACGGGACGCCCGACGCGTCTCGCCACGTGGGAGAAGAACGCCTCGCGCACCGCGGCGCGCTCGGCCAGGGTGCGCTCGAGATCCCTGGCGGTCCCCGACGCCACCGAGTCGGGCTCGCGGAGCCGGAGTCGGCCGTGCGGCGTGATGCTGCGGCGCTCTCCCGCGACGAGCACCCCAATGGGCCCGCCCTCGACCGCGCCGAGCACCGACGTGCGCACCTCGACGCCGAGCACCCCGATCACGTCGATGAGTGCGAGCGACGCCTCGAGCGTCCCTGCGCACGTGCCGAGCCGAAGCTCGATGTGGCCGTCACCGAGGGCATCGAGCGTCATGAGCTCGGCCGCGAGCAATGACACGCGGGTGGCGTCGACGTCGCCGCTCAAGAGCACGACGCGCCGGTCGAGCAGCCGCGACGCGACGTCGTCGGCGAGGCCGCGCGGCACCGAGGGCGCGCCGTCAGCGACCACGGCCCTCGAGCCGCCAGCTCACGGTGTCCCCCACGGCGTCGGCGTACCGCTCGATCGTCGACATGCGCACGTCGAGGTGCCCCGCCTCGATGCGCGCGACCGCGGACTGCGAGGTGCCCATCCGCGCGGCCACGTCGGTCTGGGTGAGCCCGAGCTCGACGCGTCGCTGCGTGAGCGCGTTGGCGAGTGCGCGGCGTCGCTCCGCCATCTCCTTGAAGCCGGGCAGGAGCGGCTCATGGCGACGCTCGCTCATGGGTGCTCGCCGGCCCGGTCCCTCATATCTCATGTAGAGTATCTCATACTCGAGATAACAAGGAGAAGCGATGGCACCGCTCAGCGCCGTGATCCCGACCGTCATCGACCAGTCCGCCCGCGGTGACCGGGCGTTCGACATCTTCTCGATGCTCTTGAAGGAGCGGATCGTCTTTTTGGGCCAGGAGGTCGACGACCAGATCGCCAACCTCTTGGTCGCCGAGATCCTCTACCTCGCCAGCGAGAAGCCCGACCAGGACATCGCGCTGTACATCAACTCTCCGGGCGGCCTGTCCTACGCCGGCATGGCGATCTACGACGTCATGCAGCACGTCAGCTGCGACGTGTCGACGATCTGCGTCGGGATGGGGATGTCGGCCGCCGCCATGATCCTCGCCGGCGGCGCGCCCGGGAAGCGATTCGCCCTTCCCAACTCGAAGATCATGATCCACCAGGGCACCGCGGGCACCAGGGGTGCCCCGCGCGACATGGAGATCCATCTGAAAGAGGTGCTCGCGACGACGAGGCGAATGGCCGAGATCATCGCGTTCCACAGTGGCCAGTCCCTCGAGAAGGTCGAGGCGGACCTGGACAGGGACTACTTCTTGACGCCTGAGGAGGCAAAGGCCTATGGGATCATCGACGACATCATCGTCCCGACACGGGGGCTCTGGTCGACGCCGGCCCAGCCGACCGAGGCGCCTGGGCTCGAACGCGTCCTCGACGACGTCGAGCCCGTCCTCGCCTGAGGACGCCCCGCGCACGCGCCGCACGATCCGCCTCCGGTGCGAGTCGTGCCGGACCGTCATCTCGACACGTCATCCCTGGGACCACGTGACGTGCGCGTGCGGCACGCTGTCCGCATCGGGACGCCCGTGGCGACCACGGATCCACTGGCGCGCCACGCCAGGCGGCGGCTGGACCGAGCTCGACGACGACACGGAGGGTCCCGACTCGCCCAGCCCCAACGACGACGCGCCGCACCACCGCATCGGCTTCTAGCCGGACGTGCCCGGTGCATACTGCACGGATGGCTGAGGCCTTCGATCCACAAGAGATGCTCGCGCGGTTCGCCGAGCGAGCTGAGGCCGTGAAGCGCCGCGGCCTGCCCCCCGTCGAGGGACCCGAACGCCTGCGCTTCGCGAAGCAAGCCGCGCTCGACTACCAGGACTTCGCCATGCTCGCCGACGCGACCGTCGAGCTCGACGATGGCGTGCTGACGCTGCGCGTCGACCTGCGGCCGAGCTCAGAAGCGAGCTAGCCGCCGTAGTTCATCTTCGTGTCCTCCATGCGCAGGATGGCCCCGTGGTGCGCGGACGCCGGGCCCTCGAGCACCTCAGGAGCGACCGCGACGCCGCGCACCTCACAGCAAAACAGGGTGTGGCTTGCGAAGTCGACGCGATCCACGACGCCAAGGTCGAGGCATCCCGCCGCGTCGGCGAGGCACGGTGCGCCCGAGTCCGCGACGAGCACCTCGACGCCCGCCATGATCTTCGGGCGACCCTGCTCGTCGAGCACGACGTCGCTCACGGGCTTCACGAAGCGTCGAATAATGTCGCGCTGGTCCCGGCGGAGGACCGAGAGGGTGGCGACGCCGGTCGCGCCGACGTACCCGTGGGTTCGCGCCGTGACGTCGATCGCGAGCGCGACCACGCACGGCTCGGTCGCGACCTGGACCGCGAAGCTGTGCGTCATCAGGTTGTACGTCCCCGGCGATGCCCCAATCGAGCCGACGACGTAGATCCCCGTCGGCATCGACCAGAGCAGCCGCCGGCGTCGGGCGCCGTCGGGGTCGTCGTCGAAACTGAGTCGCGTCATGAGATGCCCTGGACCACGAGGGCGCGGCCAGTGACCGCCTGATCCCGCAGCACCGCGGCTACGAGAGAGCCGATGGCACCGCGGCACTCGCCCAGGATCGTCCGCTGCACCGAGGCGTCGCCCGCATTCCTCGTGCACTGGTAGGCGGCATGGACGAATCCGTCGACCGCGTCGGACAGCAGCGTCGTGAGCTGGGTGTCCGGTGTCGGGAGCAGGTCGGTGTTCTCTCCGTTCGCGTCAGCGAACAGCTCGGCGCAGTAGGTCCGGACTGACGCCGTCGAGGCGTGGTGGTCGATCGCGTCGTGCACGTTCGAGTAGTCGTAGAGAAGGTCAGCCGCGCCCTGCGCGAACGACGACGACGTGGTCCAGTCGTACGTCGCGGTCGATGGCGACACCGACGAGCACGCACCGAGCAGCACGCTCGCGCAGGCGGCCGCCGCCAGTGCGCGCCGCCTCATCTCGCGACGACGACGTGCGGGTGCCGCTTGCCTCGGCGCAGCAGCAGGTAGCGGTCGTGCAGGAGGTCCGCGGCCCCGACGATCGCGTCGTCACTCGCCACGCGCCGATTGTTCACGTAGATCCCGCCCTGCCCGATCGCGCGTCGAGACTCGCCGAGCGACGCGCACAGACCGGTCTCGGTCAGCAGCTCGACGACACGCAGGCCCGCCACGAGCGACTCGCGGCTGACGGTGGTCGAGGGCGCGTCCGCGGTGACGGCCTCGAGCGTCGAGAGGTCGAGGCCCGCGACGGACTCGTCGAAGAGGGCCTCAGACGTCGCGACCGAGGCGACGGCGTCGGCCTCGGAGTGCACGAACGAGATGAGCTCGAAGGCAAGCTTGCGCTGCGCCGCCCGCGCCGCCGGCGCCTCGGCTGCCTGGCGCTCGAGCGCCAGGATCTCGTCGTGCTCGAGGAAGGTGAGGAGCCGCAGCATCGTGCCCACCATCTCGTCTTCGAT
>DATKGG010000017.1:0-48782 GCA_035510855.1 Acidimicrobiales bacterium
CGGGAAGTCCTGACTCCTGATCACCGAGACAGCGCCCGGCTCCCGCCGGGCCCGGCCATGATCACGTGGTGGATCCGGGGTCGCGCTACCGTGGCGTCAGCACACAGAACTCATGGCCATCGGGATCGGCCATGACCACCCAGCTGACCTCGCCCTGGCCGATGTCGATGCGAGTCGCCCCGAGGGAGACGAGACGATCGACCTCCGCTTGCTGATCACCGTGGACGGGTGGAGCGAGGTCGAAATGCAGCCGGTACTTCCCGGTCTTCGGCATCAGCGGCGGACCGCCCCAGGTGATCTTCGGACCGCCGCTCGGCGAGCGAATCGCGGTCTCTTGGTCCTGATCCCAGACCAGCGGCCAGCCCAACGCTTCGCTCCAGAAGTACCCGACCTCTTGCGAACCGTCACACGCAAGCGCTCCGATGAATCCGCAGTCAGCGAGGAAGTTGTTGTCCGGCTCGATGACGCAGAACTCGTTACCATCGGGGTCTGCGAGCACGACATGACGCTCCTCTGGGCGTTGACCGATGTCGATGTGCTGGGCGCCGAGTCCGAGCGACCTCGCCACCGTCTGTTGCTGGTCCTCGAGGGACCTGCTCGTCAGATCGAAGTGCATCTGGTTCTGGCCGGTCTTCTGCTCCTGAGTTGGAAGGAATCGGATCCGGAACCCGGTGTCATCGCTCGGCAGAAGCGCAATGCCGTCTTGGGGGTTGTCGGCCAGCTCCCATCCCAAGACGCCCGCCCAGAAGCGCGCGAGACGGGGCGGACTGTTCGTATCGAAGCAGAGCGCGAAGAGGCGACAAGTCATTCCGCTCTTCACCTCCGATCTGCTGAGTGAGGGCCGGAGGCAGGCCACGTCCTCGGCATCCATAGAGAAGGTAGCGCCAGGGCGCGACTGGGATGACAAGTCGCCGCTTGACGACCAACGCTCGACCAGACCGATGCTCGGAGATCGTCCCAGATCGTCGGTTGCTGGCGACCCGCTCGAAGATACTTCAGCGTGGCGCGAGTCGACGGCGGTGCAGCGCGTGAGTCCAGAGAGCGGAGCTCACAATCACCAGAGCACATCCAGCTGCTGCAAGTGGGTAGCCGATTCCCACCGACAACGTCGTACCTTCGGTCCACAGTCCGATGTAGCCGACATACACGCTGAGAAGTGACGCAATCAGGAGCAGCCCCCAGCCAACGGACTCCCTCGAGGGCCGCGCGATCGCGGCGTCCGCAGCCAGAGAGCAGAGAACGATCGCCCCAGCGATCAAGATCAGGAGTCCCCAACTTGAAAGGCTCACTTGTCGGAGAGATGGACTCAGCGCCGCAGTGATCGAGGTGGGCCCCATTGGTCCGGAGGGTCTCGACGAGAGAGTCTGATTGCTAGCAGTGAACCTCCACTGAGAGCCGACGGCGATGAGGATGCCACCAAGAAGGGTCAAGCAAGGAAACAGCCTCGTTCTTCTCCACCTGGCCATCTCCGAAGTATGGCGCGCGCCCGAACGAATGTCCTATACGGGGGACGGGGCACGGCGCGTGCGGTCGCTGCCTGCCCCACTGCGACACGTGGGTGTGGCAACTACTCCGGCGTCGGTAACGTCGTCTTGGAAGGCCCGGACAGCCGCCGCTCGGGGCCCGTTGCGCTTAGGCGCGCTAGAGCCGCTCGAACGCAGGAGGCGCGTTGCTCATCCCCGCGAGGTGGGCGATGACCTTGTCGACGCCCCCGCTCGACGCATAGACGCTGGCAGTGAGCAATCCCTTGGCGTCGTAGTGGGTGATCGTTGCTTCCCCGCATCCCGTGCGATCGACCACGACCTTGGCGGACAGGTGCTCCGCGCCCGAATGCCAGAAGGCCACC
The DNA here is from genome assembly GCA_035510855.1 of Acidimicrobiales bacterium. Classification (GTDB taxonomy): domain Bacteria; phylum Actinomycetota; class Acidimicrobiia; order Acidimicrobiales; family RAAP-2; genus Palsa-459. Next base: position 1,847 of record DATKGG010000017.1, read on the forward strand.
GTGAGGGTTGTCCCGTTGTCCTCCGGGCAAGACCGCACGCCCATGGGCGCGGCCCGCAGTGCGTTCACGGCATTGGTGATCCCCTGGATTGCCTGCACCGAGGTGACGGTGGCGCCAATCACATGGTGCGACCTGTACGGACCGAACTTGTTGAGCGGCGACGTGAACGCGACGGTGACCCGCGACGCACCCGGTGCGACATAGGCAGCGAGGGGCTTCGCCGAGACCCAGGTCACCTGCGCGTCGATGCGAACGGTGTAGCCGTGCGCAGTCGTCTGCATCGTGTACAGCAGAGTGCGACCGTCGAGCAGTGTGGAGTTCGGGTAGCTGAAGTCGACCTCGGTCATCCCTGTATTTGAACTGCCCCATCCCGTGGCCTTCGCGCCCTTGGGCAGGAAGGCGATCGACGGATCCGGGGGCAACTCCGCCACGCCGTATGTGTGGTGGACCGCGACGAAGTTCGGATCTCCGGAGGTCGACGCGGGCATGATCGACGCAGAGGTCTCGACCGCGCCCAGTGGCACCTTCGCCGCGTCGAGGAGGACGTGGGCGTCGCGCGTCGCGACGACGAGGCGGACCGCGTCGGGCGGCAGCGACAGCGACCGATACGACCCGAGACTCGTGATCGGTGACGTCGGATGACCTTTGGCCACCTCGCTCGACGTCGCACATCCCGTGAGGACAGCAGCAGCGGCGCTCAGTGCGAGCAGGGGACGCCAGCGCAGCACAGTGCTCACACTCACCTCCTTTCCCTGAGAGTCTGATCCTTTCCCCAATTTGACTCCTCGAGAAGGAGAAGGTTCAAATGGGACTGATCTCGAGTCAGCGGAACAACTGCGATGCGAAAGTAAGACTTCGGCGTGGCTCCGGAGGCGAGCCGGCTCACATCCCGGTGAAGCACTTCTTGATGGCGAGCTGCCCGAGCGGTTGGATGTTGCTCATTCGGGTGGTATCCGGTGCGGTAGGCAGCGACCCGTCGTCCCTGGCGAGCCACGGGCCCCAGAAGTAGATCCCCCGCAGCTTGTGCTCATTCATGAAGGCGCAGGCCGCGGTGAACCAGTTCGCTTGGATCTGTTGGTCGAACGGATGCCCTTGGATCGGGACCCCTCCCGAGGCCGGCCATCCGTAGGCGCCGTCCTGCGCCGCGATCCCGATCTCGGAGATGGTCGCCGCGGGAAGCTTCGGGATGCCATACGAGGGGCGGTGCAACAAGAGGTAGTCCCACCCCAGGAGTAGCTGGCGGGGCGTCGCTGTGACAGCTGCTGTCGGCAACTTGGGATAGGCGTCGAACCCGAAGATCGTCGACGGTCGGAGTAGCTTCTTGACGCCGGTGTCCCACGAGTAACTCACCTCGAGGTCCCCCGCCGAGTAGAGGAGCCTGCAGCGTGCGATCAGCGATGTCCAGTCGCTGAGGTCAGCGAGGCTGTCGAGCTCGGTCTGGACGGCGAAGTACTCGACCTTCTCACGTTGCGCCACCTCGAGGTAGGGCCTCAGAGTGTTGTAGTACTTCGCGAACCACAGTCTGACATCGGTGGGCCGCAGCTCGCCTCGCCAGTTGTGCGGATTCTGCACCATCAGGTTTTCCTGGTCGATGAGCGGCCGAAGGAAGACCTTGAGCCCTGCGGCGTGGGCGATCTGGACAACGACCGCCAGGACCCATGGTGGTGGCGTCCTGATGGTCGACCCCTTGCACGACGTCCAGGCGAAGACGTGGTTGGACGACATCGAGACCGTGAACAGTGGAAAACCAAGGCCGATCGAGTTCGCACCAAGCGCTTGAACTGGGCGACCTCGGTCTCGGCCCACTGCTTGATCTGCCCGAGTGCCTGGCAGCGGTAGGTGAAGTAGGTGTCGATCCCGTGCTGAACGCCCGGTGGCGGAGCGGTGCGCGAGACCTGCCCCGAGGCGCTGCCCGACTGCAAGACACTGCACGACACCGAGACGAGCAGCACGGCCACGGCCCATCGCGGTGCGGTCCGACGCCTCACGCGTCGTGCATCCTCTCCGACGCCCGCGCGACGCGTTCGTTCGCCTCGACACCGGCCTCCCACCGCAGCAGTCTGCTACGCGCGGGGCACCTCCGTCGGTCCATTCATTCCAGTAGCGGGGCACCTCTCTGCCCCCAGTGCAGCTCGCACCTGAGAGGTTTTGAGTGGGACTCTCGACTCGTCAGGCGGGCGAGTGGTCCGTCGCGGATATAACTGAAGTGGCTAGAATGACGGGATGCGATCACCACTTGCAGCCGCGCCGCTGGTCGTCACGCCCGAGCAGCGAGCGGTCCTTCGACGACTCGCACGCTCCTCGTCGCGCCCGCACCGAACGGTGCAGCAGGCTCGCGCACTGCTGATGTCTGCTGACGGCGAGGCGATCTATGAGGTCGCTCGTCGCCTCGAGGTCGCACCGAACTCAGTGCGCCAGTGGCGAAGGCGGTTCGAGGAAGTTGGGGTGGACGGGATCGGTGTGATCGCACCTGGACGCGGCCGCACTTCGTGGCTGCCCGAGGGCACCGTGGCCGAGGTGGTGGCGCTGACCATGAACACCCTGCCCGACGACGGGTCCACGCAGTGGAGCACACGGACGATGGCCGAGCACATGGGGATCAGCAAGGACACGGTCGCTCGCATCTGGAAGGACCACGGGCTGAAGCCCTGGAAGCTCGACACGTTCAAGGTCTCGACAGACCGGACTTCGAGGCCATGCTCGTCAACGTCGTCGGGCTCCACATGAACCCGCCAGGGAGCGCCATGGTCTTCAGCTTCGACGAGAAGACCCAGGTCCAGGCCCTCGACCGCACCCAGCCGTCGCTCCCGCTCAATCGTGGGCGCGGCACGACGATGACGCACGACTACACGCGCCACGGCACGACGGACCTGTTCGCCGTGATGAACGTGGCGACCAGCGAGGTGCTCTATGACACCAAGGCGCGCCACTCATCGAGAGAGCTGCTCAGCTTCTTCAGCTTCATCGAGCTGCACGTCGAAGGGGTCTCGAGATCCACGTCGTGCTCGACGACCTCTCGGCGCAAAAGTCAGCGCCCGTCAAGAAGTGGCTCGCGCATCCCAAGCGCGCACGGTGGCACCTGCACTTCACGCCGACCAGCTCGTCGTGGCTCAACCTGGTCGAGGGCTGGTTCTCACAGATCACCGCTCGTCGACTGAAGGAGGGGACGTTCAACTCGATCAAACAACTCGAGGAGGCGATCGGATTATGGGCAGAGCACTGGAACGACGACCCGAAGCCGTTCATGTGGAAGAAGCCAGCACCGTGACCGAGCAGCGGTCTTCGAGTTCGAGAGTCGGAGTAAGACTGCTTCCGTGAGCGATCAAGTGACCTTGGTGTGGCGGGGCGACGTGACTGACGCTGAGCTCGTCGAGCTGACCCACTCCCACGGCGGACGAAGCGCGCCCGGTTGGTGGAGCCAGATTCGACCTCACAGCCTTGGATGGGTTGTCGCGCGCGTCGCGAACGGCGACCTCGTCGGATTCGTCAACGTTGCCTGGGACGGCGGCGGCCATGCGTTCTTGCTTGACACGAAGACTCGGAGCGATCACCAGCACAAGGGGATCGCGACTTCCGTCGTAGCCCTCGCGGCTTCGCACGCAAAGGCGGCGGGATGCGAATGGCTCCACGTGGATTTCGAGCCCGCGCTTGCCCCCTTCTACTTCGATGCCTGTGGATTCCGATCAACTGATGCCGGCCTCATCCACCTCCATTCGATGGTCTGACTCAGCACGCCACTACCCGGCAGCGAATGGTTCGGACTGCGAGTGGCCGCGGGCATCGCGGTTGCGGGCGAGACACCGTGATGCCCAGATCGCGCTCTCCTGCACTGACACACACGTCGAACGCTTTCCAGCCAACTACGGGCTTAGATCGAAGACGGCACGATTCGTTGCGGCGGGCCAGCTGACCATGCTGAGCGAGAGGCTGCGGAACTATCGTCCGCTTTATGGACATTGAGGACTTTCTTTCCCGACCATTGGTCGCCCGAGTTGCCGCGAATGGGCCGAACGGCCCGACGATCCGGCCGGTCTGGTTTCTTTATGAGGGCCGAACGTTTTGGTGGCTGACCGGCTCTTCGTACTCACGGCTCGGTGAGTGGCTTTCAACAGACCCCAGAGTGGCATTGACTATCGATACTTGTGATCTCGAGACCGGGGAAGTCCTTGCGATGACGGTCGTAGGTCGAGCAGTCGTACATCCATTCGACCGGCACTCGCGAGAAGGAAGATCGCCAAGTATCTCGGGCCAGACTTCGACCGCTGGGAGGTCCGCTTTCGTGCCGCCTTCGACGACCCGACGTCGAGACTCGTCGGCGTGACACCCGAGCATCCCCTCAATCTCAGGGACATGTCCTTCGTGCCGAACCGCTAGCTCAGTTGGAGCCTCTCGCATGCCGACGCGACGCGAGGTCCTGGTGACCTGTCCGCTTCGAGCAAGGGCGGCTACGGCATGATCGACCAGAGGCTCATGATCACCCCGCAGATGTGACGCTGCGGCACCTCGGTCAAGCCGTGAATCGCTGACGTTTCGGCGGATGCAACTGACAACAGCCAACTGCGGTCGTACCAACCTGTCGGGCGGCGTTGTGAACGTGGCCTTCGCAGTCCTCCAAGGCGTCAGGAATGAGCTTCCCGGGCGCGGCACCAGGTGCGATGGCGCTCGGAGATCCGTCCGAGCTCGCAGCCCTGGTCGAACGGACCGCTCTCGTAGTCTGAGCACATGCGCCACGCCCTCTACGTGGCACCCTTTGACGAGCTCTCAGATCCCGTGGTCGTCGTCGATCTGGCGATCGCTGCCGAGGACGCTGGCTGGGATGCCGTCTTTCTCTGGGATCACGTGTGGCGACCATCACACAGATCGCCGTCAGTCGGAGACGTCTGGATCACGCTCGCCGCCATGGCGTCGAAGACGTCGTCGATTCGATTGGGGCCAATGGTCGTTCCCCTTGCGCGGAGGCGCCCACAGAAGGTCGCGAGGGAGTCCGTTGCACTCGATCGCCTGTCAGGCGGCAGGCTCACGATGGGGGTCGGCCTTGGAGTCGATACCGACGGTGAGCTCCGGCGATTCGGTGAGGTCGTCGACGAGCGCGAGCGGGGAGATGTGCTGGACGAGGCGCTCGAGCTCTTGCTCGAACTCTGGTCAGGGCTGGAGGTGACTCACCACGGCCCCAGATTCACGGCTGCTGGTGTGCAATTCCTGCCGAGGGGGATTCAGGAACCACGGATTCCCCTCTGGAGCGCAGCGCGAGGAGGTGGCGGGAAGCGTCCGCTGCGGCGAGCAGCGCAACTCGACGGGCTCTTCCCAGTGGGTGCCTCGGACGAGCAGCTCGCCCAGATGGTGGAGACGATCGAGTCGCTTCGAGGGAGCCTCGACGGATTCGATGTCGCCGTGATTGCGCCACGGGACGTTGACGTGGATCGCTTCCAGAAGCGAGGTGTCACGTGGGCGCTTCGCTCGATTGACACCGGACTGACTGCACGCGCGGCCCTCCAGATCGCGTCACAACCTCCCCCTACCTCATGACGATCGCGCGTTGCATGGAGAGCGGAAGTGGCGAACTCGCCAATGCGTGGAGTCAGGGCTTCGCGTGGTCCGCGACCTGCGTACGCCCGCGATCGATCACGGCCTTGAGCCGCGACGTCGTGGCCGCGTCGAGGTTCGCCGTCGTCCAGGCGCGATGGACCTCGGCCTCGATCTGCCAGCCCTCATCGGCGGTCGTCGCGGTCGTTCGGCCGTAAGTCTCGAGGAGGGTGCGAACCGCAGGCTGGTCATTCGAGACGACGGCCGCCGCCAGCGTCCGACACGTGGCGAGCAGCTCGCCGTGCGGTACCACGCGGTTGACGAGCCCCCAGAGGAGGGCGAGCTGAGCGTCGACGTAGTTGCCAGTGGCGCTCATCTCCCTCGCGCGCCGCAGGCCGACTGCCTCAGGAAGCAGCACCGTCAGTCCCCATCCGGGCAGAACGCCGACGCGTGTGTGGGTATCGGCGAATCGTGCTTGCTCGCTCGCGATGATGAAGTCGCACGCGAGTGCGAGCTCGAGACCGCCCGTGACCGCGACGCCATTCACCGCGCCGATGACGGGCTTGGCGTGCGGCCCCAACGGGCCGCGGTCGCGTCCCTCGGCGAGTGGCGCATCGCGGAGCCCGGAGTTGGCTGAGCTGAACTCGGTGAGGTCGAGTCCGGCGCAGAATGCAGGGTCGGCGCCAGTGAGGATGACGACGTCGACGTCAGGGTTGGCTTCGGTCTCGCCGATGGCCTCTCGGAGGCGCCTCCTGAGTGGCGCGTTGAGTGCATTGCGACGATCGGGACGATTCAAGGTCAACGTGGCGACGCGATCGGCCACTTCGACCTGCAGCACTGATTCCGGGTTCGGCATGGACCACCTTTTCCGCGATCTACGGCATGACTCGTCGCGCGGATTCTCACCCGCTTCGACGCTGCTCGCAACCCGTGGAGTGGTGTGGAGCACTCACCCTTCGACAATCGCGTGTCAGTTCGGGCGCAACACCTCATCGCGAGAGGTAGGGTCCTGCGCGGCCGATCCACTTGGGACGGTCGTTGCCATCAAGGCGTCCACGACGCCGGAAGGAGAGGGTATGGCACTCGGTATCTACTTCGCTCATGAGGGCTTTACGCCAGACAAGTACGCGAGCGCGATCAAGCAGCTCGAGGCAGCGGGCGCTGGCGCACCAAAGGGTCGAACGCTCCACGTCGCCCTCGAGTCCGGTGGTGCAATTCAGGTATTCGACATCTGGGAGTCCCAGGGGGAGTTCGACGCCTTCGGACCGACTCTCATGCCGATACTTTCCGAGCTCGGCGTGGAGCTCAAGGACCCGATGGTTGCGACCGTCCACAACGTGATCAAGGGCTGAGCGAGAGCCGGACCCGACGCGCTGTTCAGGCGTGCAAGGATCCTCGAGAGGCGCCCGAGGCCGGGCTGGTACCACTGCTGCCAGTCCCGGCAATGGCGTCTGTGGACGTGTGTGGGTGCACCGACCTGATTCGGACCCGCTGAGCGTCACACACCGGCTCGCGGCGGATCGAAGAGCGCCGTCTCGTCGGGACCCGGGACCTCGAAGAAGGCATCCCAGCTCGCAAGCTGCTGGCGGGTGATCGGTGACCGGCTCCAGAGGGGACTTCGGTTGCGAAGGCTGATGCGGCGCCAGCGCTCCTCGAGCGGCGCCTCGAGATAGCGGAGCTCGACGGCGATCCCGAGCGCCCGCGCGCCGAGCCGCTTTTCATCCCTGTCAGCTCTCAGCCAGAAGCCGGACTCGAGGATCACGCTCAGCCCAAGTGCCAAGAGGCGCTGGGCGAGCATCCAGAAGAGGCGCTCCATGCGATCCCGAGCAGCCTCGTCATGGAGGTCGACGCCAAGCAGTTGCATCCACTCGTCGCCTGACAACCGCACGGCCGCGATCTCGACCTCGAGTTCCCGAGCGAGCGTGGTCTTGCCCGCTCCGGGCAGTCCAGAGATCAAGACGAGGCGTGCCACGGCCCCCATGATGGCGACTGCAGTCGGTCCGCGAGTCGCGTCAGCAAGGAGCGTGCCGCTGCGGGGTTCATGGGCGTGCCGGTTGCTGCCCCGGACGACATCTGCCTACCAGCCCACGGCGCCGTCGAGCATCTCGCGAATGAGGTCCGCGTGGCCGTTGTGGCGCGCGTACTCCTCGATCATGTGGACGTAGATCCAGCGCAGGGAGCACGGCTCACCGCGGCGGATGCCCGTGTGCTCGAGGTCCTTGCCCTCGCTCGCGCCCCGGCTCGCCTCGCACTCCGCCAAGAAAGAGGCCAGGTCGTCGACCCAGACGGCGTCGTCAAGCGGTACCAGCTCGCTGTCTTCGACGTCTCGGTCGTACCAGATCGACGGCGTCTCGGGCTCTCTGAGCAGCACCCGACGGAACCAGTTGCGCTCGACCTCTGCCATGTGCCGGACCAAGCCGTGCAGCGAGAGCTTCGAGGTCGAGACGGGCCGGGCCTTGCGTGCGGCGTCGTCGAGGCCCTCGCACTTCAAGACAAGCGTCGTCCTGTGAAAGTCGAGCCACTGCTCGAGCATGTGGCGCTCGCCGAGAATGTACGGCGGCTCGGATCGACGCGGGTCATCGAGGTCATCGACCATTGGCTTTCACGCTCCTTGTGTTGAAGGACTGGCACAACGGTCAGTCCCAGACCGCAAGGGCTGTCGCCCGAGACAGCTAGCGAGCCGGTCAGGCATCGGGGCACTGTCGGGATGGACGATCATTGGTGCGAACCGAGTGGGCTCGTGCCCGGCTCTCGTCATGGATCGCCTTGATCGGCTCGTCCTCCAGCGGCTTGGCTCGGGGTCACAGCCGGTAGACGAGCCAGTCGTCAGGAAGTCCCGCATGTTGGTTCGAATCTAGGTCCTCGATGTGACGTTCATCGACGTGGACCTGCGCCCCGCGGGCACCACGGCGTGATCAACGACGTCGCAACTGTGGCGCAAATGTCGCTGGCGTCCGTTGCGGTTGCTCGCCGCATGATCAATCGTTGCCTCCCGCGGCAACCGGAGGATTCGCACATGGCTCGTGGCTCGACAGTCAAGATCGCTTCGCGTACCCCGTGGCACGCAGTCCGGCTCCGATTCGTGCTCGTCGCCGCGGCGAGCATCGCCGCTGCCTCCACCGTTGTGGCGGTCGGGCCGTCGTCGGCCGACACGACGCCGTTCACGTCGTCGTACATCGTCTCGGACCTGAGCGGCACGACCGGGCTCGCCCTTCAAGCAGTGCTCTTGGTGGGTGGCAAGCTCCTCCAGACCCTCGGTGTCGCGAACGCGATCGAAGCGACGCTTACGATTCCTGAGGTCGCGCTGCTCGGCAACGTGCCCGGCATCGAGGTGACGCCCAACATCCTGATCTCCATGCAGTCGGCCGGCTTCCACCTGGCGGCCTCCCAGGCTCCCGCAGCGGTGTTCCCACAACAGACCGGCGCGTCCCAGCTCTGGGCCAGAGGCGACACAGGACAGGGCGTCAACGTGGCCGTGCTCGACACCGGGATTTCGGCGCTCCCGGACTTGGCCAGCCGCCTCGTCGGCGGTGTCGACCTGTCAGGTGGCAACAACCCCTTCCTTGACAGCTACGGGCACGGGACGTTCGTCGCGGGACTCATCGCGTCGTCGGGAGCCTCATCGGGCGGCCAGTACAAGGGCGAGGCGCCCGGCGCGGGACTGGTGTCGGTCAAAGTCGCCGGGGCGAGCGGCTCGACGACCCTCGCAACAGTCATGGCGGGCGTTGGCTGGACGATCACCCACGCCGCCCAGCTCCACATCCGAGTGCTCAACATGTCCCTCGGCTTCGTGCCCTGGCAGTCGACCTCGCTCAACCCCCTCGACCAGGCGGTGCAGGCGGCCTGGGACGCCGGGATCGTCGCCGTGACCTCTGCGGGGAACGCCGGGCCCTTCAACGGCACGATCCTCTCCCCCGGCGACGACCCCCTGGTGATCACCGCGGGCGCGCTCAACGACAACGGATCGACCGCGGCCGCGGGCGACACGATCCCGAGCTTCAGCAGCGCGGGGCCGACCGACCCGGACGGCTACTACAAGCCCGACCTCGTGGCGTCGGGCAAGTCCGTCGTCAGCCTGGCAGAACCTGGCTCGACGATCTACGAGGACTTCCCAAGCGCCCGGGTTGGCTCGTCCAACTTCGTCGGATCGGGCACCTCGTTCAGCGCCGCGATCACCTCGGGCGCCGTCGCGCTCGATCTCGAGATGCACCCCAGCGACAAGCCCAACGACGTCAAGGCTCGCCTCCTCGCGACCACGAGTCCAGGCCCCACGGGCAACCCGTTCGTGGACGGACACGGCGAGCTCAACGTCGCGGCCGCGGTCGCCAACAACGCGGTGCACCTGCGGCAGCCCTATGGCTTCCTCGATCTCTCCGTCGGCACGAGCGTGCGGCTCTCGGTCCCCTGGACCCTGTCGAGCTGGGACCCGTCCAACTGGAGCGCCTTGAGTCCGACGAGCTCGGGTGGCGCGCCTGTTGCGAGTGGCCTCACGTGGAACGGCTCGGCCTGGAACGGGTCGGCCTGGAACGGGTCTGCATGGAACGGGTCGGCCTGGAACGGCTCGGCCTGGAACGGGTCTGCATGGAACGGGTCGGCCTGGAACGGGTCTGCCTGGAACGGTGCGTCGTGGAGCTGACGTGACTCGAGCGGGCACACCCACGTGAAGCTCCCGCGGCGAGCCCAGGGGGTCGTCGCGCTCACTGTGGCCGGCGGCATGGGCGTGCTCGGCCTTGCCATCGCGACCGAGCTCGGCGGGAGCTCACCGGGCGACCGCGAGCTCGTGGTCGCCGCGGTGCTGGTCGCCTTCATCGCGGCGAGCTGGATTCGCCCGCTCATCGTCTACGCGAAGGACCAGTCGACGGCGGTCAGCCTCGACGAGGGTGGGTTCGTGGTGCTCTTGCTCGTCACCAAGCCGAGTGTCGCGATCCTCTCGTTCGCCGCGGCGACGCTCATCGCACAGGCAGTGAAGCGCCGACCGCTCGTCAAGTCCGCCTTCAACGTCGGCCAGGTACTCGTGTCGACGGGCGCAGGCGCGGCGGTCTTCGCCCTGGCGCACACGCGCGGCACGACGCCGACCCCCTCGGACCTCGCTGCGGCGTGCGCGGGGGCCGTCGTCTACTTCGTGGTGAACGACACAGCCGTCGGGAGCATCTTCGCGGCGACCGGGACGCCGTGGCGAGAGGCGCTCTTCGACGGGCTCGACATCCGACTGCTCCTGGCGGCGGCAGGCGTCGCGATGGCGCTCGTCACGTCCCTCGTGCTGCTCGCGGACCCGTGGGCCCTCCTGATCGCGCTGCTGCCGCTGCTCATCCTGCGCCAGGTGCTCGTCGGGCACTTCGAGGCGCGGCACGACCGTGCTCGGCTCCACGGCCTGTTCGAGGCCACCCTCGAGATCAACCGCACGATGGGCAGGGACAAGGTGCTCGGCGCGCTCCTCGACGCCGCGCGCTCACTGCTGCGCTGCGACCTCGCAGAGGTGCGCGACGGGCTCGTCGCTCCGGACTGCACGAGCGCACCGCTCAGCACGCTCGACGCCGCCCGCTGGCTCAGCGTGTCGGGGCGCAGCCGCACGGAGCCGTTCGACAAAGCCGACCGCTCGCTCCTCGACGCCCTGGCGGCGGTGGGAGCCGGTGCGCTCACGAACGCGCACCTCTTCCAGGAGGGCGCCGAGCAGCGAGAGCGACTCGCCGCGATCACCGAGAGCCTCGGCGAGGGGGTGTGCGCGGTCACTCGCACGGGGCGCATCACCTTCATGAACCCGACGGCGACGTCGATCCTCGGCTGGGACTCACTCGACGAGCTCGGCAACCTCGCGATCGTCCCGGATCCGGAGTCCGGGCCCATGGCGCCGGGGTTCGTCCTCGGTCCCGCGATGCGTGCGATGTCGACGGGACAGAGCGTCACGAGCGACGACAGCCGGTTCCAGCGACGCGACGGCAGCTTCATCGACGTCGCCTTCACCGTGTCGCCGATCGCCGGTGAGGAATCTGGCGCGGTCCTCGTCTTCCGTGACATCCGTGAGCGCAAGGAGCTGGAGCGCCAGCTCACCGAGAACGCGTTCCACGACGCGCTGACCGGCCTGCCCAATCGCCGCCTTTTGCTCGACCACATCGAGCACGCCCTGCGCCGAGCAGAGAGCTCCGAGGAGCGCCACGCGGTGCTGTTCTGCGACATCGACCGCTTCGGCGTCGTCAACGACGGGCTCGGCCACCACGTGGGCGACTCGCTGCTCATCGCGATGGCCGATCGGATCCAGGGGATGCTGCGCCCCGGCGACATGGTCGCGCGCATGGGCGGCGACGAGTTCGCCATCCTCCTCGAGGCGATCGATGACGCCGACGACGCCCTCGACACCGCGCACCGGATCCTCGACTGCCTGCGCGAGCCGTTCTCGCTCCCCGACGGCCACGACGTGGTCGCGACGCTCAGCATCGGCATCGCGCTGTCCGTCCGGGGCGAGACCCGCGACGACGTGCTCCACAACGCCGACGTCGCCATGTACCGGGCAAAGGCCTCTCCGGGGGGCGGCCACGTCGAGGTCTTTGACGTCGACGCGATGGGCAACCGGTCAGCCGAGCGGATCGACCTCGAAGCAGCGCTCCGCCAGGCGCTCGCGCGCAACGAGATCGAGGTGTACTACCAGCCCTACGTGCGGCTGTCCGACGAGCGCGTCGTCGGGGCAGAAGCCCTCGTGCGCTGGCACCACCCGGACCGCGGGCTCCTGGCCCCCGCCGAGTTCATCTCGCTCGCCGAGGACACCGGGCTGATCCTGCCGCTCGGGCACCTCGTGCTCGAGCAGGCGTGCCGTCAGGCACGGCGCTGGCTCGACGAGCTCGGCGTCGCGCTCACGATCGGCGTGAACCTGTCGGCCCGGCAGTTCCAGCAGGCCTGCCTTGCCGAGGAGGTCCAAGAGGTGCTCGAGCTCTCGGGCGTGGCGCCGTCCCAGGTCTGCCTTGAGATCACCGAGAGCATGGCGATGGACGACGTCGTGCGGACGAGCGAGATCCTCGCCACGCTGAAGCAGATCGGGGTGCAGGTCGCGATCGACGACTTCGGGACCGGCTACTCCTCGCTCGGCTACCTCACGAGCTTCCCGATCGACGTCGTCAAGATTGACCGCAGCTTCGTCGACGGCGTCGACGTCGACTCGGTGAAGTCCGCGGTCGTCTCGGCGGTGATCAACCTGTCCGCGGCCATCGGGTCGACGACCGTCGTCGAGGGCATCGAGACCGCGGCCCAGCTGGAGCACCTCCGTGGGCTCGGCTGCACGACGGCGCAGGGCTACTTCTTCGCGCGCCCGGGGCCCGTCGAGGCCCTTGAGGAGATGCTGATCAGCCACTCGGTGCGCGCCGGGTCCCTCGAGGTTGCGAGCGACGCGGGCGATCGTCGTGCCGACCGGGTCCTCGTGGCGCCCTGACCGGGCCCTCGACCTGGGGGTCCTAGCTCGGTGCGCGCGGTGCCACGGCCCCGCCGAAGGGGTCGCTGCCGGAGAAGTCGACGACCACGCACGGCTCGTCGCCGATCGCCCAGCCGTCGTGTCCCGGAGGGATCGTGAACACGTCGCCGGCGTGGAGCACGATCTCGGTGCCGTCGTCCATCCGGACCCCTTGGCTGCCCGAGAGCACCACGCCGAAGTGCGTCGCGTGGCAGGTCGGTGACCCCGCGAGCGGTCCGACGTGCTCGGACCAGCGCCAACCCGGCTCGTAGGTCGAGCGCCTGACCGAGCCCGCCTGCAGGTGCAGCACCTCGAGGTGGCCCTTCGCCACGAAGTCGCGCGAGCCGTCGGGTGACTCGAAGTTCTTGCGCTCCAGCACGGCCACGGCCCCTCCGGGGAATCGAGAACGACGCGGCACTCTAAGTGAGACCCGTGGCTGCGCGCACGTCTGAGCGCTGAGGTGGACTGCGGCCGCGCACCTTGTCAGAATCAGTGCGGCTCGAGGGCCATCACAGGAGACGTCAAATGGCAGGCAAGACGCCGCAACGACCCAGCACGAAGAAGCCACCGACCAAGTCGATCAAAGAGAAGCGTCAGGCGAAGCAGCAGAAGAAGCAGCAGAAGGGTGGGCTTGGCGGGTAGTCCGGGCGATCCCGCGGTGCCGGTCCGCGAGGTCGACCCGCCGCGGCACCAGGGAGTTCATCCAACGTGAGCGTCGGGGTCCGGATCGCCTCGGGGCTGTTCGGCGCGTTCGTCGTGGTCGCGGTGCTCGACGCCGCAGTGCGCACGTTCCTGCTCCCGCGCGTCGCGAGCGTGCGCCTGAGCCGAGGGATCGCGATCGGGGTCGGGATGCTCTTCCGCGTGCTCGCACCGCAGAGCGCCAGCTACGCGCAGCGCGACCGACGCCTCGCGATGTACCCGCCAGTCCTCCTGCTCAGCTACCAGGCGACGTGGCTCGGCATGATGCTCGGCGCGTTCGCGTTCCTGTTCGTCGGTGCCGGCGCGCCGAACCTCGCCGTGGGACTCAACTTGTCGGGCTCGTCGCTGTTCACGCTTGGCACCGCCGCGGCTCGTGGCCCCGGGGAGCTCGCCCTCAGCTACGGCGAGGCGGCGATCGGCCTCACCCTCCTCGCGCTCCTGATCGCCTTCATCCCGACCATCTACGCCGCGTTCCAGCGACGGGAGGTCTCGGTCTCGCGGCTGTCGGTGCGAGCGGGCGTACCCGCCACGCCCTGGGGCATCTTGGAGATCGCCCAGAGCGTCGCGTCCTACGAGCTCTTGGACGACCTCTGGCGCGAGTGGGAGCACTGGTTCATCGACGTGCGCGAGACCCACTCGACGTTGACCATCCTCAACTACTACCGAACCCCGATCCGCGGGCAGACCTGGATCGGCTCCGCGGCCGCGGTGCTCGACGCCGCCTCGCTCTATAACGCCGCCATCGACAAGCCTGCCTCAGCGACCGCGGGGCTGTGCATCCGCTCGGGCTGGCTCGCGCTGCGGGGGCTGGCGGACTACTTCAGGGTCCCCTACCCGATTGACCCCGACTCGGTCCTCGAGATCTCGATCACCCGCGAGGAGTTCGAGATCGTCCTCGGGCACCTGGCCGCGAGCGGCGTGCCCTTGCTGCCCGACCACGACGCGGCGTGGCTCGACTTCCTCGGGTGGCGCGCGAACTACGACGCGATCATCGAGCGGTTCCAGGTGCTCTTCACGAGCCCGCGGACCGACTGGTCACTCGCGGGTGTCCAGCCGCTCTTCGCGCCGTCGAACCTCCGAGGGACCCACAGCCTGCCGGTGCGCGATACCGACGAGCTGGGCTAGGCGCCCTCAGGCGAGGAGCCGCAGCTCGGACTTGAACCGCGCGGCGTTCGCCACGTACTGGGCGGCCGACAGACGGATGAGCTCGAGGTTCGAGCGGCCCTCCTTGACGGTCGCGGGCACGCCGATCGCGAGCGCGCCCGCGGGGACCTGCATGCGGTTCGGGACCACCGCGTTGGCCCCGACGGTGGCGCCGGTGCCGATGAGGGCCTGGTGCAGGATCACTGAGCCCGAGCCCGCGAGGGACTCGTCCTCGAGCTCGCAGCCCTCGAGGTGCGCGAGGTGCCCGACGACGCACCGCGAGCCGATCACGGTCGGGAACATCGGCACGGCGTGGACGACCGTGCCGTCCTGGACGCTCGTCTCCTCCCCGACGACGATCCGGCCGTAGTCGCCGCGCAGCACGGCGCTCGGCCACACCGAGGACCTCGCCCCGATGGTCACGTCGCCGATCACGACGGCGTCGGGATGCACGAAGGCCTCGTCGTGGATGACCGGGACGTGGTCCCCGAGCGCGTAGATCGGCACGCAGAGAACCTAGGCGAGCACGGCGCGGGGGCCGCTCGTCACGCGTGGTGCGTCAGCCACTGCACGCCCTGGACGCAGCGCCAGATGAGGTAGATGCCCGTCGCGACGATGAGGAGGCGGAAGCGCAGTGAGACGGGCTGTCGGACCGGCTCGGCGAGCTCGGTGCTGCAGGTCGGGCACGCGCCCTCGACGAGCTCGTCGTCGGCAACCAGCCGGTCGCACGTGTCGCACCAGGGCACCTCAGTCGACCCGCACCCGCAGTTTGAGGGGCGTCGAGCCCAGGTCGAAGCGCTCGCGGATCCCGCGCTCGAGGTAGCGCAGGTAGGTCTGGGGCAGCCGTGCCGAGCTGAACAGCGTGAACGTCGGTGGGTCGATCGCGCCCTGGACGATGTAGCGGACGCGCGCCCCGGGCGCGGCGTGGTGCACCTGGAGGTCGCGCAAGGCGCGGTTGAGCGGACCGGTCGGGACGCGTCGGTGGTAGTCCTCGGCGGCCGAGCTGAGCGCGGGCAGCACCCGGTGCACGCCACGGCCCAGGTTCGCCGCGACCTTGAGCACGGGTGCATCGCCCAGGAACGCGAGGCGGTCCGAGACTGACGCGAGGACGTCGTTGCGATCGTCGGTCTTGATGAGGTCCCACTTGTTGAGGATGACGACTGACGGCGAGCCCGACGCCGCGATGCGCTCGGCCAAGCGCTGGTCCTGGGCGGTCGCCCCGACGGTCGCGTCGATGACGAGGAGCGCGAGGTCCGCGCGGTCGAGGGCCTCGAGGCTGCGGATGACCGCGTAGGTCTCGAGGCCCGCCTCGGTCCTCGCGCGGCGGCGCATGCCCGCGGTGTCGACGAAGCAGATGCTCCCCGCTTCGGTCTCCACGACGGTGTCGACCGCGTCGCGGGTGGTCCCCGGCAGGTCGTGGACGATGCTGCGGTCGTCGCCCAGAAGGGCGTTGAACAGGGTGGACTTCCCGACGTTCGGCCGTCCCACGATCGCGACGCGCAGCGGGCCGGTCTCGTCGGCTGGGTCCGGCGCACCCGTGGCCGAGGGCTCCTCACCGAGGGCGTCGACGATCGCGTCGAGCAGGTCACCCGCCAGGCGGCCGTGCAGCGCGCTGATCGGGTGGGGCTCGCCGAGCCCGAGCGAGACGAAGTCCCAGATCGCTGACTCCCGAGCGGTGTCGTCGACCTTGTTGGCGACGAGCAGCACGCGCCGCGCGTTGCGCTGGACGACCCGGGCTGCCGCCATGTCGTCGTCGGTCAGCCCGACGGTCACGTCGACGACGAAGAGCACGAGGTCCGCGCCCTCGAGGGCACGGGCGGCCTGCTCGGAGACCTTGGCGTCGAGGTCGCTGCCGCCGGTCTGCCAGCCGCCCGTGTCGACGGCGTCGAAGGCGACCCCTGTCCACTCGATGGGGACCACCTTGCGGTCCCGCGTGACCCCGGCCTGCTCTTCGACGACGGCGATCCGACGACCCGCGAGTCGGTTGACCAGCGACGACTTGCCGACGTTGGGGCGGCCTGCGACGACCACGGTAGGAACGCGAGGTGCCACCCTCGAACGCTATCGGTGTGCCGAGAGGGTCTCGAGCTCGCGCCGCAGGGCGGCGCCGTCGGTCTCGACGACGCGCACGTCGGCGGGCAGCGCGGCCAGCTCGGTGCCGTCGAGGAACCTCGAGTTGGTCACGCACGAGTCCGGGAGGAGATACGTGGCGTCCGCGCCGTCGTTCGTGATCGCTGACGCCACGTCCTGGCCGCACAGGAGGCCGGCGACGGCGATGTTGCCGCCGAAGAACCGGTTCGCGACCGCGAGCACGTCGACGTCGGAGAAGCCCGACTTTGCGAGGAGCGAGCCGAGCAGGGGCGCGGCGTAGCCGCCGGACACGACGACGACGCGACCCGTGGCGCGCGCCTTCGTCGCCGGGGGCGCACCATGAGGGGCTCGGTACCCGATCGCGGGTGCGCCGTCGACGGACTGGAAGAAGCCCGGGCGCACCGCGAGCGTCCCGCGCCGTCGCGAGAATGCTCGCTCGAAGTCGGCCCACAGCCCGATCCCGTTCTCGGCCTGGTCGAGCGAGTCGTACTCGTCCACCGACGGGAGCGGGCGCTCTGCGACCAAGTAGAGCTCGTCCGCGGCGTGGACGAGCCGGCGCCCGACCGCGCGCTGGAAGAGCGGTTGGTACGCGGCGACGAGGTCGAGGGCCGAGGCGGCCTCCTCTCTCGTGTGGGCCCGCAGCGTCTTCTCGGTCGAGTAGTCGCTCAGGCCGAGCGGGACGATCCCGAGCGAGGCGAGCGCGGAGTACTGGTCGAGGACGTCGAGCAGCGTGCGCTCAAGGGCGTCACCGTCGTTGATCCCGGGGCACAGGACGACCTGGCCGTGCACCTCGATCCCGTGGTCGAGCAGGACCTCGAGCCACCGCAGGCTCGTCGCCCCCCGCGGGTTGCGCAGCATGCTCGCGCGCAGCTCGGGGTCCGTCGTGTGGATCGAGACGTACAGGGGGCTCAGCTTCTCGGTGAGGACGCGCTCGACGTCGAGCTCCGTGAAGCGGGTGAGCGTCGTGAAGTTGCCGTAGAGGAAGCTGAGCCGGTAGTCGTCGTCCTTCACGTAGAGGCTGCGGCGCATGCCCTTGGGAAGCTGGTAGATGAAGCAGAACGGGCAGTGGTTGTCACAGGTGCGGACGCGGTCGAAGACCGCCGAGGCGACCGCAAGCCCGAGCGGGGTGCCCGCGGGCTTGTCCACGACGATGGTGCGGGTCGCGGCGTCCCCGCCCATGACGACCAGCGCGACGCGCCCGCCGTCGGTGCGGCGCTGGTAGTCGATGACGTCGGTCGGGATGTGGCCGTCGATCTCGACGAGCCGCTCGCCGACCACGATGCCTGCCGCGTGGGCCGCTGAACCCTCGACGACAGCGGTGACGACGGGGTGCTCCACGCGGCCAGCCTATGAACCGGTGGCGCGGTGCCTCCCGTACGATTGGAGCGTGCCGGTGGACGAGGTCCTGCTTGCCTCCCCGCGCGGGTTCTGCGCCGGGGTGGAAAAGGCGATCAAGGCGCTCGACTGGATGGTCTCGGTGTTCGAGCCGCCTGTCTACTGCTACCACGAGATCGTCCACAACCGCCACGTGGTCGACCACTTCGCCGATCGCGGGGTGATCTTTGTCGACGACGTGGCCGAGGTGCCGACGGGCGCCCCGCTCATGCTGAGCGCGCATGGCTCACCACCCGAGGTGGTCCGCCATGCCCGGTTCAACGGCGGCGCGGTCGTCGACGCGGTCTGCCCACTCGTGACCAAGGTGCACCACGAGCTCAAGGTCCGCGCGTCGAAGGGCTACACCGTCCTCTACGTCGGCCACGCGGGGCACGAGGAGGCCGTCGGGACCATGGCCGTCGCACCCGAGTCAGTCCACCTGATCGAGTCGACCGCCGACCTCGACGCCCTCGACGTCGGCGAGGCCCCCGTCGCGCTGCTCTCCCAGACCACGCTCAGCTTCGACGAGTGGCAGCACCTCCGCGCCCACGCCGTCGAGCGCCACCCGGACCTGTGGATGCCGAACCGCTCGGACCTGTGCTTCGCCACGACCAACCGCCAGAGCGCGCTTCGAGAGATCGCCCAGGTCGCCGACGCCGTCATCGTGATCGGCTCGGCGAACTCGTCCAACACCGTTGCGCTGGCCGAGGTCGCGCGCGCGTCGGGCTGTCCTCGCGTGCTGCGCGTGAACGGGGCCAACGAGCTGCCCGAGGACCTCGCGGGCGTGATCGGGGTGACGGCGGGCGCGTCTGCGCCCGACTCGATCGTGACCGAGGTCATCGAGCGCCTCGATCCGCGCCGCGGCGTGCGCACCGTGGTCGCGACCGAAGAGGACGAGTACTTCCCACCCCCTCCTGAGCTCCGCGAGCTCCTGCGTGCCGTCGCCGCGGCGATCGCCGTCTTCTGCGACATCCCCGAGCCCCCCGGCGATCCCGTCGCCCGCGATCGCGAGGTGCACGCCGCGACGGTGCTGGAGGGCGTCGGGGCCTGATCCACCTGGGCAGGGGGCCGCGGGGTGCGAGAATGGCCGAGCGCCCCAGGTGCGGAGCGCCACTCGCGCGATTGCGACCACGAGAGGAACCGATGAACGCATCTCTGACTGACCTCGAAGCCCGGCGCATCGCCGCGCTCCGCCGCCACGTCATCACCGAGGCGATGGAGGACCTCGAGGCCCGATCGGGCGAGGTCACCCTCACTGAGGGGGTGGTCCTCGTCTGTGCCTACGAAGAGGAGGGCGCGATCGGCGACGTGCTCGCCCAGATCCCTGAGACGGCCTGTGGGGTCGCGCTCACGACGATCGTTGTCGTCGACGGCGGCGAGGACCGGACCGCCGAGATCGCCCAGAAGGCCGGCGCGCTCACGATCGAGTTCCCGGTGAACCTCGGCCACGGCGTGGCGCTGCAGACCGGCTACCGCTTCTGCATCGACCATGGCGCGAAGTGGATCGTCACCCTCGACGCCGACGGGCAGAACAGCCCCGAGGAGATCCCCGTCATGCTCCAGCCGCTCATCGACGACGAGGCTGACTTCGTGGTCGCGTCGCGGCGCTTGGGCACCGACACGACGACGGACCAGATCCGCAAGTCAGGGGTCGTGTTCTTCTCGGCGCTCATGAACCTTCTCACCGGCTCGCACCTGACCGACACGTCGAACGGGTACCGCGCGCTTCGCGTCTCGATGCTCGCCGACGTCGTCGACCGGCTCGTCCAAGAGCAGTACCAGACCTCTGAGCTGCTGATCACCTGCATCAAGCGGGGCTGGCGCGTGACGGAGCGCCCGACCGTGTGGTACCCGCGGCAGGCAGGGATCACGAAGAAGGGCGCGAACTGGCTCTACGGGTTCCGCTACCTCAACGTGGTCGTCCGGACGTGGATCCGGGAGCGCTGAGCCGGCCGCACGCCTGGTCGTAGGCGGCCTGCAGGGCATCGCGCAGCGCGGCGGTGGTCGCCGTGATCTGGCTCCGCGGCACACGAGCACCGTCGTGGGCGATGGGGGCGGCCACGGGCTCGCCGATGACGACGCGGACCTTCACGGGCCTCGGGACCTTCTTGCCCCGCGGTAGCGCACGGTCAGTGCCCGCGATGCCCACGGGGATGATCGGCGCGCCCGTGCGCGCGGCGAGGAACGACGCGCCCTCCAAGAGCTCGCCGACCGCCGGCCCGTCCTGGCGGGTGCCCTCGGGGAACAGCACGAGCGGCTCGCCCGCTCGAAGGACCGCCTCGGCGGCGCTGAGCGCGGTGCGGTCCGCGACCCCCCTCGTCACGGGGAACGCGCCCATGGCGCCGACGAAGTCGCCGAGCAGCGTGGACTTCCACAACTCGTCCTTCGCCATGAAGAAGGTCTTGCGCTCCGTCACGTAGATGGCGAACGCGAAGTCGGCGTTCGAGCGGTGGATCGGCGCGATGATGTACGCGCCGGTCGTCGGCACGTGCTCGGTGCCCGTCACCTGGGGCCGGAAGTACGCCCCCCACAAGGTGTGGACGAAGGTGCGGAACGCCCGGTAGCCGAGGGTCCGTCGCGGATCGGGCTTGAACGCGGTGGTCACAGCCACGACAGGATCTCCTCGACGACGTCGTCGATGGCACGATCGGTGGTGTCGAGCACGTGGGCATCGCTCGCCGCCACGAGCGGCGAGACCGTGCGACCCCCATCGAGCCGGTCTCGCCGGGCCACGCTCTCGGGGGCCTCCTCCCCGCGTCGCCGAGCGCGCTCGGTGTGCGTGGCGGTGAGGTACACCTTGACCGAGGCGTGGGGGAAGACGACCGAGCCGATGTCACGGCCCTCGACCACGCCCCCGCCGTGCTCGGCGACCCAGGCGCGCTGGCGCTCGACCAGCTCGCGGCGCACCTCGGGGATGGACGCCACCACCGAGACCGTGTCGTTGACCGCGTCGGAGCGCAGGCTGTCGGTGAGGTCGACGCCGCCGGCGGTGACCCGCTCCCCCACGCGCAGGTCCGCCTCCCTCGCGAGGATCGTCACCTTGTCCATGTCGCGGGGGTCCACGCCCGCGCGGATCGCGAGCGAAGCCACGGCGCGGTACATCGAGCCCGTGTCGAGGACCTCGACGCCCAGCCGGGCCGCGACGGCGCGCGCGACGGTCGACTTGCCCGAGCCTGCAGGGCCGTCGATCGCCACGACCAGTGGCTCGGTCATCGAAGCGATGCTAGGTCCCGAAGGAAGCCCGGATAGCTGGTCGCCACGCCGCCGAAGCCGCCCACGACGCCGCCCGCGCCGACGGTCATGGCGATGACCGCCGCCATCGCCATGCGGTGATCCCCAGCCGCGTCGAACTCGAGCCGGGTGAAGCGCTCGGGGTCGCCCAGCCCCTCGACCTCGAGGTCGCTGCCGTGGATCTCGGCGCGCGCACCGAGAGCGCGCACGAGCCGCGCGGTCGCCTCGAGGCGGTCCGTCTCCTTCACGCGCAGCTCGTCGACGTCGAGGAACCTCGTCGAGCCGGTCGCTGCTGCAGCGGCGACAGCCAGAATCGGCACCTCGTCGAGCGAGGGCAGCTCGCACGCTCGCACCTCGGTGCCGCTGAGCGCCGCCGAGGTCGCGAGCAAGTCGCCCAGCTCGCCGCGACGGACGCGGGTGACGACCTGGGCGCCCATCCTCGCGAGCACGCTGACGAACCCGATCCGCTCCTCGCTGATGTCAACGTCACGGACCTCGACGTTGCCGTCGGCGGCCAAGACCGCGGCGACGACGAAGAAGGCCGCGTGCGACGGGTCCGCAGCGACGTGCCAGTCCACGGGCACGAGGCTCGAGGGCCACACCGTCGTGTGCCGGCCGTCGGGCCGGCTCGTGACCTCGACGCGTGCCTTGGCCTGGAAGAGCATCGACTCGGTGTGGGTCCTCGTCGCGACGGGCTCGACCACCGTGGTCGGACCGTCGCCGGCGAGCCCCGCAAGGAGGATCGCCGACTTCACCTGGGCGCTCGCGACCGGGAGCTCGTAGCGGACGGCGCGGGTCGCGCCCCCCGTGAGCTCGAGCGGCGGCGTGCACCGCGGGCCGACGCCCTCGAGGATCGCGCCCATGGAACGCAGCGGGACCGCGACCCGGTCCATCGGGCGACGACGCAGCGAGGCGTCCCCGTCGAGACGGTGCAAGCCCGAAATCGTCGCGACCACACCGCACAACAGGCGCATCGTGGTGCCCGAGTTGCCGCAGTCGAGCACGCCCCGGGCGGCGTGGAGGCGCTCGCGGCCACCGTCGACGGCGACGCGGCCGTCGACGGTGCGGTCCACACCCGCGCCGAGTGCCTCGACGCACGCAAGGGTGCGAGCGACGTCGTCGCCGTCGCTCAGGCCCGCGATCGACGAGCGCCCGTCGGCCAGCGCCGCGAGCAGGAGGGCGCGGTGCGAGATCGACTTGTCCCCCGGGGTGCGCACGACACCGTGCAACGACCGAGCCGGGGCGACCTCGACGACGTCAGGGACTCCGGTGTCGACGTTCACAGCGGCTCGACCGACGTCTTGAGTCCCCTCGCCTCGAGAGCCTGGGCGAGCGCCGGTGCTGCCAGCTCGTCGAGCACCATGATCAGCACACCGGCGCTGCCCTCCTGGGAGTGGGCGATCTCGAGGTCGTAGATGTTGAGGTTCGCGTCGCTGGCGAGCGTCGTCACCTCGGCGAGCACGCCGGGGCGGTCCGCGACGGGCACGCGGAGGACGGCGAGGCGCGCGGGATCCGGCGTCGAGGACGGCAGGTTGCGCCTCGCGGCACTTGCCGAGGACAGCTCTTGGAGGATGGTCGCGCGGTCCTTCCCCGCGATAGCGGTCTCGAGCGTCGCCAGCCTGCCGCGAAGCGCCGCGAGACCCGCGAGGATCGCGTCACGGTTGTCGACGCAGAGGTCGGGCCAGATGGCGGGATGGCCGGCCGCCACCCTCGTCATGTCGCGAAAGCCGCCTGCCGCGAGCCGCAGGAGCGACGCGTCGCTCTCGGCGAGCTGGGCGGCCTCGTTCATCATCGCCCCCGCGACGAGGTGCGGCACGTGGCTCACCATGGCGACGAGCCGGTCATGGTCAGCAGCAGTGAGCGCGAGCGAGGACGCGCCCAGGTCGCGCACCATCGAGACGAGCGTCGCGTAGCGCTCCGGGGTCGTCGATACCGTCGGGGTGAGGACCCACGACGCGCCCACGAAGAGGTCCGCGCGCGCCCCGCTCAGGCCGTGCTGCTCAGAGCCCGCCATCGGGTGGCCCCCGAGGAACCGCGCGTCGTCGACGGCATCGACGATCCTGGCCTTGACCCCTGCGACGTCGGTGACGACGACGTCGTCGGGTGCATCGGCGAGCTGGTGACGAGCGACGGCCGCGACGTCCGAGGACGGGACGCACACGACGACGAGCGACGTCGTCGGGTGACGCTTCGTCGCGTCGATGGCCCCGAGCGAGATCGCCTCGCGCGTCGTCGCGTCGTCGCGGTCCTCGCCGCTCACCGACCATCCCGACGCGCGGAGCCCGAGCGCGATCGAGCCGCCGATCAGCCCGAGGCCGACGACGTGGGCGCGCCGGACCTCGTCAGACGGGGAGGTCATCGCGCAGCTGTCTCGCGCCGTGGAGGTAGACGTGATGCAGCGCGTCGCGAGGCTGCTCGGTGTTGAGGTGGACGAGGACGCGGATGCACCTGGGCGTGGCGCCGATCACGTCGATCTCGGTCGCGCACAGCAGGGGGATCGATCCGAAGCCGATCTCGCGAGCGGCGGTCGCCGGGAACATGGCGGCGAGATCGGGCGTCGTGGTGAACAGCACCGAGATCAGGTCGTCGAGCTGCACGGCATTGCTCTCGAGCATCCTTGAGAGCAACTCGATCGTGCGCTCGGTGATCTCGCGGACCGTGTCCTCCTCCACCGTCGTCGCGCCCCGTAGCGCACGGACCGACGATGGCATCGCCGCAGCGTAGTGAAGAAGGGTTGGCGGGATCGCACGACCAGTGCGCGATCGGCCCCGCGGTGCGTGGTCGTGCGGATCGGTCGCTGATTACGGCACCGTCGCGGCGCTGCCCACGGCCGCCTCGCCGAGCCGCCGCACCTCGGCGTTGGTCAGTTCGCGGTAGGCGCCTGGTGGCAGCGACGTGTCGGCCACCGGTCCGATCCTCGTGCGGACGAGGCGCCGCACCTCGTGGCCGACGGCAGTGCACATGCGGCGCACCTGGCGGTTGCGGCCCTCGTGGATCGCGATTCGGATGAGACCGGGGGCCACGCGGCTCACGCGTGCGGGCGCGGTGAGCCCGTCGTCGAGGAGTACGCCCTCACGCAGGAGGCGGATGGCCTTGGGCGACGGGTCCCCGTGCACTTCGGCCAGGTACTCCTTCACGACGCCGTGGGAGGGGTGGCTGAGCAGCTGGGACAGGTCGCCGTCGTTCGTGAGGATCAAGAGGCCCTCGGTGGCGCGGTCGAGGCGCCCGACGGGGAACACGCGCGGCTCGCTCGGGACGAGCGACAGCACGGTCGGGCGCCCCTGGGGGTCGCTCGCCGTCGTCACCACGCCGGGGGGCTTGTTGAGGAGGTAGTAGACGCTGCCAGGTGCGGTCGGGGCGGGCGCGTCGTCGACCGTGATGCGGTCGAGATCGGGGTGCACGCGGCGGCCGAGGCGAGCGACCTCACCGTCGACGTGGACGCGGCCCTGCCCGATCAGCTCCTCGCAGCGTCGCCGCGAGCCGTAGCCGGCGCGGGCGAGGACCTTTTGGAGACGCTCGCCGTCGTCGGACGGCTCGCCCATGCGCCTAGCGCTCCGCGAGCTCGCCCGCGAGCGCCCGGGCCTCGTCGAGGCCGGCCACGAACTCGTCGATGGGCGCGAGCTCGTCGAGTGAGCGCAGCCCGAGGCGATCCAAGAACAGCTCGGTCGTCCCGAACAAGACGGGCTGGCCGGGCCCGTCCGCGCGACCCTTGGCCTCGATGTACCCGCGCTGCTCCAAGAGCCGCACGACGCCGTCGGCGTTCACCCCGCGCAAGGCACCGATCTGGACGCGCGAGACGGGCTGGCGGTACGCAACGATCGCGAGCGTCTCGAGCGCGGCGGTCGACAGCCGGTGCGAGACGTCGCGGTTGGCGAAGCGCTGGACGTGGTCGTGGGCGTCTGGGTGCGTCACCATCTGCCAGCCGGACGCGGTCTCGCGGAGCTGGAACCCACGCAGCTCGCCCGCGAACTGGTCCGAGAGCCTCGCGAGCGCGTCGGCGACCACGTGCTCGTCGCACTCGAGCAGGTCGGCCAGCACCGACGCAGGCACCGGCTCGATCGCGACGGTGATCATCGCCTCGAGCGAGAAGCGGAGCTCGTCATCCCGCATAGTCGTCCACCAGTCCGAGGTCGAAGGACTCGCTCGAGTTGTGCACCCAGCGGATCTGCAGCTCGCCGAAGGTGGTCCCCTGCCCGAGGGCGACGCGGCCCAGCTTGCACAGCTCGAGGACCGCGAGGAAACGCACGATGATCTCGATGCGGTCCGTGAGGCCCGCGATCAGCTCGCGGAAGGACAGCGCGCCGCGGGTCGGCAGCATCCGGGCGAGGTCGACGACGGTCTCGGCGACGGTGACGGTCTCCACGGTCATGTGGTCGAGCACGACGGGCGCGGTGGGGTGGTCCTCGATGCCCCGCAGGTATGCCGCGGCGAGATCGAAGGGGGTCACGCCGGCGAGCAGGTCCGGCGCGTGGACCTCGACGGAGTCGTCGAGCCCGGTGACCCTCGGGACCGCGAGCCCTGCGGCCTCGAGACTCCGTGCCAGCCCGTCTGCGATCGCGGCGTAGGCACGCAGCTCGAGGAGCCGTGCCAAGAGCACGTCGCGCTCCTCCCAGCCGATCGTCTCTTCATCAGCGTCGACGTCGTCGGGTCCGGGCAGGAGGCGCTGGCTCTTCAGCTCGACGAGGAGCGCCGCGTAGAGGAGGAACTCGCTCAGCTCGTCCATCGAGCAGGTGTCGCGCCGCTCGCGAAGATGGGCGACGAAGGCGTCGACGACCGGGGCCAAGGGGATGTCGAGGATGTCGACCTCGTGGCTGCTCACGAGCTGGAAGAGCACGTCGAGCGGGCCGACGTACGTCGGGGCGTCGACGTCGAGAGCCATGCGTCGACCCTACTCAATGACCTCGCCGAATCGACGGTGCGCGCGCCGATCGTCGGCATCGAGTGCGCCGACCACGAGGCGCGCGAACAGGTCATTGTTAGGCTCTCGCGATGGCGCGCATCTTTTCGGGCATCAAGCCCTCCGGGCAGCTGCAGATCGGCAACTACCTCGGGGCGCTTCGCAACTGGGTGCGCGAGCAGAACCAAGACGCGCTCTACTGCGTCGTCGACCTGCACGCCCTGACCGAGGACATGGACCCCGCCGAGATGCGGCGAGGCTCGCTCGAGGTCGCCGTCGGACTCCTGGCGGTCGGCCTCGATCCCGAGGTGTGCACGATCTTCGTCCAGAGCCACGTCCCCGAGCACACCCAGCTGAGCTGGCTGCTCGAGTGCACCGTGACCTACGGCGAGCTGACGCGCATGACCCAGTTCAAGGACAAGTCCCAGCGCGGCGACGTGGTGCGCGGGGGGCTCTTTACCTATCCCGTGCTCATGGCGGCCGACATCTTCCTTTACGACACCGAGGTGGTCCCTGTGGGCGACGACCAGCGCCAGCACATGGAGCTGGCCCGGGTCCTCGCCGAGCGCTTCAACAACCGGTTCGGGGAGACCTTCGTCGTCCCCGATGCGATGGTCCCGACGTTCGCGGCACGGGTCATGGACCTCCAGGACCCCACGCGCAAGATGTCCAAGTCAGAACAGTCCCCACAGGGCACGGTCAACATGTACGACGACGCCGACACCATCGCTCGGAAGGTGCGGCGAGCCGTCACCGACACCGACGGGGACGTCCGCTGGGACCGCGAGGAAAAGCCCGGCGTCGCCAACCTGCTCGAGATCCTCGCGGCCCTCCGCGACGAGGACCCGAAGGCCGTCGCCGAGCGCTACCAGACCTACGGCGCGCTGAAGGACGACGTCGCCGAGGCCCTGATCGAGACGCTCGCGCCCATCAAGGCGCGTCGTGACGAGCTGCTGGAGGACCCAGAGACCGTCCGGGAGCTCCTGGCGCGCGGCGCGGACAGGGCACGCGAGACGGCGTCGCTCACCTATGCACGTGCCGCGTCGGCGATGGGCCTGCTCACCCCCTAGGGGAGCGGATAGCCCGTAGCACTGGACCAGTGCAGCAGGATCCAGTTGAACGCGTTGGTGAACGTGCCCGACCTGTCGCCGATGATGACGACCCCGAACACGAGGAGCAGCGTGTACGGGCGGATTGCGAGGTACGGGCCCCACCACTTATGCGGGAGCATGCGCTCAATGACCGCACTCCCGTCGAGGGGCGGCACCGGAATCAGGTTGAAGCACGCGAGCCAGATGTTGATCAACCCGGCGTAGAGCAGCAGATTCAGGGGCCAGAACGTCTCAGGATGCAGCCCGCGGAGTGCAAAGTAGGTGACGGCGACGAGCACGATGTTCATCGCGGGACCCGCGAGTGAGGTGATCACCGCGTCGTTGCGGGGGTGACGGAGCCGTCCGACGTTCACCGGCACTGGCTTTGCCCAGCCAAACAGCACGCCCGTCCCCGAGATGATGAGCAGCGCGGGCAGGATGACAGAACCCAAGGGATCGATGTGGACGAGAGGATTGAGCGAGAGCCGTCCTGCGCGCTTCGCGGTGTCGTCCCCGAGCGCCAGGGCTGCCCAGCCGTGGGACACCTCGTGCAGGATGATCGACGCGAAGAGGATCCCGTACTCGGCGATTCTGAACTTCGTCTCGGTGGTCAGCATGCCGCCGCACCGCGTCGAACGAGGTTGACGCTGGCGGGGGGTTGATCCGCGCTCAGGGCAGCTTCGCGCAGTCGAGGCACCGCCTCGCGGTCGGCATGGCCTCGTGTCGCGCCTCAGAGATCGGGTTCCCGCACCGCTCACACACGCCGTAGGTGCCCTCGGCGAGCCGCTCGAGCGCCCGGTCGACGTCGTCGAGGGATTCTTGGAGGTCTGCTGCGAGTCGCTCCGCCTCGCCGCGCTCGGCGGTCACCTGTGAAGAGTCGGCGAAGTTCGTGTCGTAGGTGAGACTGCCGTTCGGCCCGAAGCCGATCTCGTCGAGCTGGGCGAGCAGCCGTGTGCGCTCGGACGCCAGGACCTCCGACTGGATCTGGAACAACTCCGGCATGTGCACACACTAGGTCGCCGCCGCGACGTCCCCGGCCCGCGGGTGTGCGTTGCGATACGCCTCGACCAGGTGCGCGGGCGTGACTTTCGTGTAGCGCTGGGTGGTGGCGACCGAGGCATGCCCCAAGAGCTCCTGGATGACGCGCACGTCCGCGCCACGCGCGAGCATGTGCGTGGCGCAGGTGTGCCGAAGCGTGTGCGCGCTCGTGGCACGTGGCAGTCCAACCCGTCGCGCGTGTCGGCGAACGACCAGGTCGACGCCCTGGCGGGTGAGGCGATGGCCGCGCAGGTTGCAGAAGACGGCGTGGGCGTCACGGGTCTCGTGCGACGACGCAAGCAGGACTGGCCGTGCCGAGTCGAGCCATGCGTGCAGTGCGCTCGCCGCGCTGCGCCCGAGCGGGACAAGGCGCTGCTTGTCGCCCTTCCCCGTGACGCGCACGAGCTCCTCGTCGAAGTCGACGTCGCCCAAGCTCAGCCCGACGAGCTCCGACACCCGCATCCCGGTGCCATAGAGCAGCTCGAGGACCGCGCGGTCGCGGACGTCGACGGGCGAGTCGCTCGCGGGATCGGCGAGCAGTGCCGTGACCTGCGGCTCGGTGAGGACGACCGGCAGCCGTGTGCCAGCCCTTCGCGGCGCGAGCAGGGCGGTCGGGTCCGTCGCGGTGACGCCTTCGTCCAAGAGGAAGCCGAAGAGGCCACGGAGCGCCGAGCCGAGGCGCGCGACGGTCGCCGGCGCGAGCTGGTTGCGCTGGGCGCGCGAGAGGAACGCCTCGATGTCCCTCGTCGAAGCCGCCTCGAGGGTGCGGTGGCGGGCCTCTTGGTACTCGACGAACGCGGCGATGTCACGTCGGTAGGCGCTCAGCGTCGCGGTGGCGCGACCGCGCTCGACGGCGAGCCACGAGAGGTACTCCTCTGCGGGCACGGGAAGGGGCGTCCTCACGCGTCGAGGCGCGCGACGAGCGCGAGGATCGCAATGGCGGTCGACGAGTCGCACGGCTCGGTGCCCCCGATCAGCGCGCGCGCGTCGCCGAGCGGCAGCCGTACGACGTCGAGCGCTCGCTCCTCGGGGCCGTCGGGGCGACGCGGCACCTCGGTCAGCTTCGTGGCGAGGAAGATGACGGTGGCCTGGTCGCTCCAGCCCGGGGAGTTCCAAAAGGTGCCGAGGCGTTCGAGGGAGCCCGCCCGCAGCCCGGCCTCCTCTTCGAGCTCGCGGTGCGCGGTCGCCTCGAGATCCTCGCCGTCGACGTCGCAGGTCCCCGCGGGGATCTCGAGGATCGCCTGTGCGAGGGGGGCACGCCACTGGCGCACCAGCACGACGTCGCGTCCGTCGTACGCGAGGACGGCGACGGCGCCGCGGTGGCGGACGACTTCACGGGTGAAGGTCTCACCGTCGTCGTCCAGGACGAGGCGCTCGACGTCGAAGACGTGGCTCGTCGCGAGCTGCTCGCTCGAGACGACGGTGGGCTCGAACGCCACGTCAGCCGAGCGCGGCGACGTCCAGCAGGTGCGGGTCGCGTCCCTCGGCCCGCTGGAGGGCGGCGTCGACGAGCCCCAAGAACAGCGGGTGCGGGCGGTCGGGCCGTGACTTGAACTCGGGGTGGGCCTGGGTGCCGACGAGGTAGGGATGCTCGGGGAGCTCGATGAACTCCACGAGCCGGCCGTCGGGTGACGAGCCCGAGCAGCGAAGCCCCGCGTCCTCGAGGCGGTGCCGATAGCGAGCGTTGAACTCGTAGCGGTGCCGGTGGCGCTCCGAGACGACCTCGGTGCCATAGAGCTTGGCGATCTGGCTGCCCGCGTCGAGCATCGCGGGGTACGCGCCCAGCCGCATCGTGCCGCCCTTGTCGACGACGTCGCTCTGCTCGGCCATGAGCGCGATGACCGGGTGCGGCGTCGTCGCGTCGATCTCGGTCGAGTTCGCGCCCTCGAGCCCGGCGAGGTTGCGCGCGATCTCGACGACCGCCACCTGGAGCCCGAGGCAGATCCCGAGGTATGGGATCTCGCAGCGCCGCGCGATCCCCGCCGCGGCGACCATGCCCTCCACACCGCGCTCGCCGAAGCCGCCCGGCACGATGATGCCGTCGAGGGCGCACAGTCGCTCCTCGTCGACGTGCTCGGGTACGAGTTCGGCGTCGATCCAGTGCAGCTCGACGCGCGCGCGGTACTCGAAGCCCGCGTGGCGGACGGCTTCGGCGACCGAGAGGTACGCGTCGGGCATGCTCACGTACTTGCCGACGATCCCGATCCGCACCGTGCGGTCCGAGGCGTCGACGCGCTCGACCATCGACTCCCAGATCCCGAGGTCGATCGGGCGCTGGCTCACGTCGAGGTCGAGCGTGGCGCACACGTAGGTGTCGAGGCCCTCCTCGTGGAGCACGAGCGGGATCTCATAGATGCTGCGTGCGTCGATCGCGGAGATCACGCCCTCGATCGGCACGTCGCACAGCAGCGAGATCTTGCGCTTCAGGCCGTCGGTGATGGGCTGGTCGCTGCGGCACACGATGACGTGCGGCTGGATGCCGCGGCTGCGCAGCTCGGTGACCGAGTGCTGCGTGGGCTTGGTCTTCTGCTCCCCGTTCGCCGCCAGGTACGGCACCAAGGTGAGGTGGACGTAGCAGACGTTGGTAGGCCCGACGTCGCGTCGGAACTGGCGGATGGCCTCGATGAAGGGCACGATCTCGATGTCCCCGACGGTGCCGCCGATCTCGACGATCACGACGTCGGTCTCCTCGGAGGACAGCCGCTTGATGCGATCCTTGATCTCGTCGGTCACGTGCGGGATGACCTGGACGGTCTTGCCGAGGTAGTCGCCGCGTCGCTCCTTGGCGATCACGCTCGAGTAGATCGACCCCGTCGTCGTGTTGGAGTTCCGATTGAGCGCCTCGTCGATGAACCGCTCGTAGTGACCGAGGTCGAGGTCGGTCTCACCCCCGTCGTCGGTGACGAACACCTCGCCGTGCTCGCCGGGGTTCATCGTGCCCGGGTCGACGTTGATGTACGGGTCGAGCTTGCACATCGTGACCCGCAGGCCCCTCGACTTCAGCAGACGACCGAGCGAGGCGGCGGTGAGGCCCTTGCCGAGTGAGGAGGAGACGCCGCCGGTGACGAAGACGAACTTGCTCATCTGCCGGGGGCACCGTGGACCCGCACGGAGACACGCTAGACGCTCGTGCTCACTCGAATGCGGAGTCTCCCGCGAGCAGGCCGCTCGCGTGCGCGATCGCGACGGGGTCGGTCGAGTCGCCCGCAAGCATCCTCGCGATCTCCGGGACCCTATCTTCGCCGTCGAGCTGGCGGATCGAGGCTGGCTCCCCTCGTGCGTCGCTCCTTGTCACCACGATCTGGTGCATGGCCGCGGCGGCGACGGAGGCGAGGTGCGTGACGACGATGACCTGGTGGTCCGTCGCGAGCTCGGCCAGGCACTGGGCCAGCGTGCGTGCCGTCGTGCCGCCCACGCCCGCGTCGACCTCGTCGAACACGAGGCACGATGCGCGCGACGGCGACGCGAGAGTGAGCGCGAGCATCACGCGGCTCAGCTCCCCGCCGCTCGCGACGTCGGCGAGCGGCGCGGGCTCGAAGGCGCCCGAGCCCGCGAAGAGAAACAGGACCTCCTCGCCAGCCGTGCCCTCGACGCGGACCTCGAAGCGCGCGTGTGCGAGGGCGAGCGCGCCGAGCCGGTCCTGGACGCTCAAGGTGAGTGCTGCGGCCGCGCGCCGCCGTGCGTCGAGGAGCGAGTCCTCCTCGGCGCGGAGGGCCGTCTCGAGGGTGACCAGCCGCCCCTCGAGTTCGACGGCCGTCGCCTCGTCGGCCTGCAGCTGCTCGATCTCGGAGTCGAGCGCGGTCCGGCGATCGAGCACGTCGCCCAGGGTGCCGCCGTGCTTGCGGACGAGGTCTCGAAGGCGCCCGATCCGCTGGTCGAGCACGGCCAGGCGCTCGGGATCGTCCACGACGCGCCCGAGGCTGGCCAGCAGCTCGCCTCGGACCTCTCGGACCCGCTCGAGGAGCCCGGTGAGCGACTCGCGTGCCGACTCGAGCGTTCGCGGCAGCACCGACAGCGCGCTGCCCACGAGCTGGGCGGCGCTCGGCTCGTCGCCATCGGCATCCAGCGCACCGGCGGCGGCCGCCAGGGCGTCGCGCGCCTCGACGAGCTCTGCGAGGCCCGACGCGTCCATTTGGAGCGCCTCGATCTCGTCGGGGCTGGTCGGCGCCAGGTCGTCGATCTCGTCTCGGTCGTGGATCGCGATCTCGAGGCGCCTCGCACGCCCCACGGTTTCGCCACCGAGCCGCTCGCGCAGCGCCACCAGCTCGCGGCGCTCCGCACGAAGCCGCTGGACCGTGGTGTCGTCCAGGCCGCCGGTACGGTCGAGGAGGACTCGTGGCGCACCCGGGCGGCGCAGCACCTGGTGCTCGTGCTGGCCGTGCAGCTCGCAGAGCTCGCCAGCCCTGGTGGCCAGCGCCTGGGCGGACGCCGTGGCGCCGTCGAGCATCGCTCGGAGCCGGCCGTGCGCCGAGCGTTCGCGCGCGAGGACCACCTCGCCGACGTCCTCGGAGAACACGGCCTCGGCGAGGCTCGGGAGCTCAGGGTGACGGACGGGCAGCCCGCGGTCCGCGCCGCCGAGGACGAGGTGGAGCGCCTCGACGAGCAGGGTCTTGCCCGCGCCGGTCTCCCCGGTGAGCACCGTGAGTCCCGGCTCGAACTCGATGACGGCCTCGTCGACCGCGCCGAAGTTGCGAACTCGGAGCGTCTCGAGCATCGATCAGCGGTGACCCTCTCGGAGGCTCGCACGGAGCCTCCCTCCGACGCCGTGGCGCGAGCCGACCACGACCGACACCGGCACCGGGTCGCGTGCGACGCGAACCTTCGTGCCGGGGTCGATCTGGGCGAGGAGCGAGCCGTCCGCCACGAGCACCGCAGGGCGGTCAGGGAGCACCGTGAGCTCCACCACCTCGTGTGGCCCGAGCACGATGCTCCGGTTGATCGTGAAGTGCGGCGCGACGGGCGTGAGGAGCAGCACGTCAAGCCCCGGCGAGACGACCGGACCGCCTGCCGAGAGGTTGTAGGCCGTCGAGCCGGTCGGCGTCGCGACGATCACGCCGTCCGCCGCGTAGGTGAGGAGGTGCTCGCCGTTGACCGAGGTGGCGATCCTGACCATGTGGCCCGGCACGGTCTTTTCGATCGCGAGCTCGTTGAGCGCGAACGCGGTGATCCCGGGGGCCTCGACGAGCAAGCCGAGGCGCTCCTCAAGCATCGCCTTGCCGTCGATGGCGTCGTCGAGGACCGAGTCGAACTCCTCAGGGGCGACTTCGAGGAGGTACCCGAGCCGACCGAAGTTCACCCCGAGCACCGGGCACGAGGCCGCCCGCGCGAGCCTCGAGGCACGAAGAAAGGTGCCGTCGCCGCCGAGGGACACGACAAGCGATGTGCTCGAGGGCGCCTCGGGCAGCTTCGCCTCGACCGGCCGTCCCTCGAGCAGGATGATCCGAGCGCCTGCTCCAAGGAGCTCGAGGCGCGACGCGGTCGCCTCTGCGAGCGCGACCGCGTCGTCTCGCGAGCCGTGCACCACGAGCAGGACCTCGCTCATTGCGCCTGAGCCCGGTCGACCGCCCCGCGCGCCATCGTCGCCACGGCGTCCGCGCCGGTCGCCGCCTGGTCGTGTCGGGCGTGGACGAAGAACTCGACGTTGCCCGACGCGCCCTTCAGTGTCGAGGCCATGACGCCAATGATGCCTGCTCCGGCTTGCAAGAGCGTTGACGCAGCCCGTTCGAGCACCGTTGACCACTCGGTCGGGTCGGTGACGACGCCCTTTCCCCGCGACGCCGTCGCGTGGTCGACCTCGAACTGGGGCTTCACGAGCACCACCAGCGTTGCGCCCCGCGCCGAGAGCTCGACCAGCTTGGCCGCGTGCGGCACGACGGACGTGAACGACAGGTCCACCGTGACAACCGTCGGGAGCCCGCCGAGCACCGCCTCGACCTGGGCGGGGTCGAGGTCCCGCACGTTGGTCCGCTCGAGGCTGGTGACCCTGGGGTCTGCCCTGAGGCGCTCGTGGAGCTGGTGCGTGCCGACGTCGACTGCGAGCACGCGACACGCCCCTCTCGCGAGGAGACAGTCGGTGAACCCCCCGGTCGACGCCCCGACGTCAAGCGCGAGAACGCCAGCGACGTCGATGTCGAATGCCTCGAGCGCCGCATCGAGCTTCTCGCCCGCGCGCCCGACGAACCGAGCCCGCTCGACGATCGTGATCGCCTCCGTGCTCGCGACGGCCCGTGACGGTGTCGTGGCCGGCGTGCCAGCGACGAGGACCTGCCCTGAGGCGATGAGCTCGCGCGCGGCATCGAGGTCGGCCACCAGTCCCCTGTCGACGAGCACCCGGTCAAGCGCGCGCCGCGGCGTCGGGCTCAACGGTCGGTCCCGTGGCGCAATGGTCCCTTGCCTCGGCTCATGCGGACAGGGCGATGACCGCCTCGAGCAACGAGCCGACGCGGATCGCCGCGTCGTCAGGCGTGTCGTCGACCTCGGAGGCGACGTGGGCAAAGGGCACCCCGAGCGCGACGGCGAAGCGCCCGTCGGTTGATGCGCGGTCCCCGATGACCGCGCCGACGGTGACGCGGCTCTGCACCAGCACGCACATCGCGTGGGAGGGCTTGCCGGCGATCTCGGGCACGTGGCCCGACGCGGCGGAGATCGCCGCGACGATCGCACCGGCGCCGGGCTTGAGTCCGTCAGGTGTCGGGAGCGTCGGGTCGGCGTTGGTCGCGACATAGCGCGCGCCCGACCGCACCAGCGAGGCGGCGATGGCACAGGTGTCGTAGTCGAACTGCCTCGTGAGGCCGACCACGACCGTGGTCGCGTCGCTCGTGGACTCGGCGACGCCCGCGCTCGCGAGGGCCTCGTGGAGCCCGGCCTCGCCCACGACGTAGGCGCGATCGTCCTTCGAGAGCAGCGAGCTCGCGGCCTGCGAGGACGTGGCGATCTCCGAGTGAGACGCGTCGATGCCGATCTCGGCAAGCCGGCTCCGCAGCTCGTCGATGGTGGGCGCGGCGTTGTTGGTGCAAAAGAGCACGGGAACGCCCCGTCGACGAAGCTCGGCGACGCCTTGGACGGCCCCGGGCAACGCGGCACCAGCGAGCCACACGACACCGTCGAGGTCGACGACGCAGGCATGCGCCGCGTCGAGGGTCACGCCTCGTGGGGAACGATGACGACCGGGCACGACGAGTGGTGCGCGACGTAGTTGCTCACCGAGCCGAGCAGCAGGCTCCCGACCGCGCTGTGTCCCCGGGAGCCGACCACGAGCAGCGCCGCGTCGCGCGATGCCTCGCACAGGACCGC
Organism: Acidimicrobiales bacterium; assembly: GCA_035510855.1. Classification (GTDB taxonomy): domain Bacteria; phylum Actinomycetota; class Acidimicrobiia; order Acidimicrobiales; family RAAP-2; genus Palsa-459. The sequence goes on from DATKGG010000017.1 coordinate 37,662, forward strand.
GCTGGGACGATCGCATCGAGCCACCAGCTCGGTCTCCACGGCGTCACCAACGCGGCGCCTGGCCTCCTCGACCACGCCCTTCGCGGCGTCTTCGATGAGCTCGGGATCGACCGTGATCGGAGAGCCCGTGCCGAACGCGGTGCCGAACCCGAGAGTCGACACCGGGTCCTCGAACGAGCAGACGATTCGGAGGCTGCCGCCGCGCAGGATTGCCTCGCCCTTCGCCCATGTGAGGGCGCCCCATGCGTTCTCCGAGCCATCAACGCCAACGACCACGACGTCCGGCATGCGTTCTCCCTTCGCGGCGAGGAGCCCCGTGGCTCCGAGCGTAGTGAGGCTAGGGTCCGCGCTCGGAGGGGCGAGGTGGCGCAGGTCAGATTCGACAACGTGACGAAGACGTTCGGCGACGTCCGCGCCATCGACGAGCTGTCCATGACGATCGAAGACGGGGAGTTCCTCGTCCTGCTCGGGCCCTCGGGCTGCGGCAAGACGACGGCGTTGCGGGTGGTCGCCGGCCTCGAGGACGTGACCGACGGCTCCCTGTCCATCGGCGAGGACGTGGTGAACGACGTGGCCCCGAGGGATCGGGACATCGCGATGGTATTCCAGAGCTACGCGCTGTACCCGCACCTGACCGTCCGCCGGAACATCGAGTTCCCGCTGCGCCAGCGAGGCTTCGACAAGGTCGAGCGGCAGCGACGCGTGCTCGAGGCCGCAGAGACCCTCCAGCTGACCGAGTTCCTCGGCCGCAAGCCCGGCCAGCTCTCGGGGGGACAACGCCAGCGCGTCGCCCTCGCGAGGGCCATCGTCCGCCAGCCGCGCGTGTTCCTCATGGACGAGCCGCTCTCGAACCTGGACGCCCTGCTGCGGCTCCAGACGAGGGCCGACATCGTGGCGCTGCAGCGCAGGCTGGGCGCGACGGTCCTCTATGTGACCCACGACCAGGTCGAGGCGATGACCATGGGGCACCGAATCGCCGTGCTGAACCAGGGCCGGCTCCAGCAGATCGGGCCACCCGTCGAGCTGTACGAGCGACCCGTCAACACCTACGTGGCGACCTTCCTCGGCAATCCGGGCATGTGCCTCGCGCGCGGCAGCGTCGTTGGCGGGACCGCGATGCTCGGCGACGCGCAGCTGGGCCGCGTTGCCGTCCCCGACGGACCCGTGACCATCGGCGCACGGCCCGAGGCGATCGCGCTCTCGACGGCAGGCATCCCGGCCAAGGCGCTGTTCGTCGAGGTCCTCGGTGCGGACGTCCTCGTGCTGTGCGAGCTCGAGACCGGGGAGCGGTTCATCGCCCGTCAGCCGTTCGACGCCCCGAGGCCGGAGCCCGACGAGCCGGTCTACCTGTCGCTCAGCGACAAGCCGGGCGTGCTCCACCTCTTCGACGTGGAGACGGGGGGCCGCATGGAAGCGGCACGATGACGCCGCCTGCGCCGGCCCGCGACGTCGCGGACGCGGCGACGACCACGGTCGCGAAGCGGCGACGGACTTCGAGGCGCTTCTCGAGGACGAAGGAGGCGGGCCTCGCCTACCTGCTGCTCCTGCCCGCGCTCGCGGTCTTCGGGGTGTTCACGTTCTTCCCGTTCGTCGAGAACTTCGATCTCGCTGCACACACCAAGGGCCCCTACCCGTCGTCGCCGAACCCCTACGTCGGGACGTCGCAGTTCTTCGAGGTGATCAGATCCTCGGCGTTCCTCGACTCGCTGCGCTCGACCGCCATCTTCGTGGCCATCGCTGTCCCTTTGGGTCTGTTCCTCGGGCTCGCTCTCGCGGTCTTCGCCAACCAGAAGCTTCGAGGCAGCGCGTTCTTCCAGATCGTGTTCTCGTCGACCGCGATCACGTCGGTCGCGGTCGCCGCGGTGGTCTTCGAGACGATCCTTGACCCTCGGGTCGGTCTGACGCAGTGGCTGGGCGTGCACACCGCGCCCGGCATCCAGCTGTCTCCCGGCTGGGCGCTCGAGGCGATCGCGGGGATCTCTGCGTGGCAGTTCATGGGCTTCTCGTTCATCATCATGATCGCGGGCCTCCAGTCGCTCCCCGAAGAGGTCATCGAGGCCGCTCGCATGGACGGCGCGAGCTCGTGGCGAGTCTTCTGGCGCGTCATCGTCCCGCTCATGTCGCCGACGATCTTCTTCGGCGGCGTGGTCGGGACGATCGTCGCCCTCCAGAGCTTCGGCGCGATCGACATCATCATCGGCAACACGAACACGACCTACACGCACACCAACGTGCTCATCAACTACATCTATGACCTGATCGTCTACAACCGGCAGTTCGGCAAAGCCGCGAGTGTGGCGATCGCCCTGTTCCTGATCACCCTGCTCGTCACGGTTGCGCAGTTCCGCGTGCTCGAAAAGCGGGTGCACTATGCCGACTGAGCTGGCTGCGGGCTACGAGCCAGCTGGCGCCAGAGCCGCCGAGCTCGAGAGCCAAGATGACCGCGCGGCCAGGCAGCGGCGAGCCCGAGTGTGGCGCCGCCGCCGCTCGAAGTTCTGGACGTACACGGGGCTCATCGCGGGATCCGTCATCGTTCTGTTCCCCGTCTACGTGCTCGTCGTCGACTCGTTGCTGCAGCCCCTCCAGCTCCTCCACGATCCCCCCGCCTTCCTCCCGACGCACCCCGCGTACCACAACTTCTCCGACGCGATCACCAAGTATGGGTTCGGCCACGACCTCTTTAACTCCGCCGTCCAGACCGGCATCATCGTCGGCGCGCAGCTCGTGACGTCGGTGCTCGCCGCCTACGCCTTCGTCTTCTTGCGCTTCCCGCTCCGCCGCACACTGTTCTTGGTGGTGCTCGGGACCATCATGATCCCCTTCGAGATCACCGTGGCCGTGAACACGACGACTGTCGTCGACCTCAACTGGGAGGGCACGTTCCTCGGGCTCACCGCGCCGTTCCTCGCGACGGGCTTCGGGATCTTCCTGATGCGCCAGGCGTTCCTGCAGATCCCACGGGAGCTCCGCGAGGCCGCCGTCATCGACGGCTACGGGCCGATGCGGTTCCTCTGGCGGATTGCCCTTCCCCTCGCGCGGCCCGTCATCGCCGCTCTGGCCGTCTTCTCGTTCCTCGGGGCGTGGAACCAGTACCTTTGGCCGGCGATCCAGGCCAACTACAACCCGGGACTCAAGACGGCGACGATCGGGATCGCGTCGCTCGCCCAGTCCTCCGCCACCGCGGGCACCTACCTCGCGGCGTCAATCATGTCGCTTGCACCGCTCGTGCTCCTGCTCATCTTCTTCCGGAAGAATCTGATTCGGAGCCTGACCGCGGGCGCGGTGAAGTAGCGCACGTCGAACGGTCACCAACGGTTCATGTCGCGATCTCTACGGCGCTGAGGGTTCTGCCCGAGTGTGTGCAAGGCTGCCCGCATGAGACTCCACCCCATGTTCAGAGCGGGAGCAGGCGCTGCGATCGCAGCCTCCTCGCTCGCCGTCGTCGCGCTCGCCGGGCCGCTTGCAGCCACCCCAGCGTCCGCCGCCACCAACTGCTCCGCGTCGGCACTCCCCAAGGGCCCGACGAACATCACGTTCTGGGAGGGCATGACCTCCACGAATTGGACGCTGATCAAGAACATTGTCAAGGCGTTCAACGCGAGCCAGACCAGGGTTCACGTCACCGACGTCAACCAGTCAGGTGGCTACGTCTCGACCTGGGACGACTACTTGAGTTCGATCGGGACGAGCAACGAGCCCAACGTGGTCATGCTCGACCAGTCCATCACGCAGGGCGCCGTCGACTCGAAGTCGATGATCCCGATCGCCACGTGCGTCGCGGGCACGCGCTACTCGACGAAGACGTTCGCCAAGAAGGCGATCCTCGCAGAGACGAGCGCGGGCAAGCTCCAGGGCCTGCCGTACTCGGTCTCGGCGCCGATCCTCATCTACAACAAGAACAACTTCACCGCGGCGCACATCAAGACCCCGCCGGCGACGATCGCCGCGATGGCGGCTGACGCAAAGAAGATGAAGGGGACGTCCTACAAGTACGGCGGGACGACGTACAAGGACACCGACGGCATGACGCTGTCGATCGACCCTTCGAACTTCCAGGTCTGGCTCGGCACGGCCAACGACTACTACGTGAACCAGGAGAACGGTCGGATCGGCCGCGCGACGGGCGCCGCCTACGACACGCCGACCGGGAAAGCGGTCTTCACGGACCTCCAGAGACTTGAGAAGGCGGGCGACGTCACGATGAACCCGGACTCGGGGCCGACCACGACCGCCTACGCCAACCTGTACGCGATCGGCGGGGGCACCTCAGGCATGACGATCTCCACGTCGGCGACGCTGGGCACGATCCTGGCTGACCTGCCGCTCTTCAAGAACGTCAAGCTCGGCGTGGCCGAGATGCCGCGCGTGACCACGACGGTCACCGGCGGCGTCCAGCCCGGTGGCAACGCGCTGTGGATGCCGTCGCACTCCGATGCCTCGTCGGCCAAGGCCGCCGCCTCGTGGGAGTTCATCCAGTACCTGGACAGCGCCGTGAACATGGCCAAGTGGGACGTGGGCACGGGCTACGTGCCGATCCGTTCTGACGCCGCGTCGCAGCCCACGATGAAGGCTTTCTGGAAGAAGTACCCGTCGCTCAAGGCCGCCTACACCGAGATCAGCTCGGGCAAGGTCGACAACTCCACCGCCGGTCCCCTGCTGGGCTGCTACTACCAGGTCAGCGACGACATGGTGACCTACATGGACAAGCTGTTCTCCAACAGCCTCTCGCCCGACACCGCGCTCGCACAGGCAGCCGCGCAGACGACCAAGGACATCAAGGCGTACAACTTGAGTCTCTGAGCTTCAAGACTGACTGAATGCGTCTCGGGGCGGTCTGGCCGCCCCGCGACATCGGCTCGGGCGGCACGCTCACGAGCGTTCCCAACCCGCTCGCGCGACGAATCGCGTTCCAACCGTGATCGTCAGCACCGCGTCGAGCGCGATTCCACTTGAGCCGCCTCTCCAACGTCCCGCGAGCCAAAGCCGTGAAGCCAGACGCCGAGCGCGGTCTGACCGCCGCGACCAACCCACCTGTCTGACCTTCGAAAAGCACCGACTCGGGAGGCACCCGCTCTACGGTTGCGACCATGAGGCCGACGATTGCCCGCGCGCTGCTCGGCTCGTCGATCCTCGCTGCTGGCGCGCTCGTGGGCGTCGCCGACGGATCCTCTGTCGGGGCGGTGGCGCCGCTCGAAGCGGCGGTGTCCGTGCCGTCGGTGCTCGCGGGCAACGCGAAGCACCTCTGGCTCGCGAACACCGGGACGAGCTCGGTCCTGGAGTTCGCGACCCCGACCGGCGCCGAGGTGCGCAACGTCAGTGGCGCGAGCTATCGGATGGACGACTCCGACGCCATCGTCGCCTCGGGGGCCGCAGTATGGGTCGCGAACGCCTCGAGCAACACGGTCACGGAGTTCAGCTCTGCTGACGGCCACCTGATCCGGGTGCTCAGCGCTCCCGCGTACCGCCTCGAGGTCCCCGTCGCGATCGCGATCGCCTCGCGCCACGTGTTCGTGCTCAACAGGGCAGGGACCAGGGTCCTCGTGCTCAGCGAGTCGACGGGGAAGCTCGTGAAGGTCCTCGGCGGGCCGAGGTACCACTTCATCCATACGGCCGGCATGGTGGTGGTCCGAGACGACGTCTGGACCGCCAACGGCGGTGGCAACGGCACCCTCACGGAGTTCAGCGCCTCGACGGGCCGCGTCGTGCGCGTCGTCACGGCCGTCAAGGGACGGTTCGGGACGCCCGTCGCGATCACGTCGGATGGCACGCACCTGTGGATTGCCAGCCGAACCGGCAACCACCTCTCCGAGCTGGCCGCCTTAAGCGGGGCGTTCGTGCGGACCCTCCGGATCCGCCACGCGTCGCTCGATGCCGTCACGTCGATCGCGGTTGCAAAACGAGTCGTGTGGGTGGCCCGGGCCGGCTCGCAGACCCTGGTCATTGGCGTCAACTCGACGACTGGGCGTCCTGTGCTGTGCGCCGCCCACAAGTTCGGGTTCCCTGCTGTGTTTTCCGACGGACGCCACATCTGGGTGGTTGACCGCACCGAGAGCCGGCTGAGCGAGGTCGTTCCCCTGAACGGCGCTGTGGTCAGGGTCATCTCCAGCGAGCCGATCGGCTGACCGCGGGGATGCCGTCTTCGGTCGCGCTCGCGGTCAGGGCTTGCCGACGACGGTGACGACCGCCTCGAAGCCGCTGATGCAACCGCGTCGCCAAGGCGCCCGATCCACGCCCAGCGACCCGGCGATCACCCAGTCGCGACGACACGCCGCCGCGGCCGCCGCCCCGGTCCTGGTCGCGTCGAGCGAGCCATGCGGCTCGTTGGCCGCCAGCCCCTGGCCCGCGTGGAAACCCTCGTAGAACGAGTACGAGGACGACCCGCAACCGGAAAGGACGAGGGAAAGGGTGACCGCTCCCGCGAGCACTGCGAGCCCCTTCATTGCGCACCCCCAGGTCGTGATGACCGGCCAAAAGGTATTCGAGCTCGTCTGTCATTCCACGCAACAGGCGCCCAATACTCAATCACTCGTCGCGTGCGCCGACGGACGGCCACGGGCCCGCATCTTCTGGTGCGCAGCCAGGCGCTGGCCGCATGCTCGTGAGTCCGAGCGCACTGAGCCCGTGGGTCTCAGGACCTCGCTCGACCCTCCAGGTACGCCTGCAGGGTTCGCTGGTTCGCCACGCGGACGGGGATGATCGGGGGCAGCGCCGAGATCGGGTACACCCGAGCGGGCCCCTCTGGTCCCTCGTCGAGAAGGCTCCCGCCGACGACGCGTGCCACGTACCCGTGTGCGCACATCGTCCCCGTCGGCGTCCCCTCCTGGATGAACGTAGTGAACTCGCGCACGATCGTGACGTCGAGGCCCGTCTTTTCCTTCACGATCCGGACTGCGCCGTCCTCGGGTGCCTCGCCACTCGCACAGGGGTCGCTCGGCAGCGATGCCGGCGCGGCGGGGTCCGCGCCCGGCGGGTGGATGAAGACGACATGCTCGTCGTCCATCTCGACGATGACGAGCGCGCCGTGATAGTCGTACGTCCCTGCCCCTGTCTCCATGATCTCCATGGTGCCACCGCGCAATGGGCTCGGTGGAGGTTCCCGAAGGAGTACGCCTGAACGTGGAACCGCGCGTCGTCTCCAACGCGATCGTCGTCATGGGCGTCTCGGGCTCGGGCAAGAGCACGGTTGGCAGGGCACTTGGGCTGGGGCTCGGCTTCGAGTTCATTGAAGGAGACCAGCTGCACTCGTCGCACAACATCGAGCGGATGGCGTCGGGGCATGCGCTCAGCGACGAGGAGCGACTGCCATGGCTCAACCTGGTCGGCCGAGCAATGGCGCAGGGTCTCAGCGACCATCCTGGCGTTGTCGCGGCATGCTCGGCGCTCAAGCGATCCTACCGCGACGTGCTCCGCCTTCACGAGGCCGACGTGTTCTTCGTGGCGCTCGAGGCGCCGATCGCGACCATCGAAGCACGGGTCCTCGCCCGCCCACACTCGCTCCTGCCGCCTGCACTGCTCTCGTCGCAGTTCGAGACCTTGGAGCCACTCGAGCCAGATGAGCGTGGCATTCGTGTGGACGCGACGCTGCGCGCCCCGCTGATCGTCACGGCAGTCGAGCGTGCGCTCCGCGCGAAGGAATGAGTACCAGGCGTCTCCCGCGGGTGCCAGTGGCCTCGACGAGCGGGCCGAGGCGATTTGCGGCGCGCGCAGGCTGGCGAGCGTTGCCGTGGAGCCGGACGTGGCGCTCGTAGCATCGCGGAATGACTGGACTGACGCTGCCTCCATGCGATGCGGATACGAGGGATAGAGCGCTCGGCGTGCTTCTCGGGGAGCCGCTCGAACCGATCGTCGACCTGGTCGCATGGACTGTCGAGCCGGAATGCTACGAACTTGCGTCAGCCTTCGGCCGAGTTCGGTTCCGACGTCTCGGGGGCGCCCGGTCGTCCTCGCCTGACGAGTTCATCGTGGAGGACACGCGCGGCGTCAACCCCGTCGCCAATCAGGATCCTGGGCACCTGGGGACCCTTGCTGCCGAGCGGGCGACGCCGCATCCGCTGCGCGACGCCAACGCCTATCCATTCGCCTTCGACCACCTCGCCCAGATATTCGATCATCCGTCAGCTCCTGACATCGTGGTGCTCCACACCGGCGCGCACTACTGGGGAGACCAGGGCGGGCACCTCGGAGAGCATGGGTCGTTGGGCGTGCTCCAGTCCCGCGCTCCGTGCATCGCCTCGGGCGCAGGCGTGCGACGAGGCGGCATGGTGGACAAGAGCTGTCGCCTCGTCGACGTGTTCCCCACGGTGCTGTCGCTCCTCGGGATCGACCCCAACTCGAGCGCGGACGAGTCGGTGGACCTCGACGGCTTGGCGCTCGACCACGTCGTCGCGAAGCCAGGCGGTGCCCGACACGTCATCGGCATCCTGATGGACGGCACCAACCCCAACGTCCTGTACGACCTCGTGGCTCGAGGCGATGCCCCGCACCTCGCGCGCCTGATGGAATCCGGGACCACGCATCGCCACGGTGCCATCGCGTCGCTGCCGACCGTGACCCTGGCGAATCACACGGCGATCCTGACCGGCCGGCACCCGGGGCACCACGGGGTCCTTCACAACGCGTGGATCGACCGCGCGACGGGCGCACAGGTGGTCACCAACTCGCCGACCACGTGGGCGCGGTCGATGCGGTGGCTGAGCAAGGGCGTCGAGACGATCCACGATGCCGTGCATCGGGCACGCCCCGGTGCGGTGTCGATCTCGATCAACGAGCCGTGCGACGTGGGAGCGGACTTCAGTGTCTTCGACCTGGTCCGTCGTGGCGAAGCCGTCGATCGAGCGCCGCTGCCCGAGGACGTACCCGACGCCACGCAGCGATTCGTCCGTCCGAGCAAGGACTACCAGTGGTCCTCGCGGATCGATCACACGGCCGTCGAGCAGTTCCGCGGCATCTGGAGCGGCACGTATCGTGGCCGCTCCTGGGAGCGCCCCACGTTCAGCTGGGTGAATTTCACGCTCACCGACTCCGCCTTCCACGAAGGAGGCCCGTACTCGGAGATCGCGGCAGCGTCGGTGCGTGACACGGACGCTCGGATTGGCCACGTCATAGGTGCGGTGGAGCGTTCGGGGGCGATTGCAGAGACCGCGTTCGTCGTTGTCGCGGATCACGGCATGCAGCTGGCAGATGCGGCGGTGACGGGCGACTGGGACGCTTCGCTGCGTGCTGCCGGCATTGACCTGCGCGACGAGGGATATGGCTTCTTGTACTTGCCGTGACCGCGGAGATTCGCGAGCGTCCCCTACATCCGGGAGCGAGGCAACCGGCGTTCAGGAGCGTGGCGATTCCTCGACGGATGCAGCCGTGAACTCACGGGAGCACCGCCTCACAGGTATGGATCGAGTACCACGAGGAGAACTCCTCACGACCTCGACGTCGTACCTCAAGATGTACAGGATGATGCCTCCACGCGAGTACTGATTCCATGCTCTCGAAGTGCTCGATCGAGACGCCGGCTCTGTCGGGAGCGGTGAAGCGCTCGAACGAGATAAATCCAGAGTGCTCGGATGCGAGCTCATACATGTGAATCGCCAACTTCATGAACTCGTGAGCATCGGCTTCGGGCTCTTGGCGAGCGCAGAATTCTAGGATGACAATGACTGCGTCCTCACGCGACGAGGTCGACTCGTCTCACAGACGCATCTCCGCCCTGGCTCGCAGCGTCGAGCACTCTCAGGCCAACTGTGGTGGACGACTGCCTCAGCGCGGATCACGCTTCGCCAAGCGCCGCCGCACTCAGTCACGTGGAAGTCCGAGCCAGTCGACTGCGGTCAACCGGTACAGCACGTGGCGACGCAGGTCGCTCCCTTCGTCGACGTGAGGGTGCTCGAAGTCCTCGCCGGGATCGCGGCGCATCGAGAGGCGCTCCATCACTCGTTGAGATCGAACGTTGAGACGCGCCGTCATTGACACGATCTCGCCGAGACAAAGATCGCCGAAGGCGAAGGTGATCGCCGCCCTGGCCCCTTCGGTCGCGAAGCCGCGGCCCCAGTACCTGCGAGCAAGCCGCCAGCCAACCTCGACTGCCGGGGCAAAGGGCAGGTACTCCGGGACCTCGTGAAGGCCGATGAAGCCAATGAAGTCACCGCTCTCGCGATCCTCCACGGCCCAAGGGCAGAATCCGCGCCTCTCGAGCTCATCTTCGAAGCGCAGAGCAAGCGCGTCGCTCTGGTCTGGTCGCAAGGTCGCCGAGAGGAACTCCATCACGGCGGGATCGGCGTTCATTGTCGCGAATGCTGGGCGATCCCCAAGTCTCCAGTCGCGGAGCAGCAACCGAGGGGTCGCGAGCTCGAACTCAGACACTCGCGCAGAGTATTAGATCTTCTGGATTACGGCATCGGCTCGTGAAGACTGGGGGTTCGATCATCGGGTCGTCGGGGTTGTCGAACCTCGCCACCGACGTGCCTCCCTTCAAGCAGCTGACGGTCAGGGTTCGGTTGGCCAGTTGTCGCGCGTAGACCACTGTGTCCGATCCAACTCCGGAGACGGCCGACGACAACGTCTCTCGACGTCTGTTGTCACTCGGGGGGTGGCCTCGCGGCTGCTGTTCGTCGTCGCAGGTCCCTGAAGTCGAGCGCGCTGGTGACGACGATGCCGACGACGAGCAGTGCCTGTGGCAGGACGACGAACCAAGCCCGATGTCCGGCAAGCTCAAGACCCAAGAGTGCAATTACTCCGAGTGCAAGGCCCAGTCGTATCCAGAACCACCTTGTGTCGGAGATGCTTTCCATGTTCGGTCGTCGCCTCGCTTCACTCGCAATCCCGCGGTCGTCCCTGTCTCGCGACCGTACCGTGGCTGAGGCCTCCTGCAACGTCGGGAGAGCCGAGGTCTGTGTCACCGAGGTGAGCCAACCAGGCGTGATGGGCTCAGGAGGGCCCCAGCTTGGCTCCCACCCATTGCTTACACCTCGATCTCGATCTCAAGCACCTCGACATCAAGCACTTCGGGGCCGCCTTCGGGCGTCATCGGCGCGACCGCAGACTGCGCGCTCGCCTTGGTATCGAACACGAGGACACAGGAGCCGGTGCCAGCACCGTTGTTCATCCAGATCCCATTTCGAAAGCCTG
>DATKGG010000018.1:0-2497 GCA_035510855.1 Acidimicrobiales bacterium
GGGAGGGGAGGTGAACAGGGACTTTGCAGTCCATGGCGATGCGTTGCTAACACGATCGGCGCGCTCGCGGGGCGGCCGTTGCTAACGCGTTGCTAACAATGGCACTCAACTGCTCGACGTGGAAGGAGTCACGCCGGTCAGGACATGCCCTCTGAAGAGGCGCGATGCCGCCCTGCCGTTCGCGCGCTCGGAGGGATTCGAACCCCCAACCTTCTGATCCGTAGTCAGATGCTCTAGTCCGTTGAGCTACGAGCGCAAGTGCCCCGCACAGCCGCGTGCGGGGCGCACAGATGCTACCCGCTCGAGTGATTTGGACCGAGCGCAAGCGCTTGCCCCGCCCTACGCTCCGGGCATGCCTGACCTCTTCGACAGCTTCGACGCGCTCGTCACCAGTTCCACCGATGAGATGGTCGACACCCGCCGCGACCTGCACGAGCATCCTGAGCTCGGCTTCGACGAGCACCGCACGACCCGGATCGTCACGGACCGGCTCGACTCGCTCGGCCTCTCGGCGCGCCCGTGCCCGACGCCAACGGGGGCGGTCTACGAGCTCATCGGCGCCAAGCCCGGCAGCACCGTGCTCCTGCGCGCGGACCTCGATGCGCTCCCGGTCCAGGAGGCGTCGAGCTCACCGGTGACCTCGAAGCTCGACGGCCTGATGCACGCCTGCGGCCACGACGCCCACACCGCGGCGATGCTCGGCGTGGCGCGAGTCCTTGCCGCTCGCCAAGCCGAGCTGCCGGGCCGTTACGTCTTCATCTTCCAGCCCGCTGAAGAGTCGCTCGGCGGGGGCAAGGCGATGGTCGCCGGCGGCGTGCTCGACGGGCTCGACGCGAGCTCGACCATCGGCTGTCACGTGACGTCGATGGCGCCGGTCGGGACCGTGGCGACGCGCGAGGGCGTGCTCATGGCCGAGGTCCGCTCCTTCACGGTGACCGCCCGAGGTGCCGGCGGGCACGGCGCGACCGCGGGAGCCTCGGGCAATGTCCTGCTCGCTGTCGCCCAGCTCGCGACCGAGCTCGGTGCCGTGGTCGACGGGCTCACGCACGATGGCACCGCGTGCGCGTGCAGCGCAGGGATGCTCGCCGCGGGCACCGCACCGAACGTCGTGCCCTCGACCGCGTCGCTGCGCGGGACGCTGCGGACGTTCACCGAGTCCCAGACCACGAGCGCGATCGCCGAGCTCCGTCGGCGCTGCGAGGTGCTGGGCGCCGCCTACGACGCCGAGCTAGCGGTCAGCCTCGACGACCACGCGCCCGCGGTCGTGAACGACGGCGCCGCGGTCGAAGTGGTCCTCGCCGCGGCGCGGCGCGTCGTGGGCGAGCACGCCGCCTTCACGATCCCGCCGGTCACCCCGAGCGACGACGTCTCCGAGTTCCTCAACCGGGTCCCGGGCTGCTACTTCTTCGTCGGGGCGGGGCGCCTCGACGGGACGAGCGGACCGCACCACAGCCCGACCTTCGCGCTCGACGAGGGCTGCCTCGGCATCGCCGCTCGCGTGCTCGCGACTGCGGCGGTCGAGCTCGCGGCTCCCCTCCCTAGCGGGTCGGGCCGAACAGGAGGACCCCGCCAAGGATCCCCGACCGCGACGACGAGACCGTCGTGATCGCGGCGACCTCGCCAAGGTCGTCGCGGTTGACGCGCTGCGCGTTGCCGCCAGTGAGGTGGAGGTGGTCGAAGCCGACGACGTCGCCCAGCTGGCGCAGCGCGCCGATCACCCTCGCGTGCCACTTGGCGTCGCCGTCGCGCTTGCGGGCGTGCTCGCCGAGCACGTCGTCGAACGTCTCGCGCCGGCTCCATCGCAGCTCGGAGCACTCGAGGTGCGGCAGGAGCGCGCCGTCCAAGGTGAGGCCCGTGCCGAGGCCCGAGCCGAGCGTGACCGTCAGCTCGAGGCCCTTGCCCGACGCGCACGCGAGCGCGGCAACGTCCGCGTCGTTGCCCACCCGCGCGTCGAGCTCGAAGGTCGCCTCGAGCCGCCGCTGCAGCTCGAAGCCCGACCACGCGGCGCCGAGCGCGTCCGTGCGGGCCGTGCCCGGGCCACCCGGTCGCTCGAGGTTCGCCCCGCGCACGACCGTCCCGTCGAGGACCGGGCCGGGGAACCCCAGGGCCAGCCGGTCGCCGCGCGGGAGCCGCACGACGAGCCGGGCGACCTCTTCGATCAGCCGCGGCGGGGTCATCGGCCACGAGGTGCGGAGCTTCACGCGCTCGCCGACGAGCTCGCCTCGGGCGTCGACGACGCCGGCGCGCAAGGAGGTCGCGCCGACGTCGACGCAGACCGTGAAGGGCCGCGTCGGCGCCGACTCGTTGCGCCTCACGCCGCGTCCACGGCGACGTCCAGGTGCTCGAGGCCCCGCAGCACGAAGTTCGGTCGGTAGTGCGGGACCGCGCCGTCGGCGACGTGGAACGAGCCCGTGCGGTCGAGGAAGCGGCGCAGCGCGATCCTCGCCTCGAGCCTCGCGAGCGGCGCGCCGAGGCAGTGGTGCAGCCCGAAGCCGAA
>DATKGG010000019.1:0-26119 GCA_035510855.1 Acidimicrobiales bacterium
GGGGAGCATTGGGCGTGCCACCTGGTGCGGTAGCCCGGGGGTGTCGAGCCGACGCAGGTCGGTCGCGCTGGAGTGCCTGCCGGGCGAATCGACGAGCCGATTCTCGGTGCCGGTGCCACCAAGCGACGGCGCTGCTGGGCAGTCGACCTCTAAGTGACGCCACTTCGCGGTAGCGTTGTGTAAATGCGTCGCCTGCCAGAGGAAGACCCTGGCACCCCTGATCTGCGGTCGCCCCTCCGCTACGTCCTCTGGCTCGCCAGGCTCCAATGGCGCGAGCTCGCAGGCGGGACCTTTTACGGCATCCTGTGGATGGTCTCCCAGGCACTCGTGTTCGTCGCGATCGGCGACGCCATCGGCAACGGGGTCGGGAGCGGGCGCCTTGGCACACTGCTGGGCTGGTCAGGCGTCGTCGTTGGTCTCGGCTGCGTGCAGGCATTCAGCGGACGGATGCGCCACCGATACGCCGTGACGAACTGGCTCGTGGCGTCATACCGGTCGATCCAGCTCCTTGGCCGCCACGCAGCCGAGACCGGTCCCGCACTGCCGGCCGCTATCCCTTCAGGCGACGTCGTCAACACCGTTGCGTCCGATGCGATCCGGGTCGGGGGAATGTTCGACGTCTCAGCGCGATTCGCCGGCGCCGTCGTCTCGTGGCTCGCGATCGCGGCGTACCTGTTCGCGTCCAGCGTCAAGCTCGGCATCATCGTGCTCCTCGGTGTCCCCGTCCTCATGGTCCTCACCGTGCCGCTGATGCGCCCACTTCACTCCACCCAGGCCGTGCAACGTGAGGTCGTCGGGAAGCTCACTGCTCTCGGCGCCGACACCGTTGCGGGGCTTCGAATCCTGCGGGGCGTCGGTGGCGAAGAGGAGTTCCTGGGCCGCTACCGAGCAAGAAGCGACGTCGTCCGGCGCGCCGGCAACCGGGTCGCCTCGCCCCAGGCGCTGCTCGAGTCCGGACAGGTGCTCTTGCCGTCGATGCTGGTCGCCGCCGTCACCATTCTCACGGCGCGACTCGTCGTCGGAAAGTCCCTCGGATCATCTCAAATGATCATCTTTTACGGACTGAGCGCGTTCCTCACGTTGCCGTTGCGGACAGGCATCGAGGGCATCATCGCGACAACTCGCGGACTTGTTGGCGCACGCAAGGTGATCGCGGTGCTCGCGGTCCAGCCGTGGACCTCGACGCCCGCCGAGCCGGCGTCGTCGCCGCCGGTCGGCGGGTCGCTTCTCGATCCTGCTTCGGGATTCGAGGCAGCTGGCGGACTGCTCACGGCCCTCGTCACCGAGACCCCAGAAGAGGCCCAAGCGATCGCCGACCGCCTCGGTCACTTCACGCCACCGGGACCGTCAGCGCGCAGCGCTGCGTCGCTCGGTGGTGTTCTCCTTGAGGATCTCGATCTCGCGGAGGTTCGCACTCGCGTTGTCGTCAGCGACGTCGAGCCGAGGCTCTTCACCGGCCCCCTTCGTGAGGAGCTCGCGCCGCACGCGCGATTCAGCGACGCCGAGATTCTCACCGCCATTGGGCAGGCGAGCGCCGAAGACGTGCTCGACGCGCTCTCGAGCGGCCTCGACACGGACGTCGAGGAGCGCGGACGTAGCTTCTCAGGCGGACAGCGCCAGCGACTTGCGCTGACACGGGCCCTCCTCATGGACCCTGAGTTCCTCGTGCTCGTGGAGCCAACCTCGGCCGTGGACACGCACACCGAAGGTCGCATCGCGAGCCGGCTCCGCGAAGCTCGCGGCTGCAACGCGACGATCGTCGCCACGACGAGTCCGCTCCTCCTCGAGCGCGCGGATCAGGTCGTGTTCATCGTGGACGGGTCCATTGTCGCCTCCGGGCCGCACGCCAAGCTGCTCGACACGGTCCCGTCCTACCGTGCGCTCATCCTGCGGGGGAACGACGCATGAGCATGCTCCCGATCGCAACGTCCCAGCAGGTCCGCTCGCACGGCCTCACGCTCGCGCGCAGCTACCGCCGCGACCTCGTCCGGATGCTGTCGCTGTACGCGCTCGCGGCGGTGGCGGGCCTCGTCGGGCCTTGGGTGATTGGCGAGCTGACCCAGGACATCCACGACAAGCACCTGACGGTCGGTCGCGCCGACGTGCTCGTCGGGGTCCTGCTCGGCGCCGCGGTGATCCAGAGCGTGTTCACCTTCGTGTCGCGCCGCCAGAGCTACGTGCTCGGCGAGACCGTCTTCGCCCGCCTTCGCGAGGAATTCCTGGGCCATGTCCTCGGCCTGCCACTCTCGACCGTCGAGCGCGCCGGCACCGGCGACCTGCTGAGTCGAACCACGAACGACATGGACGCGCTGTCGCGGACGGTGCGCTTCGCGGCACCCGAGTGGATGGTCGCGCTGCTGACCGCGGCGCTGACGTTGCTCATCATGGTGATCGTCTCGCCACTCGCCTCCCTGGGTATCTTCGCCGCCGCACCGATCCTGTACCTCTCGACGCGCCGCTACCTGCGCTACGCGCCCGCGGGATACCTGCGAGAGCGGGCTGCCTACGCGACGATGTCCGGCACCATCTCAGAGACCGTCGACGGCGCCCGGACCATCGACGCTCTGCGACTGTCCAATCGCCAGGCGGGCCGTGTCGACACCGACATCGGCGAGGCGTACGACGCCGAGATGTACACGCTCGCGCTCCGCCTCCGCTGGTTCCCGTCGGTCGAGTTCGCCTACACGCTGGCCGTCGCGACCACGCTGCTATGGAGCGGGATCCTCGCGTACCACCACGTGATCGGGATCGGTGCGGCGACGAGCGACACCATCTACGCCGTCGCCCTCATGGACCCCGTCGACCGGGTGATCTCGTGGCTCGACGAGCTGCAGGTCGGCTCGACCTCGATGGCGAGGCTGATCGGCGTCGCGTTCGTGGATGACGATCGCGCCCCGACCGGCGAGGCGCCCGTCGACGAGCGGATCGAGGCCAAGGACGTCCGCTACGCCTACCGCCAGGGCCACGACGTGCTGCGAGGCGTGTCACTCGGGCTCGCGCGAGGTGAGCGGATTGCGGTCGTCGGCCCCTCCGGGGCCGGCAAGTCGACGCTCGGGCGCCTCCTCGCTGGTGTCGACCGACCTCGAACCGGTGCGGTCGAGGTCGGCGGCGTGCAGCTCGTCGACCTCGATCTCGACGACCTTCGGGGACACGTCGCGCTCGTGACCCAAGAGCATCACGTCTTCATCGGCACCCTCGCCGACAACCTCCGACTCGCCAAGCCCGACGCCGCGCCGTCCGAGCTGCGCTCGGCGCTGGAGGCGGTCGACGCGCTCGAGTGGGCCGAGCAGCTCCCCGAGGGGGTCGAGACCGAGCTCGGCTCGACCGGATTCCCCTTGTCCCCCTCCCAGGCTCAGCAGCTCGCGCTCGCGCGCCTGGTCCTCGTCGATCCACACACCTTGGTGCTCGACGAGGCGACGAGCCTCCTCGACCCGCGGGCGGCTCGCCACCTCGAGCGATCGCTCTCGGCCGTCCTCGCCGGCCGCACGGTCGTCGCGATCGCGCACCGGCTCCACACCGCCCATGACGCCGATCGTGTGGCGGTCGTGGCCGACGGGATGATCATCGAGCTCGGGACCCACGATGAGCTGCTCTCGAGCGGCGGCGAGTACGCCGCGCTCTGGGCCTCGTGGCGAAACGATCACGGGGGCGACGTGGGCCTGCAGTCGTGACCGACCCGTCCTCCACGCTCGACGCGGGTGCCGCCGCACGATGCTCGTTCCGTGTCGTGCTCGAGCACGACTCCGTCGAGCCGGTGGCACGAGTCGTTGATCGCGACGAGTCGATCCTGCGACGCACCGAGGCCGCGGCGGCGCACCGGCGGTTGGTCGCGCGCTCGATCCTCGAGCAGCACGGCTCGCGGGCACTCGACGCGGACCGTGACACCGATCGGACGCTCGAGGCACTGACCTCGAATGACCTCGACCTCATCGTGTCGCCGTCCTTGCCGAGGGACGACGTCGGGCGGCGACATGGCGCCCCGTCACTCCTGGTCGCGCACCGAGACGGCGGGCCGGCGCGCTGGCTCCCGGTCGACGTGCACAACCACTTCGTGACGACCGAGGGAACCGGGTCGTTCTTCGCCTCTGAGCTCTCGTCACCGTTGCTCGCCCACGCCGTGGCGCGCACTGGTCGGCGACTCCGCAAGGGTGGGGCCTGGCGGATGGACCTCCTCCGGCTCGCTCACCACCACCGGCGTCTCGAGTCACTCGACGCGGCGGACTCGTCACGCCCATTCGCTGGGATCATCGATCGAAGCTCGACGCTCTGGTGGTTCGCACTGGACAACGCCGTGGACGGGGCGAGCTCCGCACTTGCGCTCTATGACGCGCGATTCGCCGAACGGGTCGCGCTGCTGGCCGAGACCAAGGCTCGCGGCACGGACCCGTCGCTGCCACGGCCGGGCGCGGCGTGGTGGCACCGCGAGTGCGAGTCGTGCCCCTACCGCGAGGCGTGCCACGCGACGCTCGCGGCAACCGACGACGTCAGCCTGGTGCGATTCACCGACGGGCCGAACCAGACGCTGCTCCGGGCCGTCGGCATCTCGACTCGACGCGAGCTCGCCGCGGCGAGCCTGGACGACGTCGCCCTCGGCATCGCGACACGAGACGAACCGAGCGACGCACGCACACCAATCGGCGTCGCACTCGGCCGACAGGTGCGCGACGCAGCCCGGCTCGTCCGCCGGGCACGAGTAGAGGTGCGTGGCTCGATGCTGCGGCTCGTCGACGCCGAGCAGCTCGACGCGCGGCGTCGCGACGTCGAGATCGACTTCGACATGGAGAGCTACAACAATGTGACCTACCTCTGGGGGACGCTCGTCACGTCGCGACGCCCAGTCGCAGGCGTCGACGACGGCTACCGCTCGTTCGCTGAGTGGGGCGGGCTGACGCCGCTGTCCGAGGCTGGTCTGTTCGTCGAGTTCTTCGACTGGCTGTCCGCGACCGTCGACACGGTGCTCGCCGCGGGCAGGTCGGTGGGGCTCTACTGCTTCTGGGAGCACGCCGAGCTCGCCCAGGTCCGTCGCGCCATGTCCTCGGGCGTCGTCGGGCTGCCGAGGCCCGCGGCGCTCGACGCGGTGCTCGGGGCGTCCCTGGTCGACGTGCACGAGCTCGTGACGAGCCAGATCCAGACGGCTGGACCTGCCGGTCTCAAGGTGGTGGCGACGGCCGCGGGCTTCAGGTGGCGCGACGAGGCGCCGAGCGGCGAGGCGTCGATGGCCTGGTACGAGGACGCCCTCGGCGACGACGAGGCGCTGGCGCGAGCCGCGACGGCGAGGATCCTCGCCTACAACGAGGACGACTGCCGTGCGACGAGGTCGCTCCGTGACTGGCTGGAAGGTCCGGCTCACGATCTCCCCCACGTCGAGGATGCCCGTCCGGCCGACTCGTAGGCTCGCTCGTCATGGCCACTGAAGGAGCGCCGCCCGCGCTGTCGCGCCACGAGCTCATCGCGTGGCGCCGGCGGCTGCTTGGTGGTGACTGGCGTGTCGTGGACCTGGAGCTCTTCCAGGTGCTGCTCGCGCTCGTCAACGTGGCGACGGTGCTGCTCGCCACGACGCTCGTCGTCGCGATGACACACGGGGACGGCAACGTCCGGATCTCAGTCCTGTTCGTGGCCGCGCTCGTCGTCGGGGTCGTCCTCATTCGAGCCGGCGCGCGAACGGGACTGGACGCCGCGGAGCGGCGGACCGCGGCGGTGGCCGCCGCGGCGGCACGAACCGAGATGCTCGACGCCATCGCTCGAGGGGCCCCGGTGCGCGCGGGCGTGGCCGCGACCTTCGTCGCGCGCAGCGCCGTGGACGTGGGGATCTTCTTGTCCCGTGCCCTGCCCGCGAGGGTCGCGGCCATCTGGGTGCCGATCGTGGTCCTCACCTCAATCGGGCTGATCGACCCCCTCTCTGCGGGGATCGCCGCAGCAGTCGCGCTCGTGGTGCCCCTCGTCATGATCGTCCTCGGTCGGCGCGCGGCTGCCGAGGCGGAGTCCGGGCTCGCGAGGCTTCGCTCGCTCGGTGGTCGCGCCCTCGAGCTGCTCGACGGTGCCGTTGAGTTGCGCGCCCTCGGCGCGGTCGAGCGGGGCAAGGACGAGCTCTCGGCCGCAACGACGCGGATGGTCGAGTCGACGCGCCGCTCGTTGCGCATCGGCCTCTCCTCAGCGACCACCCTCGACGTCCTCGCGGGTGCGGCCGTCGGGCTCGTGGCAATGGTTGACGGGTTCAGGCTGTTGAACGGCTCGATGGGTCTCGGCCACGCGCTCGCAGCAGTGCTCTTGACCGTCGAGGTCTTCGCGCCGCTTCGAGCAGCGGGTGCCGCGTTCCATGCCGGTGCGGACGGGCGCGCGGCGCTCTCGATGCTCGCCGCAGCGAGCGCGGCGGCAGCACCTCGGCGACCCGAGCCCACGTCGCAGTTGCCGGCGATCGCGTCGGCGCCTGCGGTCGTGTCGCTCCAGGACGTCGCGCTCGTCGCGGCCCCTGGCGGGCACGTCGTGACGAAGGACCTCTCCTTCGCAGTGCCAGCGGCCGGCACGCTCGTGGTGACCGGCCCGACCGGATCGGGGAAGTCCACCCTGCTGTGCGCCCTCATGGGAGCCCCCCTCGTCGCAGGCGGCGATCTGCGTGTCGGCAACGCCGCCCCCGTCGGTCTCTCGCCGCGCCAGCGCAGTGCGCTGTTCGGCATCGTCGAACAGCAGCCACTGGTGGTCGACGGCTCGATCAGGGAGAATCTCGAGCTCGGCACGCCGGGTCTCGAGCTTGACGTGCTCGCTGACGCGATCGCGAGGTGCGGCCTTGCAGCGCTCGTCGCGCGATCCGCAGCGGGGCTCGACCAGCAGGTTGGCGAGGAGGGCCGGCTGCTCAGCGCGGGGGAACGTGCGCGGCTTGCCCTCGCGCGCGTGGTGCTCCGCAAGCCCGGCGTGCTGCTCCTCGATGAGATCGGCGCGCACCTGGACGACGCCGCGCTCGCCGAGCTGCGCAGCAGCCTTAGCGCCTTCCTCGCGTCGCGCACAGTCATCGAGGTTGCCCACGAGCGACCGCTGCTGGTTGCCTCGCCGCGACTCGACCTCGGCTCGCTCTTGGTGGCGTCGTGACCGCCCGGCCCTCTGAGGTGCTCGCGACGACGCTGCAACGGGGTGCGCCGGCTCGCGGTGTGGTCATCCGAGCGGTCCTGTGTGGCGCGATCGCACAGCTGGCGGGCATCGCGCTCGTCGGCGGCGCGACCGGGCTCCTCACGTGGTCGTCGATGCGGCCGGGTCTCGCGAGCGTCGTCGGACTGCTCGTCGCCGTCGAGGTCGTCGCGTTCCTCCGTGCACCGCTGCGTCACGCCGAGCGCGTCGCCGCGCACGATCTCGGGCTGGGCGGACTCAGCGGGTGGCGCACGTGGCTCTTGGAGAGCGTGGCGACGTGGTCGCCCTCGCGCCTCGCTTCCGCGAGGACGGGCGACCTCCTCGCGCGGTGCCTCGAGGACACGGATCGCCTCCAGGACCTGTGGGTCAGCGTCCTCGTCCCCGCGGCGTCCTCGGTGCTGGCCCTCCTCGCGGCGTCCGTGCTCATCGCGATCGCCGTGCCCGTCGCTGGTGCGGGTCTCGCCCTGGCGACCGCGCTCGTCGTCACGCTCACGGCGCGGCGCGCGCGGCGCGTCGTGGACCTCGGCGTCGAAGAGGCCCGCCTCCGAGGCAGCGTCGCGGCCCGAGTCGTCGAGTTCACCCATGCCGCCGGCTCGCTCGCCGCACTCGGCGCGAGCTCGCGCCACGCGGCAACCACGACCGCGCTCGCTGATCGAGCCGATCACTTCGCCGCGCGGCGAGCGTCGTCCGGCTCCACCCTGGGCGTCGCCGCGGGCTTCGCGGGTGGCGCCGCGCTGTTCATCGCCGTCGGCGCGGTCCGACTGCCGACGTCGCACGCTGGGCTCGCTGCCGGTGTGGTGCTCGCGACGCTGGCCTGCACCGAGCTGCTGGTCGGGATCCCCGCGGTGCTCGACTCGCTCGGCGCCGTCGCGGGGGCGGCCGAGCGGCTGGGCTCGCTGGCAGAGCCGGTCGGCTCGGGCACGACACGGGCGGGACGCGGGGACCTCGAGCTTCGCGAGGTCGACGTCACGGCCAGCGCGAACGGGCCGGTGCTCCTCCATGAGGTCAGCCTCGTGGCAGCGCCGGGCAGCACGGTGTCGGTCCTCGGACCGACTGGGTCTGGCAAGTCGTCCCTGCTCGCGGTCGCCTCGGGGCTGGAGCAGCCCGTCGGCGGGACGATCTCACTCGACGGGGTCGACATCGGCGACCTCGAGGAGGCATCGCTCCGCGAGCGTCTCGCATGGCTCTCGGCCACCCCGACGTTGCTCGAGGGGCGCGTGCGAGACGTGCTCGACGTCGGGCGGGGCATCGACGAGGCCGGCCTGCGGGCCGCGATCGAGCGCGTCGGTCTCCAAGACGTCCTCGACGAGCGAGGTGGGCTGGACGCGGTCATCGGTCCGAGGGCCATGGACCTCTCGGGAGGCGAGCGGCGGCGGCTCGCACTTGCGCGACTCCTCGCAGGACTCCCCGACTGCTTCGTCCTCGACGAGCCGACAGCCGGGCTTGATCGCGACGCGGTGCGAGTCGTCCTGCGCGCGCTCGATGACACGGGCGCCGCCGTGCTGGTCGCCACCCATGACGACCACGTCGCCGCGTGGTCGTCATCCGCGCGATCCGTCGATGACTGGTCGGTGGACTAGCTAGCCGTTGATCGCCTGCATGGCTCGCTCGGGGTAGCGGTCCCCTGCCGCCACCCCCGGAGCGAAGGCCTCGGCCAGGGTCGCGAGCGCCTCGTCGGTGAGCCCGATCGAGTCGGCCGCAACGTTCTCCTCGAGGTACGTGCGGCGTTTGGTCCCCGGGATCGGAACGACGTCGTCGCCGCGGCCGAGGACCCACGCGAGCGCGACCTGGGCGGGAGTGGCACCGAGCTCCGCGGCGACCTGCCTCACGACCTCGACGAGCGCGGCGTTCTTCGCCGCGTTGTCCCCCTCGAAGCGGGGGTGCTGGCGGCGCGTGTCGGTGAGTTCGAGGTCGTCGGGGCCGCGGACGCTCCCTGTCAGGAACCCACGTCCGAGCGGGCTGTAGGGGACGAAGCCGATCGCAAGCTCGCGGCACGTGGCGAGCACCTCGGCCTCGGGGTCCCTCGTCCACAGCGAGTACTCCGACTGCACGGCGGTCAGCGGGTGCACGCCGTGGGCGCGGCGGATCGTGCCCGCGGACGCCTCGGAGATGCCGAGGTGCCGAACCTTGCCGGCCTCCACGAGCTCGGACATCGCGCCGAAGGTCTCCTCGACGGGGACCCCGCGGTCCACGCGGTGCTGGTAGTACAGGTCTATCGTCTCGATCCCGAGCCGCAGCAGGGACGCGTCGCAGGCTGCGCGCACGTAGTCCGGGCGGCCGTTGATCCCGACGAAGCTGCCGTCGGCGAGGCGCTCGTTGCCGAACTTCGTCGCGACCACGTACGCGTCGCGATTGGACTTGATCGCCCTGCCCACCAGCACCTCATTGGTGTGCGGGCCGTACATGTCGGCGGTGTCGAGGAAGTCGACGCCGAGCTCGAGCGCCCTGTTGATCGTCGCGATCGACTCGACGTCGTCGCGAGCGCCGTAGAAGTCGCTCATCCCCATGCACCCGAGTCCCTGCGCGGACACCTCGAGCCCCTGTCCAAGCATGCGTCGTCGCACGTGGTCCTCCCTCCGTCGCGAGCAGCATACGGACCGACGCACGGCTCTTCGCGTGCCGCGTCGAGCGCGCGCTACGGTCGCCGGGGCTGGCGCGCGGCGCGGGCACGACGCGCACCAGGGCGAGCCACGCACCCGGTCGCCCAGCACGGAGGGATCGCACGAGATGCAGCGACTGAGCACGCCCGAGGAGCGATTCGCGACGCTCGAGGGCTTCGACTTCCCCGTCGTGACCGCCGAGGTGCCCGACCCGACCGGCGGCGACCCGCTGCGCCTCTCGATGCTCGACACGGGCGCGTCGAGCTCCGGCGAGGTCGTGGTCCTGCTCCACGGCGAACCGACCTGGTCCTACCTCTACCGCTCGATGATCCCGCCACTCGTCGCGCGCGGCCATCGGGTGGTCGCCCCGGACCTCATCGGGTTCGGTCGCTCCGACAAGCCCGCCTCGCGCGACGAGCACACCTACGCCCGCCACGTTGAGTGGCTGCGAGCCGCGCTGTTCGACGTCGCGGGCCTCGATGGCGTCACGGTGTTCGGTCAGGACTGGGGCGGGCTGATCGGTCTGCGGCTGGTGGCCGAGCAACCCGAGCGCTTCAAACGCGTCGCCATGGGCAACACCGGCCTGCCGACCGGCGACAGGCCGCCGAACGACGCGTTCCTCGCCTGGCAGCAGTACTCCCAGTCGACGCCGAGCTTCGAGGTCGGCCAGGTCGTCTCATTCGGCTGCGCACGTGGCCTCGTGGCCGGCGCCGTCGCCGCCTACGACGCGCCGTTCCCCGACGACGCCTACAAGGAGGGGCCGCGGCAGCTGCCTATGCTCGTGCCGACGTCGCCCACGGACCCTGCCGCGGCGGCAAACCGCGCCGCGTGGGACGCCCTGGGGCGCTTCGACCGGCCGTTCCTGTGCTGCTACTCGGACGGTGACGCCATCACGAAGGGCTCGGACCGCAAGTTCCTCGAGCGCGTGCCGGGGGCGGCGGGCCAGCCACACGCGACCATCGAGGGCGCAGGCCACTTCCTCCAGGAGGACGCGGGCGAGGAGCTCGCCGAGGTCCTCGGTGAGTTCATCAACCGCGCCTAGCGCGGTCGCGCCCCGATGGCGTTGAAGCTGAGGAGCACCGGCCCCGCCGGTCCCCAGCCGATGCGCGTCACCGACGCGTTGTCGAGGCGCAGGCGCAACGCAACGGTGGCGGGCGCGTCGAGGGCCCAGGCGACCGCCGCCTTGATCGGGCTCACGTGGCTCACGACGACGACGTCACCGTCCTCGCGGCGCGCCCCGGACCCGTCCTCAGCGAAGAGCGCGTCGCACGCCGCGGCGACCCGCGCCTGGACGTCGGCCAGCGACTCGCCACCGGGCCAGCGATGCGTCGCGTCGTCGCGGACCGCCGCCCAGAGCGGGGCGGCCACCTCGTCGAGCCGACGGCCCTCGAACTCGCCGTAGTCGAGCTCGACAAACGACTCGTCCACGATTGGTGCGAGACCCGTCGAGAGCAGCTGGGCGGTCTCGCGGGCCCGTCGCAACGGGCTCGTGCGAAGCTCAACGACCTCACCCAGCAGCTCGGTGACGCCACTCGCCTGGTCGCGCCCGACCTCGTCGAGGGCGACGTCGCTGCGCCCGACGAGGCGACGCTCGCGGTTCCACTCGGTGCGGCCGTGTCGCACGAGCACGAGGCTCACCGAGTCAGCAGCCGGCCGCACTCGTCGCAGACGACGATCGTGCCCTCGGGGGCGTGGGCGAGCTGGTCCACGATCGCAGCGGGCACCGCGATATGGCAGCCACCGCAGCGGCCGTTGACGAGCCTCGCCGCCCCGATCCCCCCCGCGCGCCCCGCCGCGACCTCGTACCGTCCGAGCGTCGCGGCGTCGATCGCGTCGGCGAGCGCGCCGCGTGCGGCCACGAGCGCTTCGAGCCGAGCGGTCGCCGACGATGCCTCGTCGCTGACCGAGGCCTCGGCTCGCTCACGGTGAGCGGCGGCGTCGAGGGCCGTGGCCCGCAGCGTCTCGAGTCGCTCGTCGAGCGGCTCCAGCAGCTCGTAGATGCCGAGGAGCTCCTCGTCGAGCAGGTCCCCTCGCGCGACGAGCGCGTCGCGCTCGTTGGCCATCGCCTCGAGCTCGCGCCCTGCTCCAGTCGACTCGTCGAGCCGCCGGGCGATCGCCGACGCACGGTCCCTCGCGGTCGTCGCGTCGCGCTCGAGCTCGTCGGCACGGGTGGCGAGCGGCCTGCGGTCCTCGTCGAGCGCACGCATCGCCGCAGTGGCAGCGGCGAGCTCGGCCACTGCGGCGTCGAGGTCGGACCTGGAGGCGGGGTGCGCGACCTCGTGGCGAGTCCGGACGATCGTCTCGTCGTGGTCCGCGAGCGCGAGCAGGGCCA
Organism: Acidimicrobiales bacterium; assembly: GCA_035510855.1. Taxonomy (GTDB): domain Bacteria; phylum Actinomycetota; class Acidimicrobiia; order Acidimicrobiales; family RAAP-2; genus Palsa-459. The sequence goes on from DATKGG010000019.1 coordinate 12,052, forward strand.
CATTCACGCTTGCCACGATGCCACCTCGGCGAGCCCCAGTCCTCGCGCAAGGGAAAACACCTTCTCGAGGCCGCCGCGAAGGCCCGGCTCGCATCGCTCGAGCGCGGCGTCGGGAAGGAACCACGACACCTCGGTGCTCTCGCCTTCTGCCGGCTCCAGCTCGGTCGCGTGCGCGACGAGCAGCCAGCGGCAGTCGAAGTGGTGGTGGGACCGGGGCCCGTGATGGACATTCACGTGGGCGAGCAGCGGTGGCTCGAGATGGCTCGCAGCAAGACCCGTCTCCTCGCGCGTCTCGCGGACTGCCGCGGCGCCGGGCTGCTCGGAGGGCTCGACGTGTCCGCCCGGCTGCACCCAGATCCCCAGGTGCCGGTGCCGGTGCAGCACGACCCCGAGGGTGGAGAGGACGAACGCCGACGCCGTCACGTGCGCGGGCTGGGCGTCCTCGTCGAACGGGCGCGCGAGCGTCTCGAGGATCTGGACGGTCGCTCGGCGATCCTCGTCCTCGAGGGTGTCGGCCGCGTGGAGCCCGACCAGGGCGCCCACGAGCGCGGCCGCACGCGCGTCGCTCGTCACCGCTGCGTCAGGGCGCGGACGCTCGGGGGCACCGGGATCGACCCGCGCGCCATGGCCCCGTTGGTCGCCCCGACCGGCGAGCCGTAGACGAGGGAGGCGGGGACGTCGCCCGCCCAGACCTCTGCGTCGATGTCCTCTTGGTCGTCGTCGGTCGGACCTTCGGAGATCTTCGCGCTCGCCTCGGCGATCGTCAGCGCGAGGACGGCGGTCAGGGCGAGCTCGCGGTCGTTCGGCCGGCGCACCTCGGCGCTGCGGCCGGGTAGCACGGCCTCGACCAGTACGTCGAGGACTCGCTCGTGCTCGGCCACGGCGTCGACGACCCGCACGGGACCGAAGGCGACGACACTGCGGTAGATCACCGAGCTGTGGAACCCGGTCCGCGCGACGCGCAGCCCGTCGAACGACGTGAACGTCGCGCATGCCTGGGGAGCGGCGAGCAGGGACCGAAGCAGCTGGTTCGACTGGCTGCCGTGCAGGTAGACGACGTCCTCGCGGCGCGCGTGCAGGAACGGGAGCACGACGACCTCGCCGCTGTCGACGAGGGCGACGCCGACGTGGCAGATCGGCACCGAGTCGATGATGGCGTGGACGGTCGCCTCGTCGTAGCGAGCCTTCTTCGGCGCGCGACGGACCCGCGTCCGGTCGGTCGGCTCCCCTACGCCCACAGCTCACCTGAAAGGAACGTCCGGGCACGGCCGAAGACCTCGACGCGGTCGTCGAAGAGAGTGGCAGCGAGCACGCCGCCGCGCATCGAGACCTGGCGCACCAAGAGTCGGTCCTCCCCGGTGCGCTCGTGCCAGATCGGGGCGAGCGCGCACATCGCACGTCCCGTGACCGGGTCCTCTCGTACGCCCAGCCGAGGCGCGAACACCCGGATCGCGATGTCCGAGTCGATGCCACCGAGGGCCATCGCCACGACGAGCGAGGCCGGCACCAAGAACATCTCGACGGCGTCGGGGTCGAGGGCGCACAGCGCGTCGTAGGACTCGAGCAGCGCGACGAGGTCGCCCGCCTCGGTCGCCCATGCCTGCTGGACGGGCCCGAGCGCGCGCTCGATGCCCTCGTCGTCAGCTGGCGTGATCGCGTGGCGCGGCAGCTCGATGACGAGCTGGGCGCCCTCGCGGCGCCCAGCGATCGGACCGGACCGCGTCGAGAAGACGAACCCGTTGGCCGCGACCCCAAGGTTCGTCCCGAGCACGTGCAGCGCGGCGAGCGTGGCGTGGCCGAAGAGGTCGACCTCGACGGTGGGCGTGAAGCAGCGCAGCTCCCAGCCATTGTTGTGACGCCGGAGGAAAGCGGTCTCGGCGACGCTCAGCTCCGAAGCGATCTGCTGGCACTGCGTCCCGACAGGGGGCTCTCGAGCAGCACCACCACCGCGGGGCTGCCTCGGGCCCCTTCGCCGATGAACGCGTCGACCCACCACATCCGGCGTCCGAGGTCGGTCGAGATCTCCGACATGCACCGAGCCTGCCACAGTGCGCCTTCGCGCCCGTCCGACCTAGGGTTCGCCGGTGCCGCCGCCGCTCCGCGTCGCGACGTACAACCTGCATGCCGGGGTGGACGGATGGGGTCGGCGCACCGACGTCGTCGACGTCGCCGTCGAGATCGGCGCCGACGTGCTGTTCCTCCAGGAGGCGTGGCAGTCCGACGAGGTCGATCTCGTCGGCGAGATCGCAGCGCGCACGGGTGCCACCGCCCGCACCGTCTCGCTGGCCTCGGGCTACCGGGTCACCGGCGGCACAGGTCCCCCTCGCTGGCAGCCGCGTCGATCGCTGCTCGTCGGCAACGAAGGGCTCTACCTCGACTCGGTGCTGCCGATCGGCAGACGTGCGAAGCGGCGACTCGCCGTGGCACGAGGCGTCGAGGCCGGCGAGTGGTGCATCGGCATCGTGACACGTCTCCCCGTCATCTCGACCGAGGTGCTCGAGCTCGCGCCGCTCGCGAGGGATCGCGCGCGCCGACGGCTTGTCGCACTCGAGCTTGATGCGGGCAACGGCGTGCTGCGTTGCTTCGCAGTCCACGGGGCGCACCTGTCGCATGGCTCGCTCGGTCAGTATCGAGAGCTCGTCGGTCACCTCAATGACCGGCTCGACGCTGACTCGGCCGCGGTGTTTGGCGGCGACCTCAACTGCTGGGGCCCCATCGCACGCCGGGTGCTGCGCGGCTGGCGGCAGGCTGCGAGGGGCGCCACGTGGCCGAGCTGGCGACCCCACAGCCAGCTCGACCACCTGTTCGTCCACGGTCCGATCGAGGTCGTGAGCGGCGGCGTGCTGGACCGACGAAGCAGCGACCATCGTCCGGCCCAGGCATCGATTGTGGTCCGACCGAGCCTCAGCTGAGCGCGAGGCCCCTCGTCTCGGGTAACGAGCGAAGGAAGAGGAGAACGGGGAGGCCCGGCAGGAAGGCCGCGGCGCTCGCCCAGGCGAGCGAGCCGGAGGCGTCCGCCACGACCCCGAACACCGCGAGCCCCGCGACGGCGCCGAGAACCGCCGCGACGATGACCCACCCGCTGGCAGACGCGCGCACGGCCTTGGGGAACGACTCGGTCACGAGCGCCGCCGCGGCAGGTGCGAACAGCCCCCCTGCGAAGACCCCGACCATGTAGCCCAGCACGAACTCCGGGCGCCCCCCGGCGTAGGCGACCAGGCTCGTGGCGGCCGAGGCCAGCGCGCCGATCGCGTAGGCGCCACGCCGACCGAGCCGGTCGGCGAGCCGCCGGCCGACGAGGAGCCCAGCGAGCCCCGTGAGCGCCGAGCAGGCGACGACCGCCGACACGAAGGCCGGCGTGATCTTCAAGATGTTCTCGGCGTAGACGAACGCGAAGCCATTGGCAGGACCCGAGATCGCGCCGACGGCGGCGGTCGCGCCCATCACGATGGCGAGGCGGCCGCGGGTCTCCCGAGGGATCGCGCCGAGGCGCGGTGGGTGCGCGTCGTGATGCGCCACAAGGGTCTCCTTCAGCCGCGGGACGAGCACGATGACGAGGGCGAGCGGGATGATGGCCGTCGCAAAGAGCACCCGGAACCCGTTCGGGCCGCGGACGATGCCGTGGACGATCGCAGAGAGGCCGGCACCGACCCCGGCGCCCGCCGCGACGATCGTGAGCGCGGTCACCCTCGTGCGCGCCGTCGTCAGCTCGGCGGTCACGACGGTGGCGAGGGCGCTCGCGGCGGAGAGCGCCGGTCGGGCGAGCGCGAAGAGCGCGACGAACCACCAGAAGCCGGGGCTGAGCGATGCCGACGCGGTCACGCACAGGCCGACGACGCCGCAGACGTACAGCACACGGCGTCGCCCGACTCGATCCGCGAGCGCGGCGATGGGGAGGGCCGCGAGCGACGCCGCTCGAAGGATCCCGAGCCCGATGGCGAGCGTCGAGCCCGACAGCCCCGCGCGCGCGGTAAAGGTCGACTGGTTGGTGACCGTGCCGAACGCATGTGCGACGTCGCCAAGCGCCGAGGTTGCCCCGAACTGCCCGTAGCCAGCAGCAAGCGCCACCAGCCCCAGCGTCACGATGACCGCCCGCGTCGAGACCGTCGGGACGGTCGTCATCGGTTCGGCCATCACGAGATCGTCGCAGGTTCGTAGCTCCAGCAGGCTCGATGCTCGACGAGCGCAGACAAACGACGTCCCGTCCAGAAGAGATCGTCGACGGCGACTCACCGGTCACTGCGACGGCGATGGATGAGCCAGACGCTCGCCTCGCCTCGCATCAATTCGCGAGTCTTCGGTACAGCAACTGCCGAGGGGTTCGGAGTCATCTCGGCGGTGCGCCCGGGAACTGACTCCGGACCCCCTTGTTGCACAGTGACGGCGCCGTGTCGTCCCATCGGTTCGTGGGCACGCGTACCCCGCAGGTAGGCTTGGGACTCCGAGGAGTCGCGTGCCCTTCCAAGTCGACGCAGCATTTCGAGACCACCGCGGCGAGCAGTTCGCGCTCCACGAGGCGCACCTCAACCCCCAGTTGCCGAAGGTGCTGCGCACGCTCGGCTTCGACCGGACGTACGTTCGCGGCGAGGGACCCTGGCTCTATGACGAGGCCGGCGATCGGTACCTCGACTTGCTGTCGGGCTTCGGCGTCTTCGCACTCGGTCGTGGGCATCCTGCGATCAAGGCCGCGCTGCACGAGGCGATCGACCTCGACCTGCCGAACATGGTCCAGATGGACTGCGCGCTGTTCCCGGGACTGCTCGCCGAGGCGCTGTGTGCACGGAGCCACGACAAGATCGAGCGGGTGTACTTCTGCAACTCCGGGGCCGAGGCGGTCGAGTCGGCCATCAAGTTCGCCCGTGCCTTCACACGACGCCGGCGCATCGTGTACTGCGCCCACGGCTACCACGGCCTGACGCTCGGCGCGCTGTCGCTCAACGGCGCGGCGGCCTTCAGGGACGGCTTCGGACCCCTCCTCGCCGACGTGACGGAGGTCCCCTTCGGCGACCTCACGGCCCTCGAGGACGAGCTCCGACGTGGCGACGTCGCGGCGTTCATCGCCGAGCCCATCCAGGGCAAGGGCGTCTACGAGGCGCCGGCGACCTACTGGCTGGGTGCTGAGCGCGCCTGCCGCGAGGCCGGCTCGCTCTTCGTCATCGATGAGGTCCAGACCGGCATCGGGCGGACCGGCACGTTCTGGTGCCACGACCAGTTCGGGATCGAGCCGGACCTCATCTGCGCGTCCAAGGCTCTCTCGGGCGGGTATGTCCCGGTCGCCGCGGTCCTCGCGCGCGACGACGTCTTCCGCGCCGTGTACTCCTCGATGGACCGAGCGCTCGTGCACTCGACCACGTTCAAGCAGAACCAGCTCGCCATGGTCGCGGGGCTCGCGACCCTGTCGGTGCTCGACGACGAGGGGCTCGTCGAGCACACACGGCGGATGGGCGACTACTGGAAGGAGCGCTTCGCCCCGCTCGTCGAGCGCTACGAGATGCTGGTCGACGTCCGCGGCAAGGGCCACATGATCGGCATTGAGTTCGGCGAGCCCTCCTCGAGGCGGCTGCGCCGCTGGTGGCGCGTGACCGAGAGGGTCCGCTCCGCGTTCTTTGCGCAGACGGTGGTCCTGCCGCTCTTCCACCGGCACCGGATCCTGACCCAGGTGGCCGCGGACAACGTCAACGTGATCAAGCTCCTGCCCGCGCTCACCGTCGGCGAGGAAGAGATCGACCTCGTCGTCGAGGCGTTCGACGACGTGCTCCGCGACGCGCACCGCCCCGGCGGCCTCTTGCTCGAGACGACGACCGCAATGGCGAGGGGCTCCCTGCGCAGGGGTACACGGCGTCGCCGATCGCCTGCCGCGACTGCCGCCCCGTGATGGCGGTACTGCCCGGTGACCGGATCGTCGTGACCGGCGCAGCCGGGTTCATCGGCTCAGCCATCGCGCGCGCCCTCTCGTCGCGTGGCGCAGAGGTGGCCGCGATTGTCGAGCCGGGCACGGAGACACAGGCCGCCGACGTGCTGGACGGCGTGTCCAGCGACATCGTGACTGCGGACATCAGCGACGCGGCCTCGCTCGAGGGCGCCTTCGCGGATGCCCGCTACTGCTTCCACGTCGCTGCGCGCTACGCGTTCTGGCCGAAGGATCCCGACCTGTACTACCGCGCAAACGTCGAGGGCAGCCGCAACGTCGTCACCGCCGCCTGGCGCAGCGGCGTCGAGCGCATCTGTTACACGTCCTCGGTCGCGACGATCGGGCTGCAGGCAACGCTGCACGGGGGGACCGCGAGCGAGGATGACTACGCCCACGTCGAGCACCTCTTCGGGAACTACAAGCGGTCCAAGTACGTCGCCGAGCACGAGGTGCTCCGCTTGGCCGCCCAGGGCGCACCGGTGGTCCTCGCGCACCCGACCTTCCCCGTGGGCCCGGGTGATCGACGGCCCACGCCCACGGGCAAGCTCGTGCTCGACTTTCTCAACGGCAAGGTCCCCGGCTACGTCGACACGACGCTCAACGTCGTGCACGTCGACGATCTCGCCGACGGCCACGTGCTCGCGCTCGAGCGCGGCCGACAGGGGGTGAGCTACGTCCTCGGAGGCGAGAACGTCTCGATGCAGTCGCTGCTCGCACAGCTCGCCGAGTTGAGCGGGCTGCGAGCACCGATGCTGCGCGTGCCGAGCGCGGTGACTCTGGCGGCCGCCTTTGCGAGCGACGCGATCGAGGCACGCCTCCTTCACCGCGAGCCCCACGTCCCGCTCGAGGGCGCCCGCATGGGCGCGACGCACATGCGCTTCGACGACTCAAGGGCGCGCGAGGAGCTCGGGTACGCCTCGAGGCCGACGCGCGACGCGCTCGCCGACGCGATCGCGTACTTCCTCGAGCACGGCTACGTCTCGGCGCGCCGCGCGGGCGCGATCCGAACCGTGGTGCCTTCGTCTACAGCTGGGTGAACAGCGGGGTGGGAACGACCACGAAGAGCCCGAGGCTCGTCTTGTCGGCGATCCACAGGCTCCCGTTGGACGTCGCGCTCATGCCCGAGAGCGACCGGTAGTCCCTGCTCACGACCGCGTCCACGCCCGTCGCCGCGACGTGCATGACGACGTGGCGGGACGTCGACGACGCGGCGTAGCTGTTGCCCAGCGCGTCCATCGCGATGGCGGTCACCCCCAGCAGGTTGTACAGGTAGGTCTTCGTGCCGTTCGCCGCGTACTCGTTGACCTGGCCGTCGCGCTGGGCGACGACGAAGTCGCCCTGGGCATCCTCGGCGACCGCCTCGGGCTGGCTGAGCCCGGAGAGCAAGGTCCCCACGGTGCCACTGGAGGAGACCTCGACGACCTTGCCGCTCTGCTCCTCGACGACGAGGACCGAGCCGCTTGCGTTGGGGGTGGCGTAGAGCTGGCGCGGCGTCACGAGTCCGCTCGTCACGACCCGCCACGACCCGTTCGGCTGCACGAGCACGAGGCGGCCGTCCGCCGTGTCGACCCAGACCTCGCCATTCGACCCTGCAGCGACGCCGATCGGCTGGCCGAGGCCCGACGCGAGCGTCCGCAACGCGCCGTGGTCCCACTCCTGGAGCCAGCCCTGGGACTCGTCGGTGACGTAGACCGCACCCGACGGCGCGTAGGCCACCGCGGAGGGATCCGGGATGCCGTGCGTCTGGAGCTGGTGCTCGCGGGCCATCGAGACGATCTTGACCTGCCCACCGTCGGTGTCGGAGATGAACACGTCGCCGAGGGCGTCGACGGCGAGTCCTCGCGGGTGCCCGAGGCCCCGGTCGATGACGGACACCTTCATGGAGGGCGTGACCTTGATGACCTCGCCGCTGCCCATCTCCGAGACGTAGAAGTTGTGCCAGGGGTCCTCGGCCAGCCCCGAGGGCTCGTCAAGGCCCCGCAGGAAGACCGACGGCTTCCCGTTGGGAAGGATCTTGAGCACGGTGCCGGCGCCGGTGTCCGCGACGTAGACGGTCTCGGTGTAGAACGGGTCGCAGAGCACCGCGAGCGGGTCATCGAGTCCCGTGAGGAACACCTTTTGGTTGGTCGGGTCCATGCGGGGGATCTCCACGATCCGTCCGTTCCCGGTGTCGGCGACGAACAGGTTGCCCAGCCCGTTCACGCTCACGGACTGCGGGTCGTTGAGGCCGCTGCCCTCGGTTGTCTGCGTCGTCGGGCCGCCCGCGAGCGCGAGGCCGGGCGCCTCGCCGCCGAGCGCGAGGCTGAAGGTGCCCGAGCCAACCGTGTCGTTGAAGAGGCCGCTCAGTCGCACGATCCGGTTGTTCCCGGCGTCGGCGATGTACACGGCGCCGTCGGTGCCACCGTCCGCCACCACGTCGGCGGGGTGGTTGAGACCGGTGCCGATCGTCTCTCGGTAGCCGTCCTTCATGTCCATGACGACCCGGTTGTTCCCCGCGTCGGCGACGAAGACGGCGCCTGTCGGAGCCACGTAGACGCCGTGCGGGTCGGTGAAGGGCCTGATGCCGAAGCCGATGACGCCCTCGACCAGGAGCACGACCAGCGCGATGCCGACCACGTCGGCGATCACAGTCCGGATGTCCGTCCTCTGCCCGAACGCGATCGCCTGCTGGAAGAACGCGAACACGGCGAGGATGATCCCGATGCCGATGAGGATGCTGCCGAGCATCGGGGTCGGGTTGACCATGTGGCGCGTCAGCTGGCTCAAGAGCAGCTCGGCGAGGACGATGACGATCACCATCCGCAGGAAGTACAACGGGTACCGAGACTGCGACAGCGTCCGCTCGGGGAGCTGGCGCCCGGCCCACGCGAGTGGCGTGATCACGAGGAAGAGACCGAGCGCCACCCAGGTCATCCACCCGAAGCCCAGGAACTCCCAGAGGATCATCAGGCCGAAGCCGCCCCGGACCAGCCAGAAGAGCACCGCCATCGCGACCGGCCGGGCGGGGGGCTCCTCGGCGGCGTCCACGGCTCGGCGCTCGGCGAAGTGGTGGTCCGCCGTCGACTGCAGGAGCACACGCGCGAGGATCGCGAGGAACGCGACGATCTTGACGACGTGGAGGTGGTTCTGGATGGAGACGAAGAGCTCCTGGGGGCCACTGCCGGCGAGCGTCGGCATCTGCCACGCGGTGAGCCAGATGACGAGCGTCCCCACGATGGGCGCCACGGCGTAGTCGATCCCCCGCTGCAACCAGATGCTGGCGGGTGCACCGTCGCGGTGCGGGCGCAGCGGGCGGAGACGGAGCGGGACCTGGGTTCCCGCGAACCACAGCACGCCCAGGCCGAACAGTCCCGTCAGCGTGAAGACAGCGGTCTGGTCCCCGGGCGGGGCGTTCAGCATGTGCGACCCGATGAGGTTGCCCATCGCGAGCGTGACGATCGCGAACCCTGCGAGTGCGAGGAGACCGGACAGCGCATCGAGTGCCCCGATGACGATCAGGACGAGTGTGAGCGTGAGCGACGGCGGAACGGCGAGCCCCGACGTCGAGACGCCCGCGATGATCCCGAGCACCAGGCCCGCGATCGGCAGTGCGAAGTAGGCGTTGCCGAGCATCGCGCGCAGGTACCCGCCGTCCCTGATCGACGATGCCAGCACCGGCGTCGACCACGATGTCTTCGCCGCACCGTGCCTCGTGAGCGAGTCGGCGGCGCCGTGTCCCGTCAACTTCGACGCGCCGACGCGAGCGCGCGCGTTCGGCTCGGCACTGGTCGTGGCAATCGCCGAGGTGTCAAAGCTGCCAGTGGGAGGATCGTTCATCCCCTCGACGTGGCTGTCACCTGGTCCGCTCATGGGCTGGCGCCACCTCCCCCACCGATCGATCCTCCGTCCGGACGTGTGAATGCGCTCGCTCCTGGAGCGACGCTGGGCGCGCTGCCCGGTCCGCTCGTCGCGCTCTCAGGAGGTGGACCACTCGGGGCGCTAGATCCGCCCGGCCCGCCCGGTCCACTCGGCCCGCCCGGCTCCGGCCCGCTCGGGCCCCCGGGTCCCCCCGAGCCTGCGGGCGAGCCTCCCGGTGGCGGCGTCGTGCCGGCGCCCGAGGCGCCGGCGGACCCGCCTGGCGCTGCGCCCCCTGACGTCCACATCGCCCCCAGCGCTCCTGCCGACAGGATCGCGGCGAGCACCGCAGCGAGCAGGCTCGTCGCCAAGATCACGCGGTTCGGGGAGAGCACGAGCGGCGTCTCGATCGACTTCGCGAGCGTGGTCGGGGAGAAGCCGTGCGTCGTGGTCTCGATGGGCAACGTGCTGCTCGTCGGTCGAGTGGGGAACACTGACCCCGTCGTCGGCGGACCGGACGGCGAGACGACACACGCGTTGCTGTCGCCACGCGGCGTCGAGAACGGGAGTCGGAGTCCGACCTTGACGTTCCCTCCGGACTCAGTCTTGTGACCAAGGATGGTGACGTAGTTCTCTCCGTGTCGCACCGGCACCGGCGCACTGCCGTCGATCTGCACCTCGCCGGGCAGGAACGTGATCACGACGAGGACGCAGCCGTTCGAGTCCGCCGTCGCCGTCCCTGCGACGCGACCGTCGACGAGGAACTTGACGGTGGTCAAAGGATTGAAGCCGCACACCCATGACGCGTTGCTGCTGCCCGACGGCGTGCACCCGAGCGAAGGACCGGTCGGAATGCTCGGTGTTGCGGGATTGCCGGGGTAACCGAACTGCGATTGGGCATACGCGTTTTGGTTCAGCACAAGACTGGCCACCCCTAGAAGGATGCCCACAAGGAGTGTGTATTTTGGGCCGCGTCCCGCATGTGTCCAGCGCTGCATCAGTTTTGCCTCGCGAAATCGTAGCACCGAACTTGAAAAAGCAGGTGTAACAATTCGCGCTTTCGTCGCCGGTGGTGACATGAAGAGCGAGGACAATTGACCGCACCTGTCTGACGCCACGGACACCTCGTCTGGAGGTCGAGCCGACGTAGCGCGATCGAGCGCGGTGAACGATCCGCGACGAGGACGTTGTCGAGTCGCGAGCTCCACGTGCCTCGAAAACCCGGGCAAATGGATTCGAGCCGAGCGCGTGGGCTGCAGGTGTGCAGGGCCGCCTCTCGAATCCACCTTGGCACACCATCAGATCAGGACTGGGTCCGACGCACGCGACCGGTCCAAATGGCCGTGACGGGTACATTTAATTGGTGACACCTGACGAGGAAACCGCCTACCCCGAACCGGACGTCTCAGAGGACAACCCGGAAAGCGAGCACTGGGTCTGGGCGGGGGCGCACCGACCCGCGTTGCCGCGCCCGTTCGTCGAGTACATGACGCACGACTGGGCTGCTCGAACGGTGACCGAGTCCCCGCATCCCGCCGTCGACCGGACCCGAGCGCGACGCGCGAGCGCGCGGGCCGCCTTTGCCCACAAGATCCTGGTCGTGCCGAGCGGCGGCCTCAAGGTGAGGGCCAACGACACAGACTTTCGATTCCGACCCGGATCAGACTTCTTCTGGCTCACGGCGTGTGACGACGTGGATGCCGTCGTCGTCGTGCACCCAGAGGGCCATGAGACCGAGGCAACGCTGTACGTCGAGGAGCGTCGCAACAGCTCGTCGCACCGCTTCTTTAGCGACGCGCGCTATGGCGAAGCGTGGGTCGGACCGCGCCGCGGGCTGGACGAGGCGGCACACAGGTGGGGCATTGACACCGCACCGAGGGACCAGCTCGAGAAGGATCTCGTCGCCCTCGAGCCCTCGGACGTCGTCGCGCTCCGCGGATACGACGCACGAGTCGACGCGGTCGTCGCGCCCTCGGACACCGACGCGCAGCTTGCGACGTCACTGAGCGAGCTACGGCTCGTGAAGGACCACTTCGAGCTCGCGCGCCTCCAGGAGGCCGTCGACCTCACCGTGCTCGGCTTCGAGGACGTCGTGCGTGCCCTCCCCATCGCGATCGGCCGCAGCGAGCGCGTGATCGAAGGCGTGTTCAATCTTCGGGCGCGAGTCGACGGCAACGACGTCGGCTACAACACGATCGCCGCAGCCGGCTCGCACGCCACGATCCTGCACTGGACCCACAACGACGGGGCCGTGGCCGACGGCGACCTGCTGCTGCTCGACGCTGGTATCGAGGTGCGGGACCTGTACACCGCGGACGTGACCAGAACAATGCCGGTCTCGGGCACCTTCACGAAGCCGCAGCGCGAGATCTACGAGCTCGTCCTCGCGGCCCAGCAGGCGGCCATCGACATGGTCCGGCCGGGGGCCGGGTTCCGCGATCCGAACACCGCGGCGATGAAGGTGCTGTCCCAGGGGCTGTTCGACCTCGGGATCCTCTCTGTCGGGCCCGAGGAGGCGATGCGCACCGAGCTTCCCCTGCACGCGCGCTACACGCTGCACGGGGTGTCGCACATGCTTGGCATCGACGTCCATGACTGCTCGCACGCGAGGGAGACGACGTACTTCAAGGGACCGCTCGCGGTGGGTTACGTCCTCACCGTGGAGCCTGGCCTCTACTTCCAGCAGGACGACCTCACCGTGCCCGAGCGGTTCCGCGGCATCGGGGTGCGGATCGAAGACGACGTGGTCGTCACCGAGGACGGCTGCCGAATCCTGTCGGCAGCGTTGCCGCGCCACCCCGATGAGATCGAGTCGTGGATGGCGGGCCTCTTCTCGCAGCCCGCGCCGCAGCTCGGTCTCTAGGCGAGCTCGCACCCACGCGCAGCGACCGAGGCTCACCGCCGCCGCGTCACGCGGCCGTCGTCGGGGCCCGAACGGGTTGCCGGCTGGACGCGTCGGATGGTGAGCACGGCCACCCCGTTCGGCGGGGGTGGCACGAAGGCCGACCGCGGCAGCGATCGACCCTCGACGGCGACGAACTCGCGTCGCCATCGCTGCGCGCCCGGTGCGTCACCCGTCGCCCACCTTCGAGCGACGTGCCAGGGAACGATCAGGTCCGCGCGCACCAGCCTGCTGCCTGGCGCCGTGAGCCGTCGCAGCAGCCCCGTCGTCGCCGAGAACGGCGGGTTGGCGACCACGCGGAACGGACGCCGAGGAAGGCGGAGGTCCGCCGCGTCGGCGACGATGACCGTCACGTGCTGGCGATCAAAGCGCTGGCGCAGTGACGTCGCACGCCCAGGGTGCAGCTCGACGGCCAGCACGCGCGCACCGTGATCGACCAGTTGGTTCGTGATCACACCGGTGCCGGCGCCGACGTCGATGACGAGATCGCCGGGTGAGATCTGGGCGTCGGCGACGAGCGTCGCGGCCCAATGGCTATCGAGCTGGTGCCATCCCCAGCGCCGCCAGGGCGCGGCCACGGCGGACCATGACGAACATCGGCATGGCTTGAGTGTATCGAGAGGAGACGTGCCACCTGGAAAACCACCGTCGTGGGCCGGACCGTCGTCGCGCCGTGGCGCACCGACTCAGATGAACGATTCGAGGGCGCGGAAGGTAGTCATTGGTGTGGGAGCCGCCGGGGCACTCGCAGACTGACATCCAGGAGCCGCCATGCCAGCCTTCTCGAACCGTGCGTCGAATCGTCGCCGCCTGACTCGCCTCGGTGCGTGCGTCGGCACCGCTGCCCTCGCGGTCGCACCCCTCGTGGTGCTCCAGGGCACCGCGTCCGCGTCGTCGTCCCCCGTCCTCCACTCGGCGAACATCCTCAATTACTCAGGTGTCCTTGAGAACCATGCCTCTCGGACGCTCTACGTCCTCTCGATCGAGAGGGGCGCGAAGCTGCACTGCACCTCCAAGACGTGCCTCACGCTCTGGCTCCCCCTCCTCGTCCCGACGTCCACCAGGTCGATCACGGTCGCGGGCACGGTAAAGGGCAAGATCGGCTTTGTGGCCAGGTCCAAGACCGAGAAGCAGGTGACCGTCAACTCGTATCCCGTGTATGCCTTCAAGGGCGACAAGGGCCCGAACGAGTCGAACGGCGAGGCAGTCGCCGCTGACGGCGGCACGTGGTCCATGCTGCACGCCGGCGCGAAGTCAGCCGCCGCCACGCCCGTCGCCCCGCTGCTGCAGTCCGGGACCGCCGGCAAGTACACGAGTGTGCTGGAGGACGCGACGCACCTCACGCTGTACGTGCTCTCCGTCGAGAAGGGCGGGACGCTTCACTGCACCGGCTCGTGCCTCGGCTTCTGGCCGCCGTTGCT
>DATKGG010000020.1:0-17845 GCA_035510855.1 Acidimicrobiales bacterium
AGCCGCCGCGAGGTCGAGTCGATCCTGCACGTCAAGGCCGAGGGCGTCGAGGCGCCGACGAAGCGGAGCCGACCAGCCCACGAGTTCGAGCTCAACGAGACGGTGCGCATCAAGGAGGGTCCGTTCGCGGACTTCCCGGGCCACATCGCCGAGATCAACGAGGACCAGCTCAAGGTCAAGGTCCTCGTCGACATCTTCGGGCGCGAGACGCCTGTCGAGCTCGAGTTCAGCCAAGTCGCGAAGCTCTAGAAGAAAGAAGACACCACGATGCCGCCGAAGAAGGTCATGGCGATCGTCAAGATCCAGCTGGACGCGGGCGGGGCGACGCCCGCGCCGCCGGTCGGCACGGCCCTCGGGCCGCACGGGATCCAGACGATGGAGTTCTGCAAGCAGTACAACGCCGCGACCGAGTCCATGCGCGGCTCGGTCATCCCCGTCGAGATCACGATCTTCGAGGATCGCTCGTTCACCTTCGTGCTCAAGACGTCGCCGACGCCGGTCCTGCTCCGCCAGGCCGCGGGCGTGGAGAAGGGCGCGAGCTTGGCCGGCCGCGAGACCGTCGCCAAGGTGACCGCCGAGCAGGTCGCCGAGATCGCCAAGATGAAGCTCGTGGACCTCAACACCGACGACCTCGAGATGGCCAAGCTCCAGGTGGCGGGCACCGCCCGCTCCATGGGCATCGCGGTCGCGGAGTAGGAGACGACGATGAAGCACTCCAAGCGCTACGACCAGGCTTCTGAGAAGGTCGACCCCGAGGCGCTCTTGTCGGTGCCCGTGGCGATCGATCGGGTGAAGGAGCTCGCGACCGCGAAGTTCGACGAGACCGTCGAGCTTGCGGTGCGCCTCGGCGTCGACCCGCGCAAGGCGGACCAGATCGTCCGCGGGACGCTGTCGCTGCCCGCGGGCTCGGGACGCTACGTCCGCATCGCGGTGTTCGCGGCCGGCGAGGCCGCCCAGGAGGCGCGCGACGCCGGTGCCGACGAGGTTGGCGCCGACGACCTCGTCGCCAAGGTCCGGGGCGGGTTCTTGGACTTCGACGTCGCGATCGCGACCCCGGACCTGATGGGCCAGGTGGGCGCGCTCGGTCGCGTGCTCGGGCCCCGTGGCCTTATGCCCAACCCGAAGACCGGGACCGTGACGACCGAGGTCGGCCGCGCTGTCGGCGAGTTCAAGGCGGGCCGCGTCGAGTACCGAACCGACAAGGTCGGCAACGTGCACGTCCGCGTGGGCAAGGCATCCTTCGACCGCGAGGACCTCATCCGCAACGTGCACGCCGTCATCGACGAGCTCTCGAGGGTGAAGCCCTCCTCGTCGAAGGGCCGGTACCTGCTCAGCGTCACGGTCTCCCCGACCATGGGACCGGGGGTCAAGATCGACCCGTTGCACGCGCGCGAGGTCGACGACGCCCTCGAGCCGGCGTCCTGACCTTGTTGGGGTCCGAGGACCTGTAGTAGTTTCCACAGACCCGCGACCCCGGTCGCGACGATTGACCTAACGACGCCGAAGACATCCGGTGCGGTTCGCCGCTCAAAGGGCCTGCAGGCCCGCCTGACGAGGTGGCTGGGGGCTCGCCCCTCGCCGGACGCCTTCGGCCCTGACCGGGCAGGTACCCCGGCGGAGGACTGATGAGCGCGAACAGGGACGCAAAGACGCTGGTGGTCGACGAGGTCCGCACGCGCATGGACGAGTCGTCGGCGACGCTCGTGACCGAGTACCGGGGCCTGACGGTCGCGGAGATGGCCGCGCTGCGTCGCGCGCTGCGCTCAGTCGGGGGGGACTACAAGGTCTTCAAGAACACGCTCGTGCGGCGCGCCATCGAAGGCAGCGACCATGCCCGGCTGCTCGAGCTGCTCGAAGGCCCCACCGCGATCGCCTTCGTGCGCGGGGACGTGAGCGCCGTCGCCAAGGCGCTGCGAGACTTCTCGAAGGGTGCGCCGGCACTCATCGTGAGAGGCGGCGTCCTCGACGGGGTGCTTCTCGACGCCGCCGCCTTGGGCGCGCTCGCCGAGCTCCCGAGCCGAGACATGCTGCTGTCCATGTTCGCCGGCGCGCTGGCCGCGCCTATGCGCACGATGGCCGGGCTCTTCAAGGCCCTGCCCCAGAACCTCGCCTACGGGCTCGCCGCGCTGGTCGAGTCAAAGGGCGGGACCCGTATTGAGGCCGATGCCGGAAGCGCCACGAGCGAGGACGAGGCGCCGAGCGAGCAGAACGAGCAGAGCGGGGTCGACGACGGCACGCCGCCGGCCGCCGAGGCAGCAGCCGAGGCCCCCGCGGAGGCCGAGGGCGCGTCCGACGAGGCGCCCGCCGAGCCCGAAGTCGCATCCGAGGAGGCGCCCGAGCCCGAGCCGGATGCCCCGGCCGCGAGCGACGCGGCCGACGCCACCCCCTCATCCACCGACGACGGCGCCGAGACGCCGGCGTCCTAGGTATTCGAACCGATCGAACGAGAAAGGAAGGCCACGCAAATGGCTGGAACACTGACAAGGGACCAGATCCTCGACGGCATCGCTGAGCTGTCCGTCTTGGAGCTCAGCGAGCTGCTGAAGGAGTTCGAGGAGCGCTTCGGGGTGACCGCGGCCGCGCCGGCCGCCGTCGCCGCCCCCGCCGCTGCGGGTGGCGACGCAGGTGGTGCCGAAGAGGAGGCGAAGAGCGAGTTCGACGTCATCCTCACCGCCGCAGGGGACAAGAAGATCCAGGTGATCAAGGAGGTCCGCTCCCTCACCAGCCTCGGGCTGAAAGAGGCGAAGGACCTGGTCGACGGGGCACCCAAGCCGGTGCTCGAGCGCGCGTCGAAGGACGACGCCGAGAAGGCGAAGGCGGCCCTGGAGGCTGCCGGCGCCACCGTCGAGCTCAAGTAGGCAGCGATGGAGCGCCCGCCCGGCCCGAGCCGGGCGGGGGCAGGGGTGCTTGACCTGCGACCCGGAGGTCCCTAGGGTGCCGCCCAGTACGGGCGCGCCTCGGGGCGTCTGGCAGGGGGGGTTGTATTGACCCGCCCTGGCAGGTAGCATCCGACTTGCCGTGCTTCCATCGTCTGTCCCGTCACGCCCTTGTGGCGGGTCTCGTCACGTCCCGGTGCCCGGCCCAGTCGCTTGAGCCCCGTTTTTCCGTCCCACCCGTCACCCCAAAAAGAGGAGAAGACCGTTGCCCGCACGGTCCATTAGCCCCGAACGCTTCTCGTTTGCCGACTTTGACGAAACACTGCCGCTGCCAGACCTCATAGCGGTCCAGCGCGACAGCTTCCTGTCGTTCCTCCTGCACGGCCTCGCGGCCGCGTTCGAGGACATCAGCCCGATCACGGACTTCTCGGGCCAGCTCGAGCTGCGACTCGAGTTCGACCCCGACGACCCGGACCTTCGACCCGTCCCCAAGTTCACCGTCGAGGAGTGCCGAGAGAAGTCGACCACGTACTCGGCGCCGATCTTCGTGCGCGCGCAGTTCCTGAACGCGAACACGGGCGAGATCAAAGAGCAGACAGTTTTCATGGGCGACTTCCCGATGATGACCGAGCGCGGCACGTTCATCATCAACGGCACCGAGCGCGTCGTCGTCAGCCAGCTGGTCCGCTCGCCAGGCGTCATCTTCCAGCCCGGCAAGGACGTCAAGACGATCTTCACCGGGACGATCCACCCCTACCGCGGCGAGTGGCTCGAGGTCGACATCGAGGCAAAGCCCTCGAAGGACGTGAACGCCGGCGCTCGCGTCGCGCGCAAGCGCCGCCTGTCGCTCTTCACGCTGCTGCGGGCGCTCGACCCGATGTTCGATGACGCGTTCTTCGCGAAGTTCGTCGAGCACTTCGACTTCCTCGAGCCGCAGTGGGCCAAGGAGCAGCCGCTCGTGCCGAACCAGGACGCGGCCCTCCTCGAGATCTACAAGCGCGCCCGCCCGGGCGAGGTCCAGACCGTCGAGGCCGCCCGCCAGTACTTCGAGGGCGCGTTCTTCTCGGACAAGCGCTACGACCTGACGAGGGTCGGCCGCTACAAGCTCGACCGCAAGCTCGGACCCGAGATCGACAAGATCGAGTCGCTCTTCGGCGTCACCCTCGACCGTCCGGGCCAAAGCCAGGGCACGCTCGCGCGCGCCGAGGTCCTCGCCACCGCGACGTACCTGTTGCACCTCGCCAAGCACATGAGCGACGCGGAGTCGACCTACCGCATCGACGACCAGGACCACTTCGCGAACCGGCGCATCCGCTCGGTGGGCGAGCTCATCCAGAACCAGATCCGCGTCGGGCTGTCGCGCATGGAGCGCGTCGTCCGCGAGCGGATGAGCACCCAGGACGTCGAGGCGATCACGCCCCAGTCCCTCATCAACATCCGCCCCGTCGTGGCCGCCGTCAAGGAGTTCTTCGCGACCAGCCAGCTGAGTCAGTTCATGGACCAGAACAACCCGCTGTCGGGGCTCACCCACAAGCGGCGCCTGTCCGCGCTCGGGCCGGGCGGCCTGTCGCGCGAGCGCGCCGGCTTCGAGGTCCGCGACGTGCACTCGAGCCACTACGGGCGCATGTGCCCGATCGAGACGCCCGAGGGCCCGAACATCGGTCTCATCGGCAACCTCGCGAGCTACGCGCGCGTGAACGAGTACGGCTTCATCGAGACCCCGTACCGCAAGGTCACCAACGGCGTCGTCACCGACGAGATCGTGTTCCTCGCCGCCGACGAGGAGGAGGCCTACGTCATCGCGCAGGCCAACACGCCCGTCGACGCGCGCGGCACGATCCACGAGGGCCGCGTGCTCGTCCGGCGCGGGCCTCAGGGCACCGGGATCCGGGTGGGGGCCGCGAACACCTCCTACGGCACCACGTCGGAGATCGACTACGTGCCCGCGAGCGAGGTCCAGTTGATGGACGTCTCGCCGAAGCAGATCATCTCGGTCTCGACCGCGCTCATCCCGTTCGTCGAGCACGACGACGCGAACCGCGCGCTCATGGGCGCCAACATGCAAAAGCAGGCCGTGCCGCTGGTCGTCCCCGAGGCGCCGTACGTCGGCACGGGCATCGAGGCGCGCGCCGCGCGCGACGCGGGCGACGTGATCATCGCCGAGGACGCGGGCACCGTCGTTGAGGTGAGCGGCGACTTCATCACGGTCGACTACACACCGGGCGAGCTTGGTCTCGGGCGAAAGACCTATCGGCTCAACAAGTTCCGTCGAAGCAACCAGGACACGAGCATCAACCAAAAGACGCTCGTGTACGAGGGCGACACCGTGGCCACGGGCGATCTCCTCGCCGACGGCCCCGCGACGCACAACGGCGAGCTCGCGCTCGGCAAGAACCTCCTCGTCGCGTTCATGCCGTGGGAGGGCTACAACTACGAGGACGCGATCATCCTCAACGAGCGCCTCGTGCGCGACGACGTCCTTACGTCGATCCACGTGAAGGAGTACGAGATCGACGCGAGGGACACCAAGCTCGGTCCCGAGGAGATCACCCGCGACATCCCGAACCTCGCCGACGAGATCCTGGCTGACCTCGACGACCGCGGCATCATCCGCGTCGGCGCGGAGGTCGGGCCTGGCGACGTGCTCGTGGGCAAGGTCACCCCGAAGGGCGAGACCGAGCAGACCCCCGAGGAGCGCCTCTTGCGCGCGATCTTCGGCGAGAAGGCGCGCGAGGTGCGCGACACCTCGCTCAAGGTGCCCCACGGCGAGGACGGCAAGGTCATCGACGTCAAGGTGTTCAGCCGCGACGACAGCCACGAGCTGCCGCCGGGCGTGAACGAGCTCGTCCGTGTCTACGTCGCCCAGAAGCGCAAGATCTCAGAGGGCGACAAGCTCGCGGGACGCCACGGCAACAAGGGCGTGATCTCCAAGATCCTCCCCGAAGAGGACATGCCGTTCCTGGCCGACGGCACCCCGATCGACATCATCTTGAGCCCGCTCGGCGTGCCGAGCCGGATGAACGTCGGCCAGGTGCTCGAGAGCCACCTCGGCTACGCCGCTCGCTTCGGGTGGGAGGGCATCACCGTGAACGAGGGCGTCGGCACCGCCGGCGCGAACGACGGCGTCGCGCGCAAGACGCGCCCGCGCACCGAGCCCGCCGTGTGGATCTCGACACCCGCGTTCGACGGGGCGCACTGGGACGAGCAGGGCTCGGCTGGGTCCAAGCACCCGACGATCAAGGAGATCTTCAGCCAGCTCAACTCGGACAACGACCGCGCTGGCGTGCTCATGGGCAAGAACGGCAAGGTGGAGCTGTTCAACGGCCGCACCGGCGAGCGCTACGACAGCCCGATCTCGGTCGGCTTCGTCTACATGCTCAAGCTCGCTCACATGGTCGACGACAAGATCCATGCGCGCTCGACCGGCCCATACTCGATGATCACCCAGCAGCCCCTCGGCGGCAAGGCACAGTTCGGGGGGCAGCGCTTCGGCGAGATGGAGGTCTGGGCGCTGGAGGCCTACGGCGCCGCCTACGCGCTCCAAGAGCTGCTGACCATCAAGTCCGACGACGTGCTCGGTCGCGTGAAGGTCTACGAGGCCATCGTGAAGGGCTCGAACATCCCCCAGCCGGGGATCCCCGAGAGCTTCAAGGTGCTCATCAAAGAGATGCAGTCGCTCTGCTTGGACGTGGAGGTCCTCTCCGAGGACGGCCACCAGATCGAGCTCGCAGAGATCGACGAGGACGTGTTCCGGACCGCCGAGGAGCTTGGGATCGACATCAGTCGGCCCGAGCGCGGGTCCGACGAGGAAGACGCGCGGCGTGCCGCGGAGAGGAGCCTTCGATGAGCCCCATCGACGTCAACGCATTCAACGAGCTGCGGATCGGGCTCGCCACCGCCGACGACATCCAAGGGTGGTCGAACGGCGAGGTGAAGAAGCCCGAGACGATCAACTACCGCACGCTGCGCCCTGAGAAGGACGGCCTGTTCTGCGAGAAGATCTTCGGGCCGACCAAGGACTGAGAGTGCTACTGCGGCAAGTACAAGCGCGTCCGGTTCAAGGGCATCATCTGTGAGCGCTGCGGCGTCGAGGTCACGCGCTCCAAGGTCCGCCGCGAGCGCATGGGCCACATCCAGCTGGCGGCCCCCGTCGTGCACATCTGGTACCTCCGAGGGACCAGGTCGTGGCTCGCGTACCTGCTCATGGGGACCGAGCCCAAAGAGGAGCTGAAGGCCAAGCAGCTCGAGAAGGTCATTTACTTCGCGGCCAACCTCGTCACGTTCGTCGACGAAGAAAAGCGCCACGGCGACCTGCCCGACCTCGAAAAGGCGCTCCGCGAGGAGCTCGACGAGATCGCCGCGGCGACCGGCCGTGACGAGGAGAAGCGCCTGAAGGCGCTCGAGTCAGAGCTCTCCGAGCTCGAGGACCAGGGCGCTCGTGACGCAGACGCCCGCGCGCGCCAGCGCGCCGCGGAGAAGGACATCGAGGGGATCCGCCAGCGCGGCCAGGAGGACGGCGAGGTCGCCCAGCGCGCCTTCGACGAGTTCAAGTCGCTCCACGCCCGCAAGATCGTGGAGGACGAGACCCTCTGGCGCGAGATGCTCTTCCGCTACGAGGACTACTTCGAGGGCGGCATGGGGGCGGACGCCATCCTGAACCTGCTCGACCGCATCGACCTCGACGACGAGGAGCGCAAGCTCCGCGAGCAGATCGAGGCCGCCGACGGCCGCAAGCCCCTCAGCGTGCAGCGCCGCCAAAAGGCGATCAAGCGCCTCAGCATCGTGAAGTCCTTCAACCGCCGCGACGACCACGGCCGCAGGGAGAACGACCCGCGCGCGATGGTGCTGTCCGCGGTCCCGGTCATCCCGCCCGACCTGCGCCCGATGGTCCAGCTTGACGGCGGCCGCTTCGCGACGTCGGACCTGAACGACCTGTACCGCCGCGTGATCAACCGGAACAACCGCCTCAAGCGGCTGCTCGACCTGCAGGCGCCCGACATCATCGTGAACAACGAGAAGCGCATGCTCCAAGAGGCCGTCGACGCGCTCTTCGACAACGGACGCCGCGGTCGCCCCGTGACGGGCCCGGGCAACCGGCCGCTCAAGAGCCTGAGCGACATGCTGAAGGGCAAGCAGGGCCGGTTCCGCCAGAACCTGCTCGGCAAGCGAGTCGACTACTCGGGCCGCTCCGTCATCGTTGTCGGCCCGACGCTCAAGCTGCACCAGTGCGGATTGCCCAAGCTCATGGCGCTCGAGCTGTTCAAGCCGTTCGTGATGAAGCGGCTCGTCGAGACCGAGGTCGCCCAGAACATCAAGTCGGCCAAGCGCATGGTCGAGCGGCGCAAGCCCCAGGTCTGGGACGTGCTCGAAGGCGTCATCCGAGAGCACCCCGTGCTGCTCAACCGCGCCCCGACGCTGCACCGCCTCGGCATCCAGGCCTTCGAGCCGGTCTTGGTCGAGGGCAAGGCGATCCAGGTCCACCCGCTCGTGTGCACGGCGTTCAATGCCGACTTCGACGGCGACCAGATGGCCGTGCACGTGCCCCTGTCCGCCGAGGCCCAGGCCGAGGCCCGGGTGCTCATGCTGTCGGCGAACAACATCCTGTCGCCTGCGACCGGACGCCCGATCACCGTGCCCGGCCAGGACATGGTCTTCGGCGCGTACTACATGACGCTCGAGCCCTCGAACCCCGGGGCGGCCCCGCGGCCGTTCCGGCACGTCTATGAGGTCCAGGCCGCGCTCGACTCGGGCTCGCTCAAGCTGCACGAGCTCATCGAGCTGCGCGCGCTGCCGGACACCTCGATCGACGTGCGCCTGGAGCTCGCTGGCATCGAGCCCAACGAGCGCGGCAACCGCGTGGTCGTGACCACGCCTGGTCGCCTCTTGTTCAACGAGGCGCTGCCCGAGGGGTACCGCTTCGTGAACGGCCTCGTCGGCCGTCGTGCGACCCCGATCGGCACGATCGTCGAGGAGATCTCCTCGCAGTGGGGCAAGCAGGACGTCGCGGCGAGCCTCGACCGGATCAAGGCGCTCGGCTTCCGCTACGCGAGCCAGTCGGGCCTCACGATCTCGATCGACGACGTCGTGACCCCGCCCGAGAAGCAGGACATCCTGGACCGCTACGAGCACGAGGCCGAGAAGGCCGAGGCCCAGTACCGACGGGGCATCATCACCGACGAGGAGCGGCGCCAGAAGGAAGTCGAGATCTGGACGTCGGCCAACTCCGAGGTGGGACGCGCCCTCGAGCGGACGCTCTCGTCGCTCAAGTTCAACCCGATCGACATGATGGTCGACTCCGGCGCGCGAGGGAACTCCCAGCAGATCCGCCAGATCGCGGGCATGAAGGGCCTCGTGTCCAACCCGCGTGGCGAGATGATCCCGCGCCCGATCAAGTCCTCGTTCCGCGAGGGCCTCAGCGTGCTCGAGTACTTCATCTCGACGCACGGCACGAGGAAGGGCCTCGCTGACACGGCCCTCCGCACCGCGGACTCGGGGTACCTCACCCGTCGCCTCGTCGACGTCGCCCAGGAGCTCATCGTGAAGGAGGACGACTGCGGCTCGGTGCGCGGCATCTGGCTCGACGAGCTGTACGCCGACACGCCGGGTCGCCGCACCTACCTCGAGACCCGTGCCTACGGCCGCGTGCTCGCCGAGGACGCCGAGCTCGCCGACGGCTCGGTCACCCAGGGCACGATGCTCGACGACGAGCTCGTCGCGCGCATCCGCGACGATGCCAAGGCCGACCGCATCCGCGTGCGCTCCCCGCTCACGTGCGAGGCCGAGTTCGGGGTCTGCGCCCAGTGCTACGGCCAGTCGCTCGCGACGGGCAAGATGATCGAGCTCGGCGAGGCCGTCGGGGTCATCGCCGCCCAGTCGATCGGCGAGCCGGGCACCCAGCTCACGATGCGGACCTTCCACGCCGGTGGCGTGGCCGAGTCCGACATCACCCACGGGCTCCCGCGCGTGGTCGAGCTGTTCGAGGCACGCACGCCCAAGGGCGCCGCGCGGCTCGCGCGCCACACCGGCATCGTGCGCATCGAGGACGTGGAAGGCGGCCGCAAGGTGAGCGTCGTCTCCGACGACGGCACCCGCCAGGACGAGGACATCCCCACCCGCGCCCACCTCGTCGTCCAGGACGGCGAGGAGGTCGAGGCCGGCGACGCGCTCGTCGAGGGCCCGAAGGACCCGAAGGAGCTGCTCGACGTGAAGGGGCTGCGAGAGACACAGCAGTACCTCGTCGAGGAGGTCCAGAAGGTCTACCGCGACCAGGGCGTGTCGATCCACGACAAGCACATCGAGCTCATCGTGCGCCAGATGCTGCGCCGCTACCTCGTGGCCGACCCGGGGGACTCCACGTACCTGCCCGGCCAGCAGGTCGACTCGCAGCGCTTCGCGGAGGGCAACCGCGAGCTCATCGCCGAGGGCCGCCGGCCCGCCGAGGCGCGCCCGATGCTCATGGGCATCACGAAGGCCTCGCTCGCGACGGACAGCTGGCTGTCGGCCGCCTCCTTCCAAGAGACGACGAGGGTCCTCACCGAGGCCGCCATCGACGGCAAGAAGGACGACCTGCTGGGCCTGAAGGAGAACATCATCATCGGCAAGCTCATCCCCGCGGGGTCGGGCATGGGCCACTACCGCGAGATTCGCCTCGACATGCCAGACGCGGTGCACGCGCCGGACTGGGCGTCGTTCCGCCCTGGCGACGAGGACTCGGACCTCGCCGCGTGGCTGCGCGACTCCTCAAGCGAGGGCGTGGGCGAAGAGCCAGTGAGCGACATCGACGCGGTCTGGCTCGGCGAAGCGCCGACCGAGGAGGACGGGTTCGGTGGCGGCACGGTCGCGCAGGCATTGACGTGAGCGCCACCGACACGGGGACGGCTGGACGATGCCGGCCGTGCACGCCTAGCATGGACTGTCCGCGCGTCGGCTCTCGTCGCGCGACTCCCGCTGTACCCAGGAGATAGCCGCGTGCCCACGATCGCCCAGCTGGTCAGGAAAGGCCGGCAGGTCAAGACGTCCAAGACCAAGACCCCCGCGCTCAAGGGCGCGCCCCAGCGCCGGGGGGTCTGCACGCGCGTCTACACGAACACCCCGAAGAAGCCGAACTCCGCGCTGCGCAAGGTCGCCCGCGTGCGCCTCACGAGCGGCGTCGAGATCACCGCGTACATCCCCGGCGTCGGCCACAACCTCCAGGAGCACTCGATCGTGCTCGTTCGCGGCGGCCGCGTCCGCGACCTGCCCGGTGTGCGCTACAAGATCATTCGAGGCGCGCTCGACACGTCGGGCGTGCGCGACCGCAAGCAGGCCCGCAGCCGCTACGGCGCGAAGCGGGAGTCCTAATGCCCCGTAACGGCCCCGCCACCCGCCGTGAGCTGATGCCCGACCCGGTCTACCGGTCGGTCCTCGTCACCCAGGTGATCAACAAGGTCCTCCAGCGCGGCAAGCGCACGGTGGCCGAGCGCATCGTCTACCAGGCGCTCGAGCAGGTCGCCGCCAAGACCGAGTCCGACGCGGTGTCGGTGCTCAAGCGCGCCGTCGAGAACGTCCGCCCCGAGCTCGAGGTCCGCTCGCGCCGCGTCGGTGGCGCGACCTACCAGGTCCCCGTCGACGTGCGCCCCCGGCGCGCCACGACGCTCGCGATCCGCTGGCTGACGAGCTTCGCCAAGGCCCGCCGCGAAAAGACCATGGCCGAGCGGCTCGCCAATGAGATCCTCGATGCCTCGAACGGCATCGGCGCCGCGGCGAAGCGGCGCGAGGACATGCACAAGATGGCCGAGTCGAACAAGGCCTTCGCCCACTACCGCTGGTAATCGCCATGGCCGACACCCAGCAGCAACGGGCGGTTGCGCTCGAAAAGGTCCGCAACATCGGGATCATGGCGCACATCGACGCCGGCAAGACCACGACGACCGAGCGGATCCTCTACTACACCGGCAAGAACTACAAGATCGGCGAGGTCCACGAGGGCGCCGCGACCATGGACTGGATGGTCCAAGAACAAGAGCGCGGCATCACGATCACCTCGGCCGCGACCACCTGCTACTGGAACAACCACCTGATCAACATCATCGACACGCCCGGCCACGTCGACTTCACCGTCGAGGTGGAGCGCTCGCTGCGCGTCCTCGACGGGGCCGTCGCGGTCTTCGATGCCGTCGCGGGGGTCGAGCCCCAGACCGAGACCGTGTGGCGCCAGGCCAACAAGTACGGCGTCCCGCGCATCTGCTTCGTGAACAAGATGGACCGCGTCGGCGCGGACTTCGAGCGCTGCGTGGCGATGATCAAGGACCGCCTCGACTGCGTGCCCGCGGTCGTCCAGCTGCCGATCGGGGCCGAGTCCGAGTTCAAGGGCGTGCTCGACCTGCTCACCATGACCGCGCTCGTCTGGCACGACGGCATGGGCGAGGAGTGGGAGTCGCTCCCCATCCCCGATGCGCTCGCTGCCGACGCCGAGGACGCACGCCACCAGCTGATCGACGTGCTGAGCACCTTCGACGACGTCGTCATGGAGAAGTACCTCGCCGAAGAAGAGGTGACCGCGGCCGACCTGCGCCACGCGCTGCGCGCCGGCACGCTCGCGAACGCCTGCATCCCCGTGCTGTGCGGGAGCGCCTTCAAGAACAAGGGCGTCCAGCCCATGCTCGACGCGGTCGTCGACTTCCTGCCGAGCCCGATCGACCTGCCGCCGACGGTGGGCACGGTGCCGGGCAAGGACGAGCCGCTCGAGCGCAAGCCGAGCGACGACGAGCCCTTCAGCGCGCTCGCCTTCAAGATCATGACCGACCCCTACGTCGGCAAGCTCACGTACCTGCGCGTGTACTCGGGCACGCTCGAGAAGGGCGCGACGGTCACGAACACGACCAAGGACCGCAAGGAGCGCCTGGGGCGCCTCCTGCAGATGCACGCGAACAACCGCGAGGACCTCGAGACCATCCACACCGGGGACATCATCGCGGCGGTCGGGCTCAAGCAGACGACCACGGGCGACACCCTGAGCGACTCGAACCACAAGATCCAGCTCGAGGCGCTCGTGTTCCCCGAGCCCGTGATCCACGTCGCGGTGGAGCCCAAGACCAAGGTCGACCAAGAGAAGCTGTCCAGGGCGCTGTTCGCCCTGTCCGAGGAGGACCCGACCTTCCGGGTGCGCTCGGACATGGAGACCGGCCAGACGGTCATCTCGGGGATGGGCGAGCTGCACTTGGAGGTCCTCGTCGACCGGATGCTGCGCGAGTTCTCCGTGGACGCCAACGTGGGCAAGCCCCAGGTCGCCTACCGCGAGACCGTGCGCAAGAAGGTCGACAAGATCGAGGAGCGCTACATCCGCCAGACCGGCGGCCGCGGCCAGTACGGCCACGTCGTGATCTCGATCGAGCCGCTCGGCCCGGGCGGGGGCTACGAGTTCGTCGACGCCATCTCAGGCGGCGCGATCCCGAAGGAGTACATCCCCGCCGTCGACGCCGGGATCCAAGAGGCGCTGACCTCGGGGGTGCTCGCGGGCTACCCGACGGTCGACCTGCGCGTCACGCTCACCTACGGCTCCTACCACGACGTCGACTCCTCGGAGATGGCGTTCAAGATCGCCGGCTCCATGGCGGTCAAGAAGGCGGCCCGCGCGGCGCGGCCCGTCCTCTTGGAGCCCATCATGGCGGTCGAGGTCGTCACCCCCGACGACTACATGGGCGAGGTGATCGGCGACCTGTCGTCTCGGCGAGGAAAGGTCGAGGGCATGGACCAGCGCGGCAACGCCCAGGTGATCAAGGCCCAGGTGCCGCTCGCCGACATGTTCGGCTACGCTACCGACCTGCGAAGCCGCACCCAGGGGCGCGCCACGTACACGATGCAGTTTCACGCGTACGCGGAGGTCCCTGACGGCATCGCGAAGGAAATCGTCGCGAGGGCGACCGGCGCGTAACCCCGGGCACCCCCGGGACACATGGCCCGACCCGAAAGGGGGAGGTCGCCACGACAGCGGCGGGACGGAGGTCCCGCCACACAATCCAGGAGACGTTCTTCCAAATGGGCAAGCAGAAGTTCGAGCGCACGAAGCCGCACGTCAACGTCGGCACCATGGGCCACATCGACCACGGCAAGACCACGCTCACGGCCGCCATCACCAAGGTACTCGCCGAGAAGAATCCTGGTACGACCTTCACGCCGTTCGACCAGATCGACAAGGCGCCCGAGGAGAAGCAGCGCGGGATCACGATCTCGATCGCGCACGTCGAGTACGAGACGGAGAACCGCCACTACGCGCACGTCGACATGCCCGGGCACGCCGACTACATCAAGAACATGATCACGGGCGCCGCCCAGGTCGACGGCGCGATCCTCGTGGTCTCCGCCACTGACGGCCCGATGCCCCAGACCCGCGAGCACGTGCTGCTCGCCCGCCAGGTGGGCGTCCCCTACATCGTCGTGGCGCTCAACAAGGCCGACCTCGTCGACGACGAGGAGCTGCTCGACCTCGTCGAGCTCGAGGTCCGCGAGCTGCTCACCGAGTACGACTTCCCCGGCGACGACACCCCGATCGTGCGGGTCTCGGCCCTCAAGGCCCTGGAGGGGGACCCCGAGTGGTCAGAGAAGGTCGTCGAGCTCATGGCGGCGGTCGACTCCTTCGTGCCCGAGCCAGAGCGCGACACCGCGAAGCCCTTCTTGATGCCCATCGAGGACGTCATGTCCATCACCGGGCGTGGGACCGTGGTCACCGGCAAGGTGGAGCAGGGCATCGTGAAGGTCGGCGAGGAAGTAGAGATCGTCGGGCTGCGCGACACCCAAAAGACAGTCGTCACCGGCATCGAGATGTTCCGCAAGCTGCTCGACGAGGGCCGCGCGGGTGACAACGTCGGCGCGCTGCTGCGTGGCACGAAAAAGGAGGACGTCGAGCGCGGCCAGGTGCTCTGCAAGCCCGGCTCGATCACCCCTCACGCGGACTTCGAGGCGAACGTCTACGTGCTCACCAAGGAGGAAGGCGGGCGGCACAAGCCGTTCTTCTCCAACTACCGCCCGCAGTTCTACTTCCGCACGACGGACGTGACCGGGTCGATCTCCCTGCCGTCGGGCACCGAGATGGTGATGCCAGGGGACAACACCGAGATGACCGTCGAACTCGGCAAGCCGATCGCCATGGTCGAGGGACTCCGCTTCGCGATCCGCGAGGGCGGCCGCACCGTCGGCGCCGGCCGCGTGACCAAGATCCTCAAGTAGTCGTCGTGGCCGCCGAGAGCTCCCGACAGAAGATCCGGATCAGGCTCAAGGCCTACGACCACATGATCCTCGACCAGTCGACGGCGAAGATCGTCCAGACCGTGCAGCGCACCAACGCGCGCGTCCAGGGGCCCGTGCCGCTGCCCACCGAGAAGCACCGCTACACGGTGATCC
This sequence comes from Acidimicrobiales bacterium, assembly GCA_035510855.1. GTDB lineage: Bacteria > Actinomycetota > Acidimicrobiia > Acidimicrobiales > RAAP-2 > Palsa-459. The sequence goes on from DATKGG010000020.1 coordinate 15,255, forward strand.
GCTCGCCGCACAAGTACAAGGACTCCCGCGAGCACTTCGAGATGCGGGTCCACAAGCGCCTGCTCGACATCGTCGACCACACGCCGAAGACCGTGGACTCCCTGCAGCGCCTCGATCTGCCCGCGGGCGTCGACATCGAGATCAAGATCCGCCAGAGCTAGCTGGCGTCTCGACCGGCCTGATCGCGGTGCGATGAGTGACGCGAACGAGGCGGTCACCGCACGGTTCTGGGACGAGGTCTGGAACAAGCGCGACCTTGGCGTGCTCGAGGAGCTGTTCCACCCTGACTTCGTCCTGCACCTCGCGGGCGTGTCGTTCTCGGGCATCGGGGCCATGCGCTCGTCGTTCTCGACCCAGTGGCTCGAGCCGTTCCCCGACCTCGCGGTCAGCACCGTCGTCGCGTTCAGCCACGATGACCTCGTGGCGGAGTCGCTCGTGTTCACCGGGACGCACTCGGGCACGGCGTTCCACCCGGGCCTCTTCCAGGCGAGGGGGCTGGCGGCGATCCCCGCGTCAGGGGCCGCGATCGAGTTCACGCAGACCTGCCTCACGCGTGTGGCGGACCGCCGCATCGTCGAGATGTGGGAGGACTTCGATCGGGTCCGGCTCTTCCTGCAGCTCGGCGTCGGCCTCGAGGTACCCTCGAGCTAAGCGAGCGTTGCCTGGCACGTTGGCGTGATCGTGGTGTAACCTGAGCGGCCGGTCTTGGCGACCGGATCCCTGCAATGGGGTTTGCAATAGACGTGCCCGAGCGCCCGGCAACGGGGACCTCGGTCCGAACCAGTCGAGCGCTCCGCTCGGGGACACCCGAGCGGAGCGTCTGTGTGTGGGTGAGTCCCGCGCCAGGAAGAGAGAAGGAACGTGGCGACGAGGGCCATCGTGGGAGAGAAGGTGGGCATGACCCAGGTCTGGGACGAGCAGCATCGTGCCGTCCCGGTGACCGTGGTCAAGGTCAGCCCGCTGCGCATCGTCCAGGTAAAGACCCCCGACACCGACGGCTACGCCGCGGTCCAGGTCACCTGGGGCTCGACCAGGCCGTCGGCGCTCACCCAGCCCGAGCGCGGGCACTTCGAGCACGCGGGCGTCGCCCCCGGCCGCCGGCTCGTCGAGCTGCGCCTCGCTGACGTCTCGGCCTTCAGCGTCGGCCAGGAGCTGACCGTCTCGGTCTTCGAGAAGGGCGAGCGCGTCGACGCGATCGCGACCTCCAAGGGCAAGGGCTTCGCGGGCGGCATGAAGCGCCACAACTTCAAGGGCCAGGGCGGCGGGCACGGCAACCACAAGCACCACCGCGCGCCTGGGTCGATCGGCGCGTGCGCGACGCCGGGCAGGGTCTTTAAGGGCACGAAGATGGCGGGCCGCATGGGCGGCGAGCGCGTGACGACGACGAACCTCGAGATCGTGGGCGTCGACACCGAGCGCGACCTCGTCCTCGTGAAGGGCGCGATCCCCGGCCCGCGCGGCGGCGTCGTCGTGCTGCGTGACTCGGTCAAGGCCGTCTCGGGCGGTGCGCGATGAGCGAGACCATGACGCTGCGCGGTCCCGTGAAGAAGGACCGGCCCGAGCCCGAGGCGCGCAGCGTCGAGCGCCGCGACGCCGCCGGCACGGTGCTCGGCACCCTCGCGCTCGAGCCCACGATCTTCGGCATCGAGCCGAACCTGGCGGTGCTGCACCAGGTGGTCACCGCCCAGCTCGCGGCCAAGCGCTCGGGCACCCAGTCGACGCTGACCCGCGCCGAGGTGCGCGGGGGCGGGCGCAAGCCCTTCCGCCAGAAGGGGACGGGCAACGCACGCCAGGGCTCGACGCGCGCGCCGCACTTCGTCGGCGGCGGCGTGACCCACGCACCGAAGCCCCGTTCCTACGCCCAGCGGACACCGAAGAAGATGGTGCGACTGGCGCTGTGCTCGGCGCTCTCTGACCGCGCGAGCGAGTCGCGCGTCGCGGTCCTCGACACCTTCACCTGGGAGACCCCGAGGACAAAGGACGCGGTCGCCCTGCTCGACGCGCTCGGCCTCGAGGGCACCGTGCTCGTCGTCGTGTCCCCGAGCAACGCCGTGGCGACCCGGTCGATGCGGAATCTCAAGCGCGCGTCCACCATCGTCGCGGGCGAGCTCAACGCCTACGACGTGCTCGCCAACGACTGGATCCTCTTCACCGACGAGACGCTCCCGACGGCCCGAGAGGAAGATGCCTGATGCGCGAGTCGATGAGCGTGCTGCACCGCCCGGTCGTCTCGGAGAAGACCTACGCGCTCATGGACGCGCACGTCTACGTCTTCGACGTGGACACCGACGCGACCAAGATCGACGTGCGCCACGCCGTCGAGCAGGCGTTCGGCGTCAAGGTCACCAAGGTCAACACGCTGACGCGCAAGGGCAAGTCCAAGCGCAACCGGCGCACCAACCGCATCGGGCGCACGCCCGACACCAAGCGGGCCATCGTCACGCTCGCCGCTGGCAACAAGATCGACCTGTTCGAGGGGTGAGGCACTGATGGCGCTCCGATCGCGCAAGCCAACGAGCCCCGGAAGGCGGTTCCAGACGGTCTCGGACTTCGCCGAGCTCACCCGCTCGACGCCCGAGCGCTCGCTGCTC
>DATKGG010000021.1:0-42337 GCA_035510855.1 Acidimicrobiales bacterium
GGCGCGTCACCTCGGTCATCTCGAAGCTGCGCATCCCCTGCTCGGCCATCCACGACAGCGTCTCGGGCTCCGGCCAGTAGCCGCGGAGGCCGATCTGCAAGAAGCGGTCGCCTCGACACGCACCCGACTCGATGAGCCGGCGCATCGGCGTCCCGTGGCCGTAGAGGAGCCCCATCTGCATGTCCGCGGTGTCGGCGTGCGCGTCGAAGTGGATGACGCTCACGTTGCCGAAGCCGACGTGGCGCGCGACGCCAGTCACGTCGGGAAGCGCGATCGTGTGGTCCCCGCCGAGGATGACCGGGAACTTGCCCGCACCGGCGAGCGTCGCGACCGCAGCCTCCAGCACCCGCAACGAGCGCTCCATGTCACCGGGTGGCATCTCGACGTCGCCCACGTCGACGACGCCGAGCTCCTTCAGGGGATCGACGCCGAGCGCAAGATGTGGCCTCGAGCCGTCGTGCGGCAGGTAGTCCGTCGTGCGGATGGCGAGCGGTCCGAACCTGCACCCGGCTCGATGCGACGTTCCCCCGTCGAACGGGGCGCCGACGATGACCGCCGTGGCGCCGGCCCAGCTCGTCTCATCGTCCAGGTCCGCTGGCGGAACCCCGAGGAACGTGGCATCCGGGCCGTAGAGGTTCCCGGTCCTCACCACTTGCCGCCTGCGAGGTCCAGGACGTCGTCGAGCAGCTCGCCGCTGCGATTCATCATGAGCGAGATGTGTCCGTCGTCGGGGTATCGCCGCGTTCGAGCTCCGCGCACGTGGCTCCCGAGCCACTCGCCGTGTCGGGCAGGCACCATCAGGTCATCGTCGCCGAACCAGATGCCCACGGGCACTTCGATGGCATCGACGTCGAAGCCCCACGGATGCACGAAGGCCTGGTCGTCGTCGCGCCAGCCGTCGGTCCCGCCCGAGACGCCGCGGACGAAGTTCGCGAGGAGGAAGGTCGCGATCCGCGGCGTCGTCGCCTGGATGTCAGCCTCGCTCACGAGGTCGCCCAGCACGTCACGCACGGACTTGACCTCGTCGGGGCGCAGCGCGAGCAGGAAGTCCCGGAACACGCCGAGCGACTCGTCCAGAGCGGCGCCCCCTTCGAGGGACTGGGAGAACTCGTCGACGTTGTCCTGCGACATGCCTTCCGTCCAGTCGAACTCGCCCGGAAGATACGGCGCGACGCCGGCGACGGAGAGCGCGGCGGCACAGCGAGCTGGCAGGCGCGACGCGCACGCGAGCGCGTGGGGGCCGCCACCGGACCAGCCGATCGTCGCGAACCGCTCCACCCCGAGCGCGTCGAGGAGGTCCGCCACGTCGCCGGCAACTGAGGCGATGTCGCGGCCTGCGTGGCGTGACGACGACGCGTAGCCGGCACGGCTGTACGCGACGAGCCGCAACCCGCGTTCCGAGGCGGCTGTCACGAGGTCGGGTGGCACGAGGGCCGAGCCGGGCGTCCCGTGGTGGATGACGACAACAGGGCAGTCAGGCTCGCCCGCCTGCGCGTACTCGAAGGTGCGTCCGTCCCTCAGTTGCACGCTTGCACTCACCGAATCGCCAGTTGGCATCGCATCCTCCTTGGCGCGACGTTAGACCGCCTCGAGATGCTCGCCGCAGGTCATCGGTCGTCGCGCCCGCTGGCATTCCCTGCGAGCTCGCGGGTCACGTCGATGATGGCACCGGCCTCGACTCGGTCAGATCGAGGTACATCTCGACGAGCGCGATCGTCGAGTCCCTCGGCATCGGAGCGGTGTGTCCCCCCTCGACGAAGCCGTATCGCTCATAAAAGCGTCTCGCTCGCGGCAGCCGGTCAGCAACGTCAAGGCCAAGTCGTGTGGCGCCCTCGTGGGCGGCCCAGTCGACGACCGCGTCGAGCAGCGGCGTCGCCACGCCTCGCCCTCGCCATCGCCGGTCGACCCACATCGAAAAGACCCACGGGACGTCGAGGTCGCGATGGCTCCCGCCTGCGACGATGCCGATGTCCACGCCGTGTTCGACCGCAACCCACCAGGGCCCCGATCCGAGAAGGCGTCGCCAATCAGACTCGTCGTACTCGGACTCACGTGCCGACGACGAGCCAAAGGCGTCGGGCTCGTCAGCAAGCGCGCGCAGCCGTAGGGCTCGGAGCCGCTGCCAGTCGACATCCGCGAGTCGCTGGACCGTGTGCACCACACGAGTTTCCCACGAGGGCGCCGTCGCCCGCGCGAGTAGCCTCGGCTCCGTGTCGGGCCTCGGCGGATCGTCCAACGATGACGACCTCGCCACCAACGCAATCTCCGGCGCCGCGGCTGCGCACACCGTTGCGGTACTCGGCGGCACCGGGCTCATCGGATCCTCGATTGCACGAGCGTTCCTCGATGGCGGGCACGAGGTCGTCGTGCTCGCTCGTCACGACGTGGACGTGCGCCGAGCGCCGCTGCTCGAGGGCGCGACGCTCGTGCTCGGGGACGCGAGAGAGCCGTCCACCCTCGAGCGGGTGCTCGAAGGCGTCGGCCACGTCGTGAGCGCACTCGCTGCCCCGCATCCCGCGGAATCTGCCAAAGACCCGCTGGCCCAGTTCGAGGCGGAGTTGCCGGTCCTGCTCGATCTCCTGGAGCGCGTCGCCGCGCGACGAGGAATCGGCTTCACCTTCCTGTCGTCGGGAGGGGCGATCTACGGGGACGTCGAGGAGCTCCCGGTCAACGAGGAGGCGGAGTGCCATCCGGTCTCGCCCTACGGCGTCACCAAGCTCGCAGCAGAGCGCTACGTGCTCATGGCCGCGACGCGGCGCGAGGTCCCGGTGCGGATCCTCCGAGTCGCCAACGCGATCGGCGCGTCCCAGACACACAAGACCGGCCAGGGCGTGATCGCGGCATTGCTGCACGGCGCGCAGACTGGAACCGCGGTGCGACTCTTCGGCGACGGCTCATCGGTCCGTGACTACGTCGACGTTGCCGACATCGCCACTGCGGCCGTCACGCTGAGCTCCCTCGATCAACCTGCGCTCGTCGTCAACGTCGGCTCGGGGGTCGGCTACCGCCTCGACGCCGTCGTCCAACTCGTCGAGGACGTCACCGGCGAGGTGATCAAGATCGAGCAGGCTCCATTGCGTCCGACCGATGTTCGAGCAATCACGCTCGACGTCTCGCGTCTCCGCGGACTCATGGAGTGGCACCCCAGGGCCCTGCGCAAAAGCGTCGAGGATTCGTGGGCGCAGTGGTGCGCGTGGCGCGACGACGCCCGGTCGGTGACGCCGTGAGCGGCGGCACCGGGCTCTCACCTCGGGCGGCCCTGGACCGGCGACGGAATCGGGCCCTCGCACTACCAAACGCGGACGGCTCCCAGCTCGAGGGCTTCATCGAGTTCCCGCTTAACGGGGACGCCATCGAGCGCGTCGCCACCGTTGCCGGATGGCACGCCTGGGACCACAAGCCGGTCGCCGTCGTCACGATCGAACTCAACGGCCGGATCATCGCACGATCCCGCGAAGCCGGCCCTCGCCCCGACGTGGCTTCGAAGTATGGCAATGCTTCGTACGCCTCCACGGGCTGGGTCGTCGACCTCGACCTCCGAGGGCTGCACGCGACGTCAGCGACCTTGGTCGCGACCGTGTACCCGATCGCGGAGCGCGGCGGCGTCCGCCTGGATCCCATCACCGTCCGGATGCTCGGCGATCCGACGATCGACCGTGAGGGCGTGCCGTACCCGCTCCCGCCCGAGGTGCTCGGCAGCCTCGACGCACCTCCCGACGACGCGGTCGTTGCACTCGGCGCGCTGGCGATCAAGGGTTGGGCGAGGTCAACCTGTTCCCCGGTGGCGCGGGTGTCGCTGTCCGCAAACGGGATCGACCTCGGTCGCGCACGGCTCGGACTCCATCGAGCGGACGTCGCCGACAGTGATGCAGCGATCGACGCACCGATCAGTGGCTTCGAGCAGTTCGTCGACCTGTCGGTGCTTGGTGCCGGCACCGAGGCCATCACGCTTCGCGCCGAGGTGGTCGCGCTCGACGGCACGACGGATGCCTTCGAGCACCATCTCGGCGTTGCGGAGCCAGAGGGCCTCACCACATCGGTCCCACCAGGAGGCGAGGAGCCAGTCCGGGTGCGACCGGATGCGCCCTTCAACCTGCTCGTCGTCACCCACGATCTCGGGTACGGCGGCGCACAGCTCTGGCTCTTCGAGCTCCTCCGCCAGGCCCGAGCCGGCTCGGCGTTCCCGTGCACGGTCATCTCGTTCCACGACGGCGCGCTTGCGAGCGCGCTCGCGGATCTCGGCATCGAGGTCCATGTCACCTCTGGCATGCCAGTGGGCTCGACTGCCGCCTACGAGGGCAGGATCGCCGAGCTCTCCTCATGGCTCAACGGCAAAGGTCACTCCGCAGCGCTCGTCAACACCTTCCGATCCTTTGGAGGGGCTGACCTCGCGGAGCGACTGGGCCTCCCGGTGGTGTGGGCCATCCACGAGAGCTGGCCCGAGTCGCTCATCTGGTTGTTTGACCACCCTGAGGAGCGCGTTGCGCCGGCGATCAGGTCGATCGCGGCACGATCACTTGCGAGAGCCGGTGCCGTCATCTTCGAGTCCGATGCCACTCGAGCGCTCTACGAGGCTCGCGCGCCTGGTCGAACCGCACTCGTCCCCTACGGCGTCGAGACGGCCGCCCTCGACTCGTTCGCGTCTGCGACCTCCAAGTCCGTGGCTCGAGAGAGGCTCGGAATCGAGGCGTCCGGACGCGTCCTGCTCGTCATGGGGACGATCGAGCCGCGTAAGAGCCAGACGCTGATCGCCCACGCATTCTGCGAGCTCGCGAGTCGATACCCCGACGCCCAGCTCATCTTCGTCGGCGACCTGCACACGACCTACTCCGCGGCGCTCGTGGCCTTCGTTGAGCGCGCAGGACTGGGCGACCGCATACGACTGGTGTCGGTGACACCTGATGCCCTCACGTGGTACCGCGCGAGCGACGTCCTCGTGTGCGGCTCGGACATCGAGTCGCTTCCCCGGTCGGTCCTCGACGCCATGTGCCTGGGCGTGCCGGTCGTGGCGACACGTGTCTTCGGCCTGGCAGAGCTGCTCGAGGACGGCGCGACCGGACTGCTCTACGAGCCGTGTGATCTCGCCGCGGCGATCGACGCGCTGGACCGGGTGCTCGCCATGCCCGACGAGCAGCTGGCGGCGATCGCCGAGCGCGGGAGCGCGCTCGTGCACGCGCACCACGACGCGGCCCACTACGCGTCCGATGTCGTCGCGCTCCTGGCGGGCCTCCAGCGCGATCCCGCTGCCTCGCCAGCCGACCTCCTCCGGGCGCGCTGACGCGTCAACGGCGAGTCAGAGCTCGAGCGCCCCGGCGACTCCGCTCGCCGCGTCGTGCTTCTCGCCGATGAACGTGAAGAGCACAGGCATGGGACACGCTGGCTCGCGTCGGCCATCTCGCTCCGCTCCCACACCGAGTCGAAGGCGGTACCGATCGTCGTCCTCTGGACCCAGGAACTGTCCGGTGTTGAAGGTGCCCGAGGTGTGCTCCTCGAGGTAGGCGCACGTGAGCCCTGCGCGTGCGGCGGCGGTGACCATCTCACCCACGCTGTGGGCGTACTGCACGGTCGTCCACTCGATGTCGGCGTCGCGGTTCGCGTACGAGCCCGTCCCTGAGTAGACGCGCGGGCCATCGAAGCGGTACGGGAAGTCGACAACGAGCGGATCGAGTGACTCAACCATGGTGACGAGTGGATGCAGCTCGACGAGCACGAGCTTGCCGCCTTGGCGCAGCACCCGAGCGATCCCGTTCATCCAGGCATCGATGTCATTGATCCAGCACAGCACGCCGATCGACGAGTAGACCACGTCGAACCGTGCCGAGAGGGAGTCGGGAAGCACCACGGCGTCAGCCTCAACCGTCGTGACGTCGACGTCGCACTGCAGCGCGAGCTCGTCCAGCCGGTCAAGCGCGGATCTTGAGAAATCGACGGCGGTGACCGTGGCGCCCATCCGGGCCATGGAGATCGAGTCGCAGCCAATGTGGCACTGGAGATGCAAGACGTCTCGACCAGCGAGTCCGTCTCCGTTCGTCGCACGCTCAATGGCGGCCAGCTCCTCGTCGCCCATCAGCGACCCGCCCGAGCGGAGCAGGTCCAGGTCGTAGTACGAGTCGTCACCGGTCCCGTGGAAGCGGGCCATTGCTTCCCAATGGGCGTGATTCGCACCACCCTGTTCATTGTCGGTCAGTGCCACCGTGAACCCCCGTACGTCGACGCCGAGTGTGGCACATCGGTTACGCAGCACTGCGCGCGTGAGCTCTGGCGAGCACGAAGACGTCGACGGGCCGGTAGCCGATCGAGCGATAGATCGCATTACTCGTCGCATTTGACTCATCGGCGAACAGCATGACGCTCGAGCCCGCAGCAAGGAGCCTCGCAGTGACGGGCCGCGGTGACGCCAGCGGCATACCCGTGCCGACGGGTCGATCTGGGGGTGAAGACGGGCCCAACTCGAGTGACGCCGACACCATGCGTGGTGATCGTCACGTTGTGGCTGGCCAGTGAGACGATCTCGCCGCGATCTCGCCACCAATGGAGCCGACCGTCTCGCAGCACACCGAGCAGCGCCGCACGACTCGCCTCGTCGGGCTTCGGACGAGCACCGTCAATCTCCTCGGCAAAGTCGCCGAGCCAGGACTCAGCGAGCACCAGATCAGCCTCGGTCGCGACGTCCGCTTCGCCAGGCACCGTCGGGGCAATGAGTCGGCCCGCTGTGTACAGGACGTCTCGCCGTTCGACAAGAAACCTCGGCGCTCCAGGCCCCACACTGGACGCGAACGCGTCGGCAAACGAGCTGACCAGCGCCGGCAGTCCGATGAGGCCCGGCAGCTCGACATCTGTGTCCACGAGGTGCCGTGCTATTGCCACCGCGGCGGCGCTGGGCATTGGCCCGAGTACCAGCATGTGGGGAGTCGTGCGAAACGCTGCGCCGACAAGGGCGCCCGTTGTGTCTCGGACGAGCCACCAGAAGCACTCCTCATACCGATGTGGGTCGGCGATGACCCCCGTCGCGACCGTCGCCATCACGTTGGTCCGCACCGGCTCGGAGGCCCGATACTCCGAGGTTGCTTCCAGGAACTGCTGCGGAGTAACGCATCGGTCGACTCGCATCGACAGACGCTATTCGCGAGCGCTGAACGTGGCAACAAGCGTCAGGCCAAGTCGCCGCGCGGACCGATTGGCGCGACGACCTCGCGTCGCTGCTCCACCAGATGGCGGCAAGGCATAGTTCTCTGCTTGTTCCGAGAGCGTGGCATGCTCTCGCAGCTCAAGGAGGCAGTGTGGGGAATCCGGTGGTGTATTTCGAGATCGGTTGTCGTGACCCCGTGGCGACGTCTTCGTTCTACCGAGGCCTCTTCGATTGGCAGATCTCGACCGGTGACAGCTCCGTCATCGCGACCGACTCGGATCGTGGGATCGAGGGGCACATCGCCTCGCTCGGGCACGAGCCACACAGCTACACGATCATCTACGTCGAGGTTGCCGACCTGGACGAAGCGCTCGGTCGAGCCGAGTCGCTCGGCGCCACGAGGCTCGTCGGACCGGTGCCGATCCCGGATGGACGTTTTGCGTGGTTCGCCGACCCCGAGGGGAACACGATCGGCTTGATCGAGCCCGCCTCCACCTAGCTGGCGCGAGAGCAGCCACCCCGACGGTCAGGGCAGATTGCGTCGGAAGACCGTCGTGGTCCGCTCCTCGAATCCCATCGTCTCGTAGAGCCGCCGTGCGGACTCCCTCGACGGCCTCGAGGTGAGGTCGACAGTCCCTGCCCCCGCGTCGACCGCGAGTGCGAGCGCCGCTTCGACCAAGGCACGCCCCGCGCCAAGCCGCCGGGCCGACTCGTCGACGACCACGTCCTCGATCCAGGCCCGGACGGCGCTCGGGAGCCGAAAGAGCGCGAGCGTCAGCATCCCCACGATCGCACGATCGTCATCGCGTGCGACGAGCATCGTCGTCGCGGGCGACGTCACGATGGACTCGAGGTCGTAGGCCTCGGGGGGCTGGGCGGTCTCGGACAGCTGAGGGAGCAGTCGCCGGACTGCGGCCACCAGCTCGGGGTCCGCGACCACCACCCGCTCGATGCTGAGCGTCACTGCTCGCCTCGCCAGACGGGGCGGCGCAGCCTGTCGTAGTAGACGTCACGGCGCTCACCCCGGAACGCTGCGAAGACGGGCTCGCCCCACCGCTCGTAGCCGACGATCGGCGACGGGAGCGTGGACTCGGTGTACCACCCCACGTCCGTGCACTCGAGCGGGTGTGCCTGCAACTCGCCCCCGACGGCCCTGCAGTGGAACAAGAGGGAATACAGGGGGATCCGCGACATCCCGAGTCGGAGGCCGTCGAGCACGCCGATGAGCCGCACCGGCTCACAGATGATGCCGGTCTCCTCTTCGACCTCCTTCGTCACGACCTCTGCTGCGGAATAGCCGACGTCGCACCACCCGGTCGGGTAGAGCCACACCCCAGAGTCGGCTCGCTTGATCAAGAGCAGCTCGCCGGCGTCGTTGCTCACCGCCGCGCCGACGGCGACCTTCGGTGTGACATAGCCAGCGATGCCCTTGTCGATGTCACCGAGCCACTCGGCGACGAGTCCCCCGGCGTCCTCCAGCTCTCCGAGCCCGCCGTCGGCTTCGGCGCGAATGTCAGCTGCAACTCGAAGGATCTCTTCAAAGCGCTCACGCTCGTACTGGCTCTCGGTGAAGCCGAGCCCGGTCCGGGCGATGCCGGCGAGCGTCTCGGCCCATCGCCGTAACGTGCGCTCGCCGACGTCGGACATCGTCGGCAACCTACCAACCGTTCAGGCGACAGCGTGGGTGAGCACGTCGTCGAGTGTGCCGACCATCCCCGTGTAGAAGGGGCCGAAGTCCGCAAAGTTCGCGGATGCCTCGTCGAATCGCATGGTGTAGACGCAGTCCTTGAGGTCGTCGAGGTGCGCCCCGAACAGGGTGACGCCCCACTCGAAGTCGTCGAGTCCCGTCGAGCCGGTGATCACCTGGAGGATCCGCCCTTTGAACTCACGGCCGACCTTGCCATGGCCACGCATGAGCTCCTCGCGTCGTGCGTAGTCGAGCAAGTACCAGTTGTGCTCGTCCCCGCGACGCTTGGACATCGCGTAGAAGCAAAACGCCGGCAGGCCAGCGGGCGGCAGCGACGGGTAGAGCCTCGCGTCGAGCATCTCTTGTGGCATCCCGGATGCGTACTCGGAGACCTCGGTCAGCGACAGGTAGCTGTCGACCGCCACGAGTCCAGCGCGGTTGAGCCGCGTCTGCAGCTCACGCAGGACCCAGGCGTCAGCGCAGAGCGCCATCACACAGCAGTCAGCCTTGTGGCCGAGGATGGCGGTGAGTACGACTTGACCGTCGTGTTCGCCCGCCCAGCTGATCGCGTCGGACACCGCGCCGCGGTCCGCTTCGATGTCCGCGCGACAAAAGAGGTGCAGCACGGTGAGTCCGGTCGTCGGCACCAGTGCGGGGGGCGTGTCCATGCCACAATCGTAAGCCGACCTCTCGCTGGCACCGACGGCTCACGCCTATCCTGCCTGCGTGACCGTCGCTCGATCGGTCAGACGCTCCGGTCGCGCGGCGGCACGACGAGACTTGCTGCGCACCGCGGCGCGCCAATGGACGCCATCTCGATGAGCGACGTCGCCTGGATCCGCTCGCTCGACGACGCCGTCGCCCGAGCGGTGATCGACGACGGCGCGGTCGGCATCAGCGCCATGCCACTGGCACACGGGGCCGACCCATGGTCAGCGACCGTGCTCGTGTGCGAGCCAGACGGCGTCCTGCAGCCACACGTGGCGGGACGTGACCAGATCTTCTTGCCACTCGAGGGACGCGGCTGGCTCGAGATCGAAGGCGTGCGCCGCGAGATCGAGCCCGGCTCCTGCGGTGTTGTGCGTGCCGGCCAGCTCCATGCCAAGGGTGCGACGACCCGGCTCGTCGTGCTCGTGCTGCAGTCCCCGACGATCCACCTCGCCGACAGTCGCGCCGGACACGACGATGGCGTGGCGCCGAGCGCCACGCCATCGTCGTCGTCTGGCCCGGGCGGGGGGTTGCCCGGGTAAGCGCGCTCTAGAAGTCGTCCATCCCGCCACCGGGCATCGCGGGCGCCTTGTCTTCGGGCTTGTCCACGATCACGGCCTCGGTCGTGAGGAACAGGGCCGCGATGGAGGCCGCGTTCTGCAGCGCGGAGCGCGTGACCTTCGCCGCGTCGATGACGCCCGCCTTGATCAGGTCCTCGTAGTCGCCGGTCGCGGCATTGAGGCCCTCGGTCGCCTTCTTCAGGTTGCGGACCTTCTCGACGACGACGCCGCCCTCAAGACCCGCGTTCACGGCGATCTGCTTCAGCGGCTCTTCGACGGCACGGCCGACGATGCGTGCTCCGGTCGCCTCGTCGCCCTCGAGCTTGTCCGCCGTCTCGTAGATGGCCGTCTGGGCGCGGAGCAGCGCGACGCCACCGCCGGGCACGACTCCCTCTTCGATCGCCGCCTTCGTGGTCGACACGGCGTCTTCGATGCGGTGCTTCTTCTCCTTCAGCTCGACCTCGGTGGCCGCGCCGACCTTGATGACCGCAACACCGCCGGACAGCTTGGCGAGGCGCTCTTGGAGCTTCTCGCGGTCGTAGTCCGAGTCGGTGTTCTCGATCTCAGCCTTGATCTGGTTGATCCGACCCTTGATGTCGTTGTCGTCGCCAGAGCCCTCGACGATCGTCGTCTCGTCCTTGGTGACGACGACCTTTCGGGCGCGACCGAGCAGGTCGATCCCCACGTTCTCGAGCTTGAGACCCACCTCTTCGGTGATGACCTGGCCACCCGTGAGGATCGCCATGTCCTGGAGCATCGCCTTGCGGCGCTCCCCGAACCCGGGGGCCTTGATCGCCACCGACTTGAAGGTGCCTCGGATCTTGTTCACGACGAGCGTGGCGAGAGCCTCGCCCTCGACGTCCTCGGCGATGATGACGAGCGGACGGCCGCCCTGCATGACCTTCTCGAGTACGGGCAGCAAGTCACGGACCGCGGAGATCTTGGAGCCGACGAACAGGAGGTAGGCGTCCTCGAGGACCGCCTCCATCCGCTCGGAGTCCGTTACGAAGTACGGAGAGATGTAGCCCTTGTCAAAGCGCATGCCCTCGACCAGGTCCATGTCCATGCCGAAGGTCTGGGACTCTTCGACCGTGATGACGCCGTCCTTGCCGACCTTGTCGATCGCCTCGGAGATCATCTGGCCGATCTCGGTGTCCGCTGCGGAGATCGAGGCCACCTGGGCGATCTGCTCTTTGGTGTTCGCCTCCTTGGAGCTGGTGTGCAGCGACGTGACCGCGGTCTCGACGGCCGCCTCGATGCCCTTCTTGAGCGACATGGGGTTCGCGCCTGCGGCGACGTTGCGCAGCCCCTCGCGGACCATCGCCCAGGCAAGCACGGTCGCCGTCGTCGTGCCGTCACCGGCCACGTCGTCAGTCTTCTTCGCGACTTCCTTCACGAGCTCGGCGCCGATCCTCTCGAAGGGGTCCTCGAGCTCGATCTCCTTGGCGATGGAGACGCCGTCGTTCGTGATTGTGGGGGCCCCCCACTTCTTGTCGAGCACGACGTTGCGGCCCTTCGGGCCGAGCGTCACGCGGACGGCGTCCGCGAGCTTGTTCATCCCTGTTTCGAGCGACCGTCGGGCCTGCTCGTCGAACGCAATCAACTTCGACACGATGCTTCCTCCTGGACGTGGTGCGTCATCTACAGGGCTCCACATTAGCAGTCAGGTGCCGAGACTGCTAGCAGACGGATCGATGGAGTGCCAGAGAGCTGTGCCCGGGGTCGCCTCGGGGCGCTAGACCGTCGACGTGCGACGTGGCTTCAGCGCGAGGGGAACCGGGCTGTGGCCTGCGGGGTCGTTCGCGACCGGTGACGCCCTGGCACGCAAGCAGGGCCGCCGCGTGAGCGTCGTGATCCCGGCCAGGAACGAGGCGGCCACCGTCGCGGGCGTGGTCCGCCCGCTCGTCACCGCCCATGGGCCGGCTTCGGGCTCGGGCCTGGTCGACGAGGTCGTGGTGGTCGACGACGGCTCGACCGACGCGACCGCACGGATCGCCCGGGGGGCCGGGGCCAGGGTCCATCGGCTGACGAGCAGCATCGGGAAGGGCCTCGCGATGACCGAGGGCGCCCTCGTCGCCACCGGGGAGTTTGTCATCTTCCTCGACGCCGACGTCGTGGACATGGAGCCGATCTGGATCCCCCAGCTCCTGGGGCCCCTCTTGCTCGACGACGAGGTGGCCCTCGTCAAGGCCTTCTACGAGCGTCCGCTCAACGGGCGGCCGACGGGTGGAGGCAGGGTGACCGAGCTCGCGGCCCGTCCCATCCTCTCGCTCCTCTTCCCCGACCTCGCCGACGTGCTCCAGCCACTCGCCGGCGAGACCGCCGCGCGGCGCTCAACGATCCTCGAGGTCGGCATCGAGCCGGACTACGGCGCGGAGCTCGGGCTGCTGATCGACGTGGCTCGCCGTCATGGCGCGTCGTCGATCGCCCAGGTGGACCTTGGTCGTCGGACGCATCGCAACCGTCCGCTCAACGAACTTGGATCGATGTCGCGCGACGTGCTTCGCGTCGCGCTCGATCGCGCGGGCGTGCTGACCGGTATCCAGGACTACTTGGTGCTGGCACCGAGAACGACGATCACGTCGTCCTGAAGCGCGCCTTTGACGCCCGAGTGCCTGATGCGGACGATCACGTGCGCATGCGGGACGCCGAGGATGGCCGCCACGTCCTTCGCGGCCTGCTGGTGCCCGCGCGCGAAGTAGACGATCGTGTGGGCGGGATGCACCGAGGCGGACTCCGCGGGCAACACGTCCCAGCCGAGCACGAACAGCTGGTGGGTCACCGTCGCTGCGGCTCCCTGCTTGGTGGTCCCGTTCGCGACCTGCACTCTCGTCGTTGACTTGTTGACCGGCTGGGTCGGGTGCTTCGGATGGTGCGGCGTGCCCGGCGACGCCAGGATGCCGTGGCTCGCGGGTCCGAGCAAGAGGATCAGCGCCACGAGGAAGCATGTGACGACGATGCCCGCCCGCACGAGGTGCACGCTGCCCCCGGCACTTGTCGGCGTGGCGTCCTCTTCGACGAAGGTGGACATCGGTTCGAGCCTATTGCGCGGCGCATGCCCCTGCGGGCCTCGACGCGCAGATTATTGCGACATGGTGGCGACGTTCGGTGCCATTAGCCTCGCGGCACGCCAGTGTGGCGCAGCTGGAAGCGCGGACGACTTGTAGGCGATTATCTGGCCGTCTTCGAAAGGAGCGGGCGGAGCGGCTCGTCTGCAACGGCGACATGCGGCCGGAGACACGCCCGGGTAGCTCAATGGCAGAGCACCCGCCTTGTAAGCGGGCGATAGGGGTTCGACTCCCCTCCTGGGCTCCGACAGACGTGTGCTGGCACACTGACTCGGGCGTGAGACGGCCCACCTCCACACGGATCAGTGGGGAGGGCTTCTGGGGCGAGCCGCAGCCCCTTCGTGTCCTCGTCGCAGTCCCCGCGATACATCGGAGACAGCGAGTGGGCAGTATCAGCGAACTGGCCGGGTGGCACGCTGGCGAGCGACCTCGAAGCAGGCGACCGCGCCGGCGACGCCAGCGTTGAGCGACGAGATCTCGCCAAGCTGCGGGATCGCGACGACCTCGTCGCAACGTGTCCTCGTCAGGCGGCTGAGGCCGCGTTCCTCGCCACCGATGACGATCGCAACCGGGACATCGCGCAGGTCGAGGTCGTAGATGGGGCGGCGGCTCTCTGGTGCGAGACCGACGCTCAGCACGCCGGCGTCCGAGAGGTCGCGCAGCGCCGTCGGGATGCCGGCGACCGCGGCGAAGTCGAGCCGCTCGATCGCGCCTGAGGCAGTCTTGGTCACCGCTGGGGTGAGTCGCGCAGAGCGATGCCTCGGCAGCACGATTCCGGTCACCCCGGCGCACTCGGCGCTCCGAAGCAGCGCGCCGAGGTTGCGCGGGTCCGTGACGCCGTCGCAGACGACGAGGAAGGCCGCGGTTCCGTCGAGACCAGCGCACAGCTCGGCGAGGCTCGAGGTGGGCACCGGATCGCACAGCGCGTACACACCCTGGTTGCCCTCGGTCCTCGCCTCACGATCGAGTCGGGCGCGTGACACGTAGGCGACCGGCACGCGTCGGTCGCGCGCGGCGGACTCGATCGCGTCCAGCAACTCGGAGGACTCCTGGGCCTCGGAGATCACGACTCGACGCGCACGCCGTCGACCGGCCGTCAGCAGCTCGAGCACCGCGCGACGCCCTTCGACCTGGTCGCCGCCGAGTCCCTCGTCGCGGCGTGGCGTCGGCCGAGAAGGTCGCGCGGCCGGTCGACCTGCCCCGCGTCCAGGTGCACGACGCGGCGATCTCCCCGCGGGCGGGACCGCGCCTCGAGGCGTGCGTCGCCGCGGCGCGCCGGTCATTGCGGGGCTGCGTCCACCAACAGCACGACGGCTGTTGCCGCGATGCCCTCACCGCGCCCGATCGCTCCCAGCCCCTCGGTCGTGGTTGCCTTGACCGACACCGGCGCCCCGAGCACCTCGGTGAGCCTGCTCGACATCGCCTCGAGGAGCCCTTCGAGCCTCGGGCGCTCGGCGGTGACCGTGACGTCGGCGTTGCCGATCCCGTAGCCGGCATCCCGGGCGAGGTCACGGCACCGATGGAGGAGCACGAGGGACGACACGCCTGCGGTCGTCGGGTCGTCGTCGGGGAAGTGCCGTCCCAGGTCACCGAGCCCAGCGGCCCCGAGGACCGCGTCGCAGACCGCGTGGGTCACGACGTCGGCATCGGAGTGACCCACGAGCCCCGCGTGCCCGGGCACCTCGACGCCGCCCAGCACGAGGGTCCGGCTCGCGTCGTCACTGAATCGGTGCACGTCGCTGCCGAGCCCGATCCTCATCGTGCCTCGAGCGCCGCGAGCATCGACTCGAGGTCGTCGCGCGTCGTCAGCTTCCGGTTGCTCTGTTCGCCCGGCACGATCGCCACCCTCCCGCCGATCGCCTCGACGAGCGACGCGTCATCGGTCGCCTCGCGCTTCTCGTCGTGCGCGCGGCGGAGCGTGTCGGCGACGAAGGCCTGCGGGGTCTGCACGGCGACCAGCGTCGCGCGATCGAGCGTCTCGACCACGATGGGGTCGTCGTGGCTGTTGACGCGCTTGACCGTGTCGGCGATCGCAAGCCCGGGCACCGCGCCAGCAAGCGACGTGTCGTCCAGCGCTCGCACGACGGCGTGGAATAGGGCCGGCGAGGCGAGGGGCCGCGCCGCGTCGTGGACCACGACGACGCGCGCCGTGCCCGCGATCGCGGCGAGTCCTGCACGCACCGACGCGGCACGCGACGGTCCGCCCGCGACGACCGCGTCTGCGCCGTGGGACTCTGCGGTCACGTCAGGCGGGACGACGATGACCACGAACTCGGCGACGGATCGCGCCGCGTCCACGGACCTCGACGCGACCGAGCGTCCGGCGAGATCGCAGAACTGCTTTCGCGAGCCGTATCGCTCACCTTCGCCTGCCGCGACGACGATCGCCGCGACGTCCACGGCTAGGGCAGGACCGAAGCCAGCCGCTCCTCAGCGGTCGGCTCGTCGACGTTGAGCGCGAAGGTGAGCTCGGAGACGAGGATCTGCCGCGCCCTCGTCAGCATGCGCTTCTCGCCGGCCGAGAGCCCTTTGTCCTTGTCGCGGATCGAGAGGTTGCGGACGACCTCGGCGACCTGGTAGATGTCGCCGCTGCGGAGCTTCTCGGAGTGGTTCTTGAACCGGCGCGACCAGTTGGTGGGCATCCTCGCCTCCTTCTTGCGCAGCACGGCGAAGACCTCCTCGACCTCCTCGTCATTGATCACGTCGCGGAGACCGACCACGTCGGTGTTGTCGATGGGCACCATGAGCACGAGGTCCGAGTAGGCGACTCGGAGCTTCAGGTAGTCCTGCTTCTTGCCGAAGGCCTCGCGCTTCTCGATCTTCTCGACGATGCAGGCACCATGGTGCGGATAGACGACCTTGTCGCCCTTCTTGAACTTGCGAGTCATTGAGCCTTCCTGCGCCAGGACAGAGCGGGTCACCGGCGGGCTTGAGGGGACCCTTCATTGTACCTGTTGGTGCGTCGAGTTCGGCCGTCCCGCGCGTCCGGACGGGGACGCCCGAAAGGTTTGCCATCCCCGATCTACGATTCGCGCACCAAGGAGGCCCGCGGTGCAACCTCGTGCTCGTCGATCGATCTGTCTCTCCCTCGCGCTCCTCGCGGCCGCCGCGAGCTTGTCGACAGGCGCCTCGCTCGCCGGGGCGACCGCGACGTCGCGCCCGACGGGCAGCGTCAGGGTCCTCGACATCGGCCAGGTGCGACTCCACGTCCCAGGGTCGTGGGTGGTCACGGTCGCCCAGAAGGTCTGCGGGCGCGGGACCTGCCGTCGCCAGTGCGCCCCCGGCTACGACAAGCGGGTCTACGTCTCGACGTTCCCACCGCTCCTCAACTGCCCGCTCAACTTCCGCCGCAACTCGGTGTGGGTCGTGCCCACGGCTCGCAAGGGCGCGACCACGCGCCGGCGGCTCTCCTACGACGGCGGAAGCATGATCCTGTCGATTCCGTCCAAGGGCGTGACCCTCTACGGATTCGGCAAGCCCGGCGTGCACGCCGTCGAGACAGAGGAGCCGTCGTCGCTCGCGCGCCTCCTCGCCGCGCACCTGCCGGTCGCCGTCCCGAGCGGCTGGCAGTCGGTGTCAGACGGCGTGCTCTCGATGAAGGTGCCCGCGACGTTGCCGGTACGCCACCTGGCAGGGCCAAACGACGTCAACCCAGGTTCGTGCGGCGGGCCGTACTTCCCGAGCCCTGTGGTGTCGGTCGGCTTCAGCACCGCGATCGTCTACTGCCCGCCTGCCTCGTCGGCGGAGGCCGAGTTCTTGGCCACCCCTGGCAACGGTGCGTGGCTCGTGGGTGCGAACGACGCGATCCGCCTGCCCGCCGTCTTCAGTCCTCCGGGCACCGCGGCGCGGTCGCGCACGATCCACGGTCGCAATGCGACGATCAGCTTCGCACTGGCGCCAAATGGCACGAACGCGGTCCTCGTCGGGGTCGTGGCGGATGGTGTGCCGCACTACCTGGTGCTCGGGCTCGGCCTCGCCCCGACGATCGCCGAGAAGATCCTGAGCTCGCTGCGCGCCGGCTGACCACCTGGTCCCCGGCAGCCGGCTGGTCTTAAGCGGACCCCGACCAGGGTCACCGCGTTGGAGTAGCCGAACTCGTGGTAGCCAGATCGTTGGTTGAGCACGGCGCGATAGGACTCGGTGCGTCCCACCGAGAACACGAACGTGCCTTTGGCCGACTCGTGGGCCGTGCCCCTCGGGTACCACTTCCCCGCGTGCAGGAACTCGAGGGTCACGACGAGGACGTGGATGTGGGGCTCGGCGGTGCCGTCGATCGTCACGGCGTGTCCGATCTTCACCCGATGCACCGCGAGCGTGATGTGGACGCTCTGGTTGTCCAAGACGGGGTCGTCGTGGTTGCCCAACGTCGACGATCACGTTGAGGGCGAGCCTGGAGCATGCAGCAATCGATTCGTCGAGCGGCGGCATAGAGCACGGCGACGAGCTCTTCGAGCCCAGGGCGTCCACCACCCGGACGTAAGCCGATGCCCGGTTGGAACCGTCCAGGAATCGACCTCATGGACGAATCGGCGCCCGACTTCCCCCTAGAGGCATTCGCTCTCCCAAGAATCTCGGTCTAGGTTCAAAGCCGTCGACTGGGAATCCCTGACCCGGGGCCCCCGCAACGCAGAGAGCCCAAACGTGTGATGAATCGAGGACCACATGACCATGGCGTCCGATGAAGCATCGATGATTGCTCCCTTTCGCCCAGCGGCCGGTCGGCACAAGAGAATCGGACCCCGACGGGCCGCGCTCGTGACCGTCGGGATCGCGTCGTTTCTTGTTGCTGGCGCGATCGGCCCTGCGTTCGCGAGTGGCGTGGTGGGCAACCCACAGCCAGAGCTCGCACAGTTCACGGTAAGTGCCACTTCGGACGGCCTTGGCGGTGGAGCTGCACTTCCGGACGGCAACCTCGTCCTCGTGTGGCAAAGCTCCGCGACGAGCTTACGAGCATGCACGCTGCACCCCGGGAGCCGCAAGTGTGTGACGGCGGCGACACTCGCAAATGACGGCGGCGCGAGTCTCAGTGGACCGCCCATCGTGTTGGCGACGGGAGGGACCCACGTCTCAGTAATCGTCACTGACGACACCAACAACATCGCGTACAACAGTACGAACGACGGTAGGACCTTCTCCGCGCCGAACGACGTCGGCTCACTCTATGCGTCGAGCGCCGGTGTTGTCGCCAACGGGCACGCAGTGATCGCTGGGATCGACCCCCACCAGGGATTCGTGATCCAAGACGTCAACCCCACGGGGGCGGTGAATATGACCAGTGCGGTGCTCACGGCGGGCGGCGGCTGCAACTACAACCCGTCGATCTCGACGTTCAACGGCGGCATCCTCGTCGCGTGCGACAACCTCACCAACACCTACGCCTGGTACGCGTCGAGCGCGAAGGACTTCAACGCGACGTCGTCGTACACCCTTGTCGCCACCTTCCACAATGAGCAGGCGGTCGATCTGTCCGGCAATGCGCTCCTCACCGTTCCGTCCAACTCGCTCACGACAGGCGGCATCATCAGCTTCTTCAACGGCAGCACGAAGTTCTCTGGGGCCCACAAGGTCCCTGATTCCAAGGCCGGGGACGACGGCTATTGGTCGATGCAGAAGGTGGGATCAACCGCCCATGTCTTCTTCGAGGGGAGACGGGACTCGTACGACCTCATCCAGGAATCGACGGCCAACGGGGTGCACTGGTCCGGGCAGACCATGTACGGATCGGCGATCCACTCGAGTGACCCCGTCCCGGTGCTCGGACCATCAGCTGCGGGCCAGGTCTTCGAGTCCGACGGTGCTCCGCAGCTCTCTCAGCCGATCCTCAACAGGCAGAGCGTGCACATTGCCTTCGTCCACTCGCGTGTGAGAGTCGGCGTACATGGAATCATCAAGGGGCAGGTCGGGCCGCACCTCGTGCACCAGTCAGTGACCCTTGACCGACTAATCAGCGGGCGATGGCACCCCGTGTCATCTACCCGCGAGTCAGCTTCGGGCTCGTTCTCGTTCACGGTTGCCGGTTCAACCGCAGAGTATCGCGCAGTCGTCAACTACAAGCCCGGCTACTTCCAGTACGGCTACTCGAATGCTGCACGGCTAACTGCCGTCCGCTAAACGAGAGGACCCAACAAGTGCAGAGGCGCCTCTTACTCGTTCCCCGTTGACGAGGACGGTCCCTGACCGTGGCCCCCCGGCCCGGACGTGAACTGGGTGAGTTCGGGCTGCGGGTCGCCGACGGTGCCCGCAGCCCCGCGGGCACCGACATGCCGACGGCCAGCAGCGTGGCAGTCAGGGTCGCGGGGAGCCCGGTGGTCGAAGATCCGGCCCACGGTGCCCTCGATTCTTGCTGCGCATCGGAAGCGGGTGCAGCGCTTGGCCGAACGTACTCGCATGTCGGCCCGCGGCAAGCGTCCCGATGGGGCGAACACTCGCTGGGCACGACGCCGGGCCCGATCGCCCGTGGCGCTGCGGTAACTGCTTCTGCGGCGTCGGTCAGTCCACCGCAGGTGCGGAGCCCGCGAGCTCGACGGTCGGGGGCGCGAAGCCCTCGATCGCACTGAAGGCGAGCTCCTCGATGGAGCCGTCCTCCTGGGCGTCGACCAGGATCGTCTCACCCGTGCGGAACTCCTTCCACAGGAGCTTCTCGGAGAGCGGATCCTCGATCATCGACTGGATCGCGCGGCGAAGCGGCCGCGCCCCGAGCATCGGGTCGTAGCCCTTCTCGGCGAGGAGCCTGCGCGCGGCCGGCGTGAGCTCGAGGCCGATGCCCTGGAGCGCCAGCTGGTCCCTCGTGCGCTGGAGCAGCAGGTCGGCGATCTGGATGACCTCTTCCATCGCGAGCTCGTGGAAGACGATGACGTCGTCGATGCGGTTGAGGAACTCGGGGCGGAAGTGCGCCTTGAGCGCGGTGTTGACCCGCTCTTTCATCCGCTCGTAGGAGACGGCCTCGGAGCTCTTGGCGAACCCGATCGACGCCTTGCGGAGGTCGGCGGTGCCGAGGTTGGAGGTCATGATCAGCACGGTGTTCTTGAAGTCGACCGTGCGGCCCTGTGCATCGGTGAGCCGGCCGTCCTCGAGTATCTGCAGCAGCGTGTTGAACACGTCGGGGTGCGCCTTTTCCACCTCGTCGAACAGCACGACGCTGAACGGCTTGCGGCGCACGGCCTCGGTGAGCTGACCGCCCTCGTCGTAGCCGACGTACCCGGGGGGCGAGCCGACGAGCCGGCTCACGGTGTGCTTCTCCATGTACTCGGACATGTCGAGCTGGATGAGCGCGTCCTCGTCGTCGAAGAGGAACTCGGCGAGCGTCTTGGCGAGCTCGGTCTTCCCGACGCCGGTCGGGCCGAGGAAGATGAACGAGCCCGCGGGGCGCTTGGGGTCCTTCAGGCCCGCGCGCGTGCGGCGGATGGCGCGCGACAGGGCCTTGATGGCCTCTTCTTGGCCGACGATGCGGTGGTGGAGCTGGTCTTCCATGCGGAGGAGCTTGGAGGTCTCCTCCTCGGTCAGTCGGTAGACCGGGATCCCGGTCCACGCCGCGAGCACCTCGGCGATCGTCTCTTCGTCGACGACGTCGAAGGTGTCCGCACCCGACTCGCGGAACTCGGCGTCAATCGCGGTCTTGCGATCCATGCGCTCGAGCTCTTGTTCCGCCAAGCGCTTGGCCTGGTCCATCGCGCCGCGCTCGATCGCGGCTTCCTTGTCCGCGCGGAGGCGGTCGATCTCCTCGTCCAAGAGGCGCGACGAGGCGGGTGCGGGCATCCTTCGGATCCGGAGCCTGCTGCCGGCCTCGTCGATGAGGTCGATCGCCTTGTCGGGCAAGAAGCGGTCCGAGATGTACCGATCCGCGAGGTTCGCGGCGGCGACGAGCGCCTGATCGGTGATCGTGACCTCGTGGTGCTCCTCGTAGCGGTCGCGCAGGCCCTTCAGGATGTCGATGGTCATCGACACGCTCGGCTGCTCGACCTTGACCGGCTGGAACCGGCGCTCCAAGGCGGCGTCCTTCTCGATGTGCTTGCGGTACTCGTCGAGCGTCGTCGCGCCGATCGTCTGGAGCTCGCCGCGGGCGAGCATCGGCTTGAGGATGCTCGCCGCGTCGATCGCGCCCTCGGCAGCCCCCGCACCGACGAGCGTGTGGATCTCGTCGATGAACAGCACGATGTCACCGCGAGTGCGGATCTCCTTCAGCACCTTTTTGAGCCGCTCTTCGAAGTCGCCGCGATACCGCGACCCCGCGACGAGGCTCCCGAGGTCGAGTGTGTAGACCTGCTTGTCGGTGAGCGTGATGGGCACCTGGCCCGACACGATCTGCTGGGCGAGGCCCTCGACGATCGCGGTCTTGCCGACGCCCGGCTCGCCGATGAGCACGGGGTTGTTCTTCGTGCGGCGCGACAGCACCTGCATCACGCGCTCGATCTCTCGCTCCCGACCGACGAGCGGGTCGAGCTTGTTGTCACGCGCGAGCTGCGTGAGGTTGCGGCCGAACTGGTCGAGGACCGCAGAGCCGCTGGACGACTGCTCCTCGCGGCCGCCCGGCGTCGCGCCGACTGCTTCTTTGCCCTGGTAGCCCGACATCATCTGGATGACCTGCTGGCGGACGCGACCGAGGTCGGCGCCGAGCGAGACGAGCACCTGGGCGGCAACGCCGTCGCCCTCGCGGACGAGCCCGAGCAGCATGTGCTCGGTGCCGATGTAGGAGTGGCCGAGCTGGAGCGCCTCGCGAAGCGAGAGCTCGAGGACCTTCTTCGCGCGCGGGGTGAACGGCGGGGAGCCTGACGGCGTCGCGCCCGTCATGCCGATGGCCTCTTCGACCTTCTCGCGGACGGCCTCGAGCGTGATGCCGAGCGAGTCCAGCGCCTTGGCGGCAACGCCCTCGCCCTCGTGGATCAGACCCAGCAGGATGTGCTCGGTGCCGATGAAACTGTGGTTGAGCTGACGTGCTTCTTCTTGGGCGAGGACCAGCACCCTTCGCGCTCGGTCGGTAAATCGCTCAAACAACGACGAGCCTCCCGTCTATGGAACGTACGACGAGTGTACCGGTGCTACCCACGGAATCGACGCCGCTTTTTCGAGTGGGCCGCCAGAGCGATCCGCACGTAGGGTTGTACGCGTGAATCCCCTGGTGACGCTCGGGCTGCCGACGGTTGGTCAAGATCTTGCCCGTTTCGAGCCATTGCTCGCCGAGTCCGTCGTCATTGGTGACAGCTATCTCGACCAGGTCACGACACACCTGATCAACGCAGGCGGAAAAAGACTTCGGCCGTTGCTGGCGATCGCGTCGGCAACCGGTGGCACGCACGAGGCGTCGGAGAACGATCTTCTGGGCGGGATCGCGATCGAGCTGCTGCACCTCGCGTCGCTGTACCACGACGACGTGATGGACGAGGCTGAGATCCGCCGCAACGTCGAGTCCGTGAACGCTCGGTTTGGCAATGTCGTCGCGATCGTCGCGGGCGACTACCTCATGGCGCGCTCCGCGGCGATCGCCGCGGAGCTCGGCACCGAGGTGGCGTCGCTGCTCGCCCGGACGCTCGCGTCCCTCACGCGGGGCCAGGTCTCCGAGGTTCGCACCGCCTACAACCCCGAGCGCACGGTCGAGGACTACTTCGAGGCGATCAGCGGCAAGACCGCGTCGCTGATGGCGACGTCGTGCCGCGTGGGTGCGCTGACGGCCCGTCGAGCACCTGACGTCGCCGACGCGCTGACCGCCTTCGGCCACGCGTTCGGCATGGTCTTCCAGATCCGCGACGACGTGCTCGACTTGATCGCCGTCGACGGCCAGCTCGGCAAGCCCTCCGGCCAGGACCTCGGCGAGGGCGTCTACACGCTGCCGGTCTTGGTGGCACTCGACGATCCCTCGGTCGGCGGCGAGCTGCGCGCGCTGCTCGGCCAGCCCCTCGACGAGCCCGAGCGCGAGAAGGCCAGATCGCTCGTCTCGACGACGAACGGCGTCGATGTCGCGCTGAACGAAGGTGCGCGGTGGGCCGTGACCGCCCACGAGGCACTCGTCGGCGTGCCCGAGCCGCGACTGCGCGCCGGGTTCGGCGCCCTGGTCGAGTCACTGCTCGCCGAGGTCCGCGCGATCTAGCTGGGTCACGGGCGGACCGCGGTCGCGCTGCGTGCCGGAGGCGCCTGCGGCGCGACGAGGTGCGTCAAGGGCAGCCCGCGCCGAGGAGTCGGTTCCGCGGCGTCGTACAATTCCCGGTCCGGGCGGTGTCATGTCGCCGGCGCCGGGACGAGAGGGCCGCGGATGAGGAGTCTGCCTACGCACCATGTGGGGCGACGGCGCCTCACTGATCGGTGCGGCACCGAGCGGGTGGTCGTGGTCGAGGCTGCTGGCGGCTTCGGCAAGACGGTGTTCGCCTCGGAGCTCGTCGACGCCTGGGGGCTTATCGGCATCAACGTCACGCTGCACGAGGGCGGCATGTCCGGCAGCGTCTTTGCGGCTCGGCTGCGCGCCGCGGTCGCCGCGGCGGGCTTCACGCGTGCCGCCGACGACAGCGCCTCGGCGCCCGACGACCCGACGGGTGCAATCGACCTCATGGTCGAAGCCCTGGCGGACGAGCCCTGCGCGTTCGTCATCGATGACGTGCACCATGCCGAGCGCGATGCGGGGCTCCTCATCGACCGGCTCGCCTCGGGCCTGCGCGGCGACCAGCGCCTCGTCGTACTCGGCAGGCGGCTGCCGCCCGGTGCGGAGAGGCTCCGCCGCGCCGACGCCCTGCAGCTCACCGCCTCGGACCTCGCCCTCTCTGGCGACGAGACGCTCCGGCTCTGCAGGGACGGCTTCGGACTCGACGTCGCAGAGGACGTCGCCCGAGGAATCGATGGCGCGACGGGCGGCTGGACCGCCGCGACCGTGCTCGCAGCTGCCCGGGCGAAGAGGACGGGCGAGAGCGTGCTCGAGCTCGCCGAGCGCACGACCCACGCCGCGCATCAGGGTGCGGTGGCCGCGATCCTCGACGAGGCGATCGCCGCGCTGTCCGCGGAGGGCCGCGGCGGGCTGGCGCAGCTCGCCCGGCTGCCGCTGCTGAACGCCGACGTGGTCGATGCAGCCGTGGCGTCGGGGTTCTTCGAACGCTCGCTTGCAGTCGGCGTCCCGATGTTCGCGACCGACAGCGGCTGGTGGGACCTCGCGGGCCCTGTCCGCGACTATCTCGCGACGCTCGCGAGCTCCGACGCACCGTCGATGCGCCGCGCCGCGGAGCGCTACTGCGAGCTCGGGCGACTGACCGAAGCGCTCGACTTGCTGTTCGCAGCCGGCGACGGGGAGGCAGCGGCGCGGCTGCTCTCGAGCGGCGACCTCGGTGCCGTCGACTCGATGGACGTCCGCGAGTACCGAGCGGCAGTCGAGCGATTGGGCGACGACGCGGTCCGGGCCAACCCGATGGTGCTGGTAATCCTCGCTCGCTTCTTCGACACCGCGGCGATGTTCGAGGGTCGAGAGCGCGCGATCGAGCGCGCAGAGCAGATCAACGCAGAGACGGGTGACAGCGCACTCGGGCGTGCGATCGAGGCCGAGCGCGCCAACGACCTCGTCCGTCTGGGCAGGTTCGACGAGGCAGAGGCGTGGGCTCGCGCGCTGCTCGAGCAACTGGGGCCGTCCGAACTCCTCACGCGCGCCCGGGTCCTGTCCTGCCTCGGTCGAGCGGTGTGCTGGCACTACGACGCCGACGGCCGCCGGGATCTGGCGTCGCTGCGTGAAGCGGACGAGCTGCTGGCTGAGGCTTCCTCGGCCTACGTCCGGCTGGGGATGCGCGCCGCGGCGGCGGGGCTTGCCCCGTATCGCGCAATGTGGATCCAGTACGCGAGGGGCGACGTCGAGGGGGCGATCGAGCGCCTCGACGAGGCGTTGGGCCAGATCACCGATCGACCCCGACGCTGGGCCTACCTCCTTACGATGCGCGCGGAGGCCGCGCTCGAGCTCGGCCGCCACGACGAGATGCAGCGCAACATCGACGACGTCCTTCGCGTCGCCGCGCAGCTCGAGGACGAGCAGCTGCGCGCCTACGCGCACTGGAACGCGATGTCGGCGTCGTCGCGGGCTGGCGACGCCGCCGGCGCGATCGAGCACCTGCGCGTGGTCGAGTCGAACAAGGGCACCTGGTGGCCCATCGCTGGCGCGGACTTCTGCGCGTGGGCGGCGGACGATCTCGGGCGCGTCGGCGAGGTCGCGCTCGCCTACGAGCGCCTCGAGTGGGCGCGGGAGCTCTCGGTCGATGCCGACGCGCTGATCGCGATCGCGGAGGGTTCGCTCCTCGCCCGCCACGGCGACCCCGAGGAGGCAGAGCGGGTCCTGCTTTTGGTGCCGAGTTCGGGGATCGACCCGCGCGAGTACTGGCGGATCGACCTCCTCCGCGCCTACGCCGCGTTTCGTCGTGGCGACCGGGGGGCGGGTGCGCTGGCCGCGCGCGCCTTCGAGGAGGCCGCGGCGATGCGGCTCGGCCACCTGCCGCTCACGAAGGAGCGCCAGCTCACCGAGCAGCTCATCGCGCTGGCCGTCGAGACGGGGCAGCCCGCGGCGTGCGCACTCGAGGTGGCCGTGCTGCCAATCACGCTGCGGGTGCTCGGCCGCTTCGAGCTCGCCCGAGGCGGGCGGGCCGTCAAGATCGCCCCCGGACTTGGCGCCCAGCTGGTCAAGCTCGTCGCGGTCAGCGACGGGCGCATCCCCGCGGAACGCGCGATCGAGGCGCTGTGGCCCGAGGTTGACCCCGACGCGGGCCGCAACCGGCTCCGCACCGTGCTCAACCGGCTCCGCGCCGAGGCGGGCGAGGTCGTCGTGCGCGAGGGCGAGGCGCTCGCACTCGACGCGTCGATCGCGGTCGACCTCGCGCAGTTCGACCAGGAAGCGAGGCGCGCGCTCGCGCTCGGGCGCTCCGAGCCCACCCACGCCGTGGCGCTCGCGAGGTCCGCGATCTCGAGGTACCGCGGCGACCTGCTGCCCGACGACCCCTACGAGGACTGGGCGGAGATCCCCCGCCAGCACGCACGTCGCGTGGCGCTCGAGCTGCTCGAGCTGTGCTGTGACGTCGCGATGTCGCGGGGCGACCTCGACGAGACGAGCTGGGCGGTCGAGCGCGCGATCGACCTCGTCCCCGACGACGACCGCTGGTACCTGCGCGCGGCCGAGACCCTCGCCGCGCGCGGCAGCCGGGGTGCGGCGGTCTCGGTCCTGCGCCGCGCGCGGCGCGAGCTGTCCCGTCAGGGTCTCGACGAGCCCGAGCGGCTGGTCAGCTTGGAGCGAGCGCTGTCCGGGGCGGCCTCGTAGCGAGGACCGACTCGCCCGCCGAGCTGCGGCCTAGTCCGCCCTCGGCTTGAGCGTCGGAAAGGGGACCACCTCGCGGATGTTGGCCACGTCGGCCACGATCATCGCGAGCCGGTCGATGCCGATCCCGAGCCCCGCGGTCGGGGGGAGCCCGTACTCGAGTGCGACGACGAAGTCCTCGTCGAGCTCGAAGGCATCGTCGTCGCCCAGCGCCCGCGCCTGGGCCTGCATCTCGAATCGCTTGCGCTGCTCGTCGGGGTCCGTCAGCTCGGAGAACCCATTCGCGAGCTCGCGCTGGACGCAGAACGCCTCGAAGCGCTCGGTGAGCAGGTCGTCGCCGCGGAGCCGCCGTGCGAGCGGCGAGACCTCGAGCGGGTACTCGGTGACGAACACCGGGTCCCAGATCTCAGGCTCGACGACGGCGTCGAACAGCGCCATGAGCAGCTTGCCCGTGCCGGCGGCAGGCGGGGCGTCGCCGCCCGCGTCGGCGAGCAGCGAGCGCAGCCGTTGCTCGTCGGTGTGCACCGAGGCTTCCGTGCCGAGACGCTCGGACACGAGCTCGGCCACGGTGCGCCGCGGCCACGGCACGGCCATGTCCAGGTCGCGGCCCTGGTAGGCGATCGACGTCGTGGCGCACACGTCTAGGACACAGCCGGCGATGAGCTCCTCGGTGAGGGTCATCATGTCCTTGTAGTCGAGGTACGCCGCGTAGAGCTCGACGGTCGTGAACTCGGGGTTGTGCTTGGGGCTGATCCCCTCGTTGCGGAACAGCCGGCCGAGCTCGAAGACGCGCTCGTAGCCGCCGACGACCAGCCGCTTCAGCCACAGCTCGGGGGCGATCCGAAGGCTGAAGTCGGTGTCGAGCGCGTTGTGGTGCGTCGTGAACGGCAGCGCGCCACCGGAGTGCACCGCGTTCAGGATCGGCGTCTCGACCTCGACGAAGCCCTGGGCCCAGAGCCGCTCGCGCACCGCGCGGACGAGCGCGAACCGCCTGTTCAGCGCGACGCGCGCGTCGGGGTTCGCCCACAGGTCTGCCTCGCGGCGGCGGTAGCGAAGGTCCGGGTCGGTGATGCCGAGCCACTTGTCGCCGAAGCCGTGCCGGGTCTCGGCGAGCAGCACCCAGCCAGCGACCTTGACGGACAGCTCGCCGCGACGCGTCCGGATGACCTCGCCCGTCGCACCCACCCAGTCACCGATTCGCAGCTTG
Source organism: Acidimicrobiales bacterium (assembly GCA_035510855.1). GTDB lineage: Bacteria > Actinomycetota > Acidimicrobiia > Acidimicrobiales > RAAP-2 > Palsa-459. Next base: position 27,618 of record DATKGG010000021.1, read on the forward strand.
CAGAAACGCTCGAAGTCCTCGGTGTCGGCCTGCGACGCGAACAGCTGGACCTCGCCCGTCGAGTCGCGCATCGTCGCAAAGGCCAGCTTGCCCTGCGGTCGCACGAGCATGACGCGCCCCGCAACGGCGAGAACCGTGCCCGAGGACGCCCCGCTGTCGAGGTGCCCGAACTGCGCGTGGACGTCGGCCGCGAAGGCCGTGTGCGCGAACGAGTACGGGGCGTCGGTCATGCCGGGCCCCCGTTGCGCTCGTAGACGAGTCGCAGCCCGTGCAGCGTCAGCCACGGCTCGACGTAGTCGGTCGAGTTCGTGTACGGGGCGATCAGCGAGGAGAGCCCGCCCGTGAGCACGATCGTCGACTCGCCGAGAGTCTGCTCGAAGCGCTCGCACATCCCGTCGACCTGGGCGGCGAAGCCGTAGAGCACGCCGGACTGGATCGCCTCTTCGGTCGACTGGCCAACGACGGCGCGCGGCTCCACGAGTTCGACGGCGCGCAGGGCCGCGGCGTGGGTGTACAGGGCGTCGAGGGAGATCGCCACACCCGGGGCGATCGCGCCGCCCAGGTACTCGCCGTCCGACGAGATCGCGTCGAAGGTTGTCGCCGTGCCGAGGTCGACGACGACGCACGGGCCGCCGTAGAGGTCGAAGGCCCCGACCGCGTTGGCGATCCGGTCCGCACCCACCTCCTTCGGGTTGGCGTAGAGGATCGGCATGCCGGACTTGGTGCCGGGCCCGAGCACGACGCAGTGCGCAGCGGGGAGCCAGCGTGACGCCATGCGACGCAGCTGACCGGTCACCTCGGGGACCGAGGAGCTGATCGCGACGCCCGACACGGTCGCGACCAGGTCGAGGCCCTCGAGGTCGAGAAGCTGGGTGATGACGACGGCGTACTCGTCGGTGGTGCGCGACGAGGCCGTCGAGAGGCGCCAGTGGAATGCGAGCCCTCGGGCGGACTCCCCCTCCGAGGCGATCGCGGCGCTCGCGCTGTGGCCGTTCGGCGAGGGCTCGCCGTCACGGGCGTAGAGGCCCACGACAGTCTCGGTGTTGCCGACGTCGATCGCGAGCAGCATCACGACATCATCCCTCGTGCAGGTCGAGACCCAGGTCGAGGATGCGAACGCTGTGCGTGAGGGCACCGGAGCTCACGGCGTCGACGCCGGCGGCGGCGAAGGCGGGCGCGGTCGCCACGGTGATGCCCCCCGAGGCCTCGACGAACGTCTCGGGCCGCGCCACTCGGATCCGCGCGACGCACTCGGCGACCAAGTCGGGATCCATGTTGTCGAGCAGCACCGCGGTCGCGCCCGCGGCGATGGCCTCGTCGGCCTGGCCCTCGGTGTCGCACTCGACCTCGATCCGCGTCGACGGGTACCGACTGGCTGCCTCGCGCACCGCGTCGGTGATCGACATGACGCCAAGATGGTTGTCCTTCAAGAGGATCGCGTCAGAGAGCGACGATCGGTGGTTGGTACCGCCACCGGCGCGCACCGCGGCCTTCTCGAGGGCGCGCAGTCCCGGCGTGGTCTTGCGCGTGTCGAGCACGGCCACGTGCTCGTTCACGGCGTGCACGGCATCGACCAGGGTGCGCGTCGCCGTCGCGATCCCCGAGAGGTGGCACAGGAAGTTGAGCGCGGTGCGCTCCGCCGCGACGATCGACCGCATGGAGCCCGTGACCGTCGCGATCACGTCGCCGCCAGCGACTCGGTCCCCGTCGTGGAGGTGAAACTCCACCTGGAGCGCCAAGTCGACGAAGCGGAACGCGACGACGGCGCACGCCTCGCCGGCGAGCACGCCGTCCTCTCGCGTGACGATGTCGGCGCTCGCCACGACCGCCTCGTCGATCAGCGCGCCGGTCAGGTCGCCCACGGGTCCCAAGTCCTCGTCCAGCGCCAGACGAACCGCGCGCTCGACCTCGGCGCTGGGAGGATCGACGTTCACCGCGGCGCCGTCAGGACGAGTCGTCGTTTCCACTCGTCGAGGGCCAAGGGGAACTCCTCTCGCACGTGACAGCCCCTCGACTCCTCTCGGCGCAGGGCGGCGGTCAAGAGCGCCTCGGCGCAGGTGACGAGGTTCGCGAGCTCGGCAGCCGCCGGGCCGTTGCCGGTCGCCGCGCCGCTCGCCGCAGCCACCGCCGCACGCGCGGAGTGCAGGCTCGTGGCGGAGCGCACCACGCCCGCGCCCCTCGTCATCGCGCGCTGCAGCCCTCGTCGGGCTTCGGCGACGTCCCGCGTCGCGCCCGCGCTCGACGAGCTGATCGCCGCGATGCCCACCGGGAGCATGGGGATGCCGCCCTCGCGACCGAGCAGTGCGCGCATCGCGCCTGTTGGCGACGGCCCGCGCTTCCCGGACTCGATGCCGTCGGTCAGGCGCGCCGCGAAGACCATGCCCTCGAGCAGCGAGTTCGACGCGAGGCGGTTCGCGCCGTGCACCCCGGTGCAGGCGACCTCGCCGACCGCGAAGAGTCCTTCCATCGCCGTCGCGCCGTCGAGGTCCGTCACGATGCCGCCCGCCAGGTGGTGAGCGGCCGGGGCGATGGGCAGCCAGTCCGTCGAGGGGTCAAGGCCGGCCTCCGCGAGGCTCGTCGAGAGCGTCGGGAACCGAGCTGCGAACTCCTCGAGCCCCGTCGCGTCCAGCCACAGGTGCGAGACGTCGTCACGCGCCATCTCCGACGCCATCGCGCGGCTGACCACCGCGCGAGAGGCGAGCTCGTCGACGAAGCGGTCGCCAGCGGCGTTCCGCAGGAGTGCGCCGTGCCCGCGCAGCGCCTCGGAGAGCAAGGGGCGCGGCATCGCGGGGTGGTGCAGCGCGGTCGGGTGGAACTGCATGAACTCGACGTCGGCGACGGGCACGCCCGCGCGCAGTGCGATCGCGAGTCCGTCGCCGGTCGCGGCGTGCGGATTGGTCGTGACCTCGAAGAGCTGGCCAGCGCCACCGGTCGCAAGGACGACCACCGAGGACTCGAGCTCGTGGCGGCCGGTCTCGTCGCGCACGGCGACACCGCGGCAGACGCCCTCTTCGACCAAGAGGTCGACCGCGACGGCGTGCTCGCGGATCTCCGACACCGTCCCCTGGGTCGCAGCCACGAGCGCTCGCTCGACCTCTGCGCCCGTCGCCGCCCCGCCGGCGTGGAGGATCCTCGCGTGGGAGTGCCCTCCCTCCCTGGCACGCTGCAGGGCGCCCGATGCCTCTCGGTCGAACACCGCGCCGAGTGCGATGAGCTCTTCCACCCGCGCCGGGCCCTCGTCGACGAGGACCCGGACGGCGTCGACGTCGCAGAGTCCCGCGCCAGCCTGCAGCGTGTCGGCAAGGTGCGAGTCGGTCGAGTCCTCGTCGTCGTGCAGGACCGCAGCGACGCCGCCCTGTGCCCAGCGCGTGGTCGTCTCGGCCAGCGCTGCCTTCGTGACCACGCCGACTTTGATGCCGGCGTCAGCAAGCCGCACGGCGACCGACAATCCGGCCACGCCGCTCCCGACAACCAGGGCGTCCACGGCCATCAGCCCCGCCCGACCTCGGCCTCGAGGTTGTCCAGCAGTCGCACGCCCTCGACGGCGCCGGCGATGAGGAGGCGGACCCGCGCGCCGGCGGCCGCCTCGGAAAGGGCCCCAAGTGAGTCGGGGTCCACGGCCGCAGCGTATGCCAGCAGGAGGTCGGGCTCGTCGCTCCCGACTCGCCACATCGCCGCGGTCGCGGCCCGGACGGTCTCGCCGCGCTCGAGCGCATCGCGCCCGGCTCGCAGCGCGCGGTGCAGCGCACGAGCCGAGACCCGGCCGTGGTCGCTGAGCCGCGCGTTGCGGCTCGAGAGTGCCACGCCGTCGTCCTCGCGCACGATGGGGCACCCGACGATCTCGGCTGCGAGCGAGAGGTCCTCCACAACGCGACGCACGACGCAGAGCTGCTGGTAGTCCTTCTCGCCGAAGTAGGCGACGCACGCACCGGTGAGCACGAGCAGCTTCGCGACCACCGTGGCGACCCCGTCGAAGTGCCCTGGTCGGTCCGCGCCCTCCAGGGTCTCGACGACGTCCGCGACGTGGATCGTCGTGCTCGGTGACGGCCACCTCGGCCACATCTCGTCGGTCGAGGGGACGAGCACGGCGGTGACCCCGGCGCGCCGCGCGACCTCGAGGTCGTCGGTGAGGTTCAAGCGGTACGCCGCGAAGTCCGCCGGGTCGTTGAACTGGAGCGGGTTCACGAAGATCGTCGCCAGTGCGACGTCGCACTCGGCACGGGCACGCTCGAAGAGCGAGACGTGCCCGGCGTGCAGCGCGCCCATCGTCATCGTGAGCCCGATCGTGGCGCCGCCAGCCCGCAGCTCTGCGGTGCGCTCGCGCCACTGCGTGAGCGAGGCGACGACCTCGGTCACCTAGTGCGCGACGTCGGCGGCGGTGACCCTCTCGAGTACGTCGAGCGGCGGCGAGACGGTCTGGCCCGGCGCCGCGAGCTCGAGGCAGAGCGCGACGCACGCGCCATAGGTGGCGCGCTCCTGGGGTGCCAGGGCGTCGAGATGCCGGACGATCGTCGACCAGTCGCCCCTCGAGGCGGGACCGGTCAGCGCACCGCGGGGACCGAGCGTTGCCACGTCGTCGATCGCCGCTCGTGCGAGCCCGAGGAATGCCGCCACGTCGAGGCCGATCGAAGAGGCGAGCCGCTCGACTTGTCCGAGCAACGCCACGACGTGGTTCGCCGCAATGCACGCCGCCGCGTGGTACGCCGCGCGATCCTCATCTGCGACCGCGACCACGCGCGCGTCGAGGCTTGTGGCGATCACGGTGGCAAGCACGTCGCCCGCGACGGCGATGGTGACGCCCCCGAGGAGTCGATCGGCGCCAATGTCGGCGGTCGGGAGCGGCACGAGCGGGTGCAGGGACGCGCGGCGCTCGTGCGGGGCGAGCACATCGAGCCCGAGCGAGCCCGACAAGTGCAGCACGACGCACGACGGGCGCGGCGTGACGAGCTCGGCGACGATCGCGATCTCGTCGTCGGGGACCGCGAGGATCAGTGCGTCCACGCCGTCGGCGGCCGCCGAGATGTCGTCGCGTCGGCCGAGGGGGCCGTCGACGAGGTGCCCCGTGCGACGGAGTGCCTCGGCGAAGGACGTGCCGGCCCTGCCAGGGCCAATGATCCGAATCGACGCCATTTTCCCCCTCTTGCGTTCCGGCCCTCTCGGTGCCGTTCGCTCAGCGGAACTCGTCCAGTGTACCGACACGGGCGACCTCGCCCACGGCGCCGTCGAGCACCCCCGGCCCGACGAGGTGCGGCGCGAGCTCGCCGAGCGGCTCCAGCACGAATCGACGCTCGAACATCCTCGGGTGTGGCACCTCCAGGTCGGCTTCGGCGACGACGAGGTCCCCGACCAAGAGCACGTCAGCGTCGAGCGTGCGAGGCCCGAACCGCACGCCTCGGATCCGTCCGGCGGCAGCCTCGGCACGCCGGCAGCGCTCGAGCAGCGAGCGCGGCGTCGCGGACGTCTCGAGCTCGACGACCAGGTTCAGGTACGGCCCCTGGACCGGGCCGCCCACGGGCTCGGTCTCGTAGACCGACGAGGTGCGGCACTCGTCGGTCGCCGCCACCACCTCGACGCCGAGTCGGAGCCACCGAGCGCGGTCCCCGAGGTTGCTGCCAAGCGACAGGTAGGCGAGCACCTAGCGGGCGAGCCGCCGCCGCACCCCGGCGGTCGCGACGTCGAGGGGAATCGGCGGGCGCAGCTTCGTGACAGCCACGGTCACCGCGTCGATCCGATCGTCGAGCGCGAGCACCGCCCGACCCGCGACCTCCGAGGCGTGCTCGACCAGCCGCGGCGCCGCGTCGATGATCGCCGCCGCAGCTACCTCGCACACGAGCGCGTACGACACCGTGTCGTCGAGATCGTCGCTCGCACCGGCTCGGCCCGCGTCGAGCTCGACGTCGAGGTCGACAGTGAGCGGCTGGAGCGATCGTCGCTCCTCGTCGTCGACGCCGCAGATCGCGACGACCCGCAGGCCGCGAACCTCGATCGTGTCGGGCACGGCTCAGTCCGAGCTGGGCGGACCCGAGTCAGCCACGAGGGCGCGGCCGTCGGGGCCCATCGATCGCTCCAAGAGGTGCTCCACGGCGCTGATCGCGGCCGGCCCCTGGACGATCCGGCCCGACCAGCACAGGTAACCCGCGACCACGCCCATGACGCGGTCACCCAGCTCGTCGCCGTGAAGCAGGACCTGTCGACCTGCGCCCAGCGCCATGTCGAGATCGAAGTAGCACTCCTTGAGCGCGAGCTTGCGGTCGCCGACGAGCGGGATCGGGTGGTGGCCCCACTCGAGCTCGTGCGTCGTGTACGCGGACAGGTTCGACGGCGCGGGCAGGATCGACACCACGCGGTCGAAGCCCTGCGCGCGAAGCCACAGCAGCTCCTCTTCCCGGCGGACCTTGCGGTGCGACGCGCCGAAGCCCCCAGGCCGCTCGGACACCGCGAACCGGTCCCTTATCACCCACGTGAAGTTCCGCGGGCAGATCCCCGCAGCCCACTTGCCCTTCATGCCGCCTCCCCATCTGCGACGAGTGCCGCCGCCTGCGCTGTTGCGGCGACGTCGTGGACTCGCACCACGTCGACGCCACAGGCCATCGCGAACGTCGCCATGGCGAGCGATCCCTCGAACCTCTCATCGGCGTCCAAGGGGCCGCCATGTGGCAGCGAGCCCAAGAACCGCTTCCGGCTGGCTCCCACGAGAACGCCGAATCCCTCGTCGTGAGACGCCTCGCACAGCTCGTCGAGCCTCGCGAGGAGCGCCAGGTTGTCCGCGACACCCTTGCCGAACCCGATGCCGGGATCGACGTAGAGCTCGTCGACGCCCAGCTCTCTGGCGGCTCGGGCCGCGCCGAGCACGTGTCGGCGCACCTCATCGACGATGGCCGGGCCGATCGGCTCGGGGGCGCCCTGTGCGGGGATCCCCCGGTGGTGCATGGCCACCCAGCCGACCCCGAGCTCGGCGGACAGGTAGCCGAGCGCTCCGCCGACGTCGTTCAGGAGCGTCGCTCCCGCCGCGACGGCGGCTCGCGCGACCCGGGGCTTCACGGTGTCGACGGACACCCGGCCGAGGCCGGCCAGGGCCTCGATGACCGGGACGACCCGGGCGATCTCCTCGGCCTCGTCGACGGGCGTGGCGCCGGGTCGCGTGGACTCACCACCGACGTCGACGATGCGCGCGCCCTCTGCGAACAGTCGACGGCCCCGCTCGATCGCGTCACTCGTGGCCGCCGTCCGCGACCCGGCGTGGAACGAGTCGGGCGTCGCGTTGACCACACCCATCACGATCGCCCGTCCGCGGCGCACTCAGCGCCTCGCGTGCACGAACGCGAGCGCCTCGGCGCGTGTCGCGGCGTCGGATCGGAACGTGCCACGCACCGAGGACGTGACCGTCGAGGTGCCGGGCTTGCGCACGCCGCGCATCGACATGCACAGGTGCTCGGCCTCGATCACGACCAGTGCGCCTCGCGGCTGGAGTTCCTCGTCGATCGCGTCGGCGATGTCGACGGTCATTCGCTCTTGGACCTGGAGCCGGCGCGCGAACCCCTCGACGAGGCGAGCGAGCTTGGAGAGCCCGGTGATCCTGCCGTCTAAGCCGGGCACGTACGCGATGTGCGCGACACCCATGAACGGCACGAGGTGGTGCTCGCACAGTGACGTGAACGGGATGTCGCGCACCATCACCATCTCGTCATGCCCGGCCTCGAAGGTGACCCGGAGGTGTCGGGCCGGGTCGGTGTCGATCCCGGTGAACAGCTCTTCGTACATGTCTGCCACACGTCGGGGCGTCTCGCGCAGCCCCTCTCGCTGGACGTCCTCGCCGATCGCGTCGAGCAGCTCGGCGACCGCGGCGCGAACCCGTTCGACGTCGACGCTCACGTGCCCACCGACTCGGGCCCGACGTAGGTGTAGACGCCCTGGAGGTTCCGAAAGCGCTCCCCGACGTCGAGCCCGTAGCCGACGACGAAGGTCGAGGGGATCGTGAAGCCCACGTACTTGAGCGACTGGACGACCCGCTGCTCGCCGTCCTTCAAGAGCAGCGCGCACACCTCGAGGCTGGCGGGGCCACGAGCGCCCAGGTACCGGCGCAGGTAGTTGAGGGTGAGCCCCGAGTCGACGATGTCCTCGACGACGAGGACGTGGCGGTCCTTCAGGTCCACGTCGAGGTCCTTCACGATCCGCACCACGCCCGAGGTCGACGTCGCCGTGCCGTAGGACGAGACGGCCATGAAGTCCACCTCGACGGGGAGCTCGATCGAGCGGGCGAGGTCGCTCATGAACAGCATCGCGCCCTTGAGCACCCCGACGAGGAGCGGCGGGTCGATGGCGTAGTCCTCGGTGATCTTGTGGCCGAGCTCGGCGACTCGTGCAGCGAGCGTGTCGCCGTCGACGACGACCTCCCCGAGCGCGTGCGCGGCCCAAGCCGGCGGGGCGTGACTACCGCCGGTGCTGATCATCCGGCGGAGCGTACCGGCTCAGCCGTCCTCGACGGCGAGCCTGCCGTCGCGACGAGCGAGCCGTCGTCCCCCGGCGAGCTCGGTGGCGACGACGAGACCCATCACGACGGCCTCCATGCGCTCGACTTCCGCGGCGCTCGGCGGATGGCTGCCGTCGACGTCGTCGCGCCGAGCAAGGTCACGCAGCCGACGGCGGCGAAGCGCGACGGGCGCGCGACGCAGCGAGGCGACGTCCCGGGGGTCCGGGATGGCATCGAGCGCCAGCTCGTCGAGGTACCTCGCGTCGTCGCCGACGAGTGACGCGAGCCTCGCGAGCATCGGCACGAGGTCACGACCCGCGACACCGTTGAGCTCGGGGAGCAGCCGGGCACGCACCAGATTGCGACGCAGCGACAGGTCGTAGTTCGACGCGTCCGTCGCGAACTCGACCTCGGACGAGACGACGAACGCCCGAAGCTCGGTTCGGCGAATCCCGAGCAGCGGCTTGGTGGACGTCGACATCCCCGCCAGGCCGTCGAGGCCGGCACCACGGAGCACGTTGAGCAGCACCGTCTCTGCCTGGTCGTCCATCGTGTGCCCGGTCAGCACCCCCGCGGGGAGCGCAGCGCGGCGCGCCGCGCGCGCTCGCGCCTCGAGGTTGCCCCCCTGCTCGACGGACACCCGGTGCGCGACGAACGCCGCGCCGAGCCGGTGTGCCAGTCCCTCGACGAGGGGCGCCTCTTGGGCGGCGCCGGGCCGCAGGCCGTGCTCGACGTGATGGATGGTCGCGGTCAGGCCGGCGGCTGCCGCGAGGAGTGCGAGGCCACACGAGTCGGGACCGCCCGAGACGGCGAGGTCGACGTGCTGTCCTGCCTCGGGGAAATGGCAGCGCTCGAGGAGCTCGACGGCGTCAGCCGCTGCGGGCCTCATCAGCGAGGACGGCACGGATGCGTTCGAGGAGCGGTTCGGGGACCCGCGCTCGAGCACAGTCGGCGATCACCACGCGCAGCTCGGCCTCGAAGTGCGCGGCGTCCGTGCAGTACCCGCATCGATCAAGGTGCGAGGCGATCAGCGCGCGGCGCTCGTCGGTCAGCTCGCCATCGAGATACCGGTACAGCGTCTCAAGTGCCTCGTCGCAGTTGACGCCCGAGGCGCCCCCGTCACCACACGGCTCGTCCATCAACTCTCCCTCATGTCCTTGGGACCTCGAGTTGTCCCTGTTCTGCTGCATAGGGGGCCAACGCCCTTTGGAGCGCCTTCCTTCCCCGATGGATGCGACTCATCACGGTGCCGATCGGCACGCCGGTGATATCTGCGATCTCCTTGTAGCTGAACTGCTCCACGTCGCTCAGGAGGACCGCGAGGCGGAACTGCTCGGGCAGCTCGTCGAGCGCCGCGAGGACCTCGGGGGCGGTGAGCCGCTCGAGCGCGGCGTCCTCGGCGCTCCTCGACATCCCCGTGGCGGCCAGGCGCTTGTAGAGGTAGAGGTCCTCGACGTCGTCCACGTCGGTGAGCTGGGGGGCGCGCTGGCGCGAGCGATACGTGGAGATATAGGTATTGGTCAGGATCCGGAACAGCCAGGCCCGCAGGAAGGTGCCCTCCTCGAAGCGGTCGTAGGCACGAAAGGCCTTGAGATACGTCTCTTGGAGGAGGTCCTCGGCGTCCGTGCGGTCGTGGGTCATCCGCAGCGCCGCGCCGTAGAGGGCATCGGCGAAGACGAGCGCCTCCTCTTCGAAGCGAGCTGGATCCGCCACGTGTCGACGATAGCCCTGATCGTGCGCGTGACGACCGAGGACCTTGAGGTGCGAACGGCCGCGGGTACCCTGCCAAGGTGCCTGCAGCGCCGGATGCGGCATCGCAGATGGCCGGCGCGCCGCCGATCGGCGCGGGACCCTCGTCATGAGCGAGGTTGACCCGGACCGAGTGCCGCTCGACGCCGTCGTGCTGCATGACTTCGAGGCCCTCGGGGTGCGCGCGATGGTCACGACGAGATCCGGTGGCGTGAGCACCGGGGCCTACGCCTCACTCAACCTCGGTGGCCACCTCGGCGACGATCCGGCCCACGTCGAGGAGAACCGCTCGAGGCTCGCCGCCGCGATGGACGTGACCCCTGACGCGCTCGTCATCGCGAACCAGGTGCACGGCGCCGACGTCGCAGTCGTGCGCCTCGGCGACGATCCAGGCAATGTCGACGTGCTCGTGACCACCGACGCCTCGGTCGTGCTGTGCGTGCTCGTCGCAGACTGCGTCCCAGCCGTGGTCGTCGATCCGGCTGCCGCCGTGCTGGCCGTCGTGCACGCGGGATGGCGCGGTGTCGCCGCGAAGACGATGCTCTCGGGCATCGATGCGGTCGTCGCCAACGGGGCCGACGCTGCCCGGTGCCGGGCCTACCTTGGGCCGCGCATCTCGCCAGGGTCCTATGAGGTGGGCGACGAGGTCGTCGCGGCGTTCCGCGACGTCGGGTGCGGCGACGACGTCGTCTTGGCCGATGACGGGCGCCCCCGTGTCGACCTCGCGGGCGCGTGTGTCCGCCAGCTGGTGGCGAGCGGCCTGCACCCAGGACACGTGACGGTGTCGTCGGCGGTGACCGACGGCGGGGATCGCTTCTTTAGCGATCGTGCGCGACGTCCCTGTGGTCGGTTCGCGATCGCCGCGCGACTTGCGGGTCGCTCATAGCATGACCGCAGTGTCACGCCACGAGCGCGCGAGCTCCTTTGCGTACCGCGACGTCGTCGTCGACGCGGGGACCGGGACGATCACGTGCTCGTACGCGTGCGACGGCATCGAGTTCGGCGAGATCGCGACGTTCGACGAGGACGTGGACCTCGGCGCGCCCGGCGTCGAGTCTGCGGCCGTGCTCTACCACCTGTTGGCGGGCCTCTCGTACTACAAGGCGTTCGCGTCGAGGAGGATCGAGCTCGGCGGGCTCGACGCGGGCGACGCGACGGTGTCCCTGCTCGCTGGCGCGATCCAAGGAGGGCTCGGCGAGTACGCGTTCCGCAACAATCTCGACCTGCGCGACGTCGAGATCAGCGGTGGCGTGCCCGCTCGGCGCGTCGCCCTGCCGACACAGGAGCGGGGCCCCCTCGTGCCCTTCGGGGGCGGGATCGACTCGATCGTGACCGCGATCGAGCTCGCCGCGGACCCCGACGAGGCGCTGTTCGTCGTCTCGAACGGCGCGACTCGCTTCGCTGCGATCGATCGATCGGCAGCGCGGACGGGGCTCAAGGTCGTGCGCTGCAGCCGGCAGCTCGACGCGAAGATCCTCTCGTCCAAGCAGTCCGGGTGGCTCGACGGGCACGTCCCGGTCACGGCCATCGTCTCGAGCCTCGCCATCATCGCGGCGATCGCCCAGCGTCGCTCCTCGGTGGTCATGAGCAACGAGCGCTCCGCGTCATCACCCAATCTCGTGATCGACGGCCGGCCGGTGAACCATCAGTGGTCCAAGTCGCTCGAGTGCGAGAACCTGCTCCGACGTGCGATCGACGAACGGCTCGAGAACGCACCCTCGTACTACAGCGCGCTGCGGGACCGCTCCGAGTTGTGGGTCGCAAGCCAGTTCGCCACGCATCCCGAGTACCTCGACGAGTTCATGAGCTGCAACCGCGCGTTCCTCCAGGATCCCGCGAAACGAGCGACGACGTGGTGCGGCGCGTGTGACAAGTGCCTCTTCACGGACCTGGTGCTCTCGCCGTTTGTCCCCCGTGCGGCTCTGTCATCGGTGTTCTCGGGACGAGAGCCGCTCGCCGACCCGGGTCGACAAGGCGACCTCGAGGTCCTCGTCGGCCTCACGGCGAGCCAGAAGCCCTTCGAGTGCGTCGGGGACGTCGGCGAGTGCGCGACGGCGCTCGTCGCAGCCGCCGCACGGCCCGATCGGTCAGCGCAGCACCACCTGGGCGACCTCGCCGCTCGATGCAGTGCGCAGCCACTCGACGAGCTGCTCGTGGCATCCGGTCCAACCAACGCGATCGCGCATGCGGCACGAGATCTCCTTTAGCGATCTCGCGGGCCGTCGCGTCGGCGTCTTCGGCCTCGGCGTCGAGGGCCGGGCGGCACGGGAGCGCCTCGTCGCGATGAGCTGCGACGTGGTTGTCGTGGACGACGACCCCGCCAGCACCGGCGAGACAACCGTGCTCGGGAGTCGCGACGGCGGGCTGTGGGCCCTCGCGCACTGCGACGCGGTCGTGAAGTCGCCAGGAATCCCGAGGTACCGAGACGACGTCGTGGGGCTCCACAAGGCTGGGATCCCGGTCCTCGGCGGTGTCGGCATGTGGCTCGAGGAGGTCGACCGCACCCGGGTGATCTGCGTGACCGGCACGAAGGGCAAGTCGACCGTGACGACCGTGATCGGGCATCTCGCGTCGCGGCTCGGGACGCCGACGTCGGTCACGGGCAATCTCGGCACGCCGCCGTTCGCGGCGGGTCTCGATCTCGACGGCACGCTCGTGGTCGTCGAGACCTCGAGCTTCCAGGCGACCGACGTCGCGCACTCACCAGGCGTGGTCGTCGTGACCTCGCTCGGCGAGGACCACCTCGACTGGCACGGGTCCGTCGCTCGCTACCAGGCCGACAAGCTGTCCCTCACGCGCCAGCGCGGCGCTCGCCACACGATCGTCGCCAACACGGCGTCGCTCCGCGAGCATCGTGAGCAGCTCGGCGGCGAGGTGACCTGGATGACCGAGGAGGTCCCGTCCCTCGCTGGCGCACTGGGCCTCTCGGGCCGTCATGGGACCTCGAATGCCGCCGTGGCCGTCGGAGCACTTTGGGCAGCCGGCGTCGAGGGGTCCGACGACCCCGCCCGGCTCGTCACGGCGGCGTCGGGCTACGAGCCGCTGCAGGGGCGATTCCGCGAGATCGCGCGGTCCGGGGGCGTCCGATTCATCGACGACTCGCTCGCGACGAACCCCTTGCCGACGATCGCGGCCATCGACGCGGTCGGCGACGCGCGACTCGCGCTGCTGCTTGGCGGTCACGACCGGGGCGTCGACTACCACGAGCTGGTCGACACGATCGCGAATCGCGACGCAGCCACGCTCGTCGTCACCCTCCCCGACAACGGCCCGGCGATCGGGGCGATGCTGCGGTCCCGCTCGGGCGTGCTGGTGCTCGACGCCAACGACGTGGACGAGGCGGTGCGCCACGCCCTGGAGTGGCTCCACGGCAGCGGGATCCTGCTCCTGTCGCCCGCCGCGCCGAGCTTCTCGCAGTTCCGGAGCTGGAAGGAGCGCTCCGACGCCTTCGCGGTCGCCGTGGACGCAGCAACCAGCTGATCGACGCGAGGGCGCGCTCAGCCCTTGAGATCGAAGGCGGTCGCGTGGGTCGGCTGGTACAGGTCAAGCTCGACGCCCCCGGGCACGGTGATGCTCGTGACGAGGCCGTAGCCGCGGTCGCTGATCTCCTCGGACACCGCCGCACCCTTGGCGCGCAGCTCGGTGACCGTGCGCTCGATGTCGTCGCACATGAGGCTGAGCTTCGTCGTGCCCGTCTCGGGGCCGCCCGTGTCGGTCGGATGGACACCGAGCTCGCCGGGCGGCAGCCTGAAGATGAGCCAGCCGCCGCCGTCGTCGACGACCGCGAGATCGAGGACGTCGCGGAAGAACGCTCGCGCGGCGTCGGGGTCGTCGGCGTAGATCAAGGTGTGCACGGACGTGATCATCCGGCGATTCTGACAGAAGTTCTTCCGACGAGCTCGAGGCAGTCGACCCCGACGCTTCGCATCGTCGAACGCATGTTGGAGCCTGGGATGGGATTTGAACCCATGACCTACGCATTACGAGTGGCGTCTTGCTCATCTGCTGAGTGTCGTCCTTTCTGTTTGACCATTTCAGAGGGCGCGCGCGGTCCAACCGGTGTGCTGGATTCCACGAGATCTGCCTGAATGGAGTAGCACGGGAGTAGCAGGCGCCTCTCCACGCGACGTAAGGGGATGAGAATCTCCTGAGCGAGGTAGGACCGTCATCGACCGTGTAGGTCTCATTGGTTCGTCCACTCCGTCTGTTTGTCCCGTCTGACTTGGCACTTTGGTCCGGCGAGTCCGCATGCCCCCTGCCAATCGGTGCGAGTTGTAGGGATTTGGTATGAATGCTCCGCGCAGATGTCGCGGTGTCGCGATGTCCCGACGACGATTCGACGCGCCAAGCATGCAGCCGACTCGACCCACTGATGCGAAGAAACTGGTTAGCCGAGCTCCAACAGTGGCTCGAGCGTGACGCGGTAGCCGAGCCGCTCCAGCTGGTGGACCGCACGACTTCGCGTCGTGTCGGGCGTTCGGCGGGTGAAGTATCCCCCCCC
>DATKGG010000022.1:0-24900 GCA_035510855.1 Acidimicrobiales bacterium
TACCGCGGCGCGCCCTCCATCACGTAGCTCTCCATGGGCCGCACTGCCCGGGGTGTGTCAACGCGCAGGGCGTCGACCAGGCGCTCGATCGACGCGGCGTCCGTGCGCACGTCGGCATCGACGTAGAGCCTCGGGAAGACGTCGCCGACGAGTCGCTCGGCCTCGTTGAGCGCGTGGGGCTTGGAGGCCTGCTCGAGGTCGAGGACCTCGACGCCCGGCGTCGCCCGCGCCATCGCCACGGTCCGATCGACGCAGCCGTTGCAGGCGATCACGACGAGGTAGCCGAGCTCGGTGGCGACCTGGCTCAGGACCGGCAGCAGCGGGCCGATCCGGTCCTGCTCGTTGTACGCAGGCACGATGACCGACGCGATGGGGCGCGCCGAGGTCACGTGCTCATGCCGGTCGCAAGGAGAGTCCCCATGAGCGCGGAATCTTCTCAGATCCCGATGTCGAGTGGCATGAACCGATGGCGGGCGCCACCCGGTTCGCCGACGGGCTCATCGAACCCCTTGCATCCTTGGGATGACGGGGCCGCGCCCCGCGTAGAATTCACAGGCCTCGCCGCTCGAGGCGCCGTGGCTCAACCGCGTTTGCGCGTCCCTTGGAGGGCAGGTGCCCACATATTGGATCGAGACGCTCGGGTGTCCGAAGAATCTCGTCGACAGCGCCAAGCTCGAGGGACACGTCGAGCGCAGCGGTCTGGTCCCGGCCCACGAGCCCGAGAGCGCCGACCTCGTCATCGTCAACACCTGCGCGTTCATCGAGTCGGCGAGGGCTGAGTCGATCCAGGTCGTCTTGGAGCTCTCCGAGCGCCGCAAGCACGACGCGCGCGTCGTCGTCACCGGCTGCATGGCGGAGCGCTACCGCGAGGAGCTCGAGCTCGCGCTCCCCGAGGTGGACCTGGTCGCCGGCTTCGGCGAGTCGCCGATCCCTGAGGGGATCCCGGTCGCCCTCGGCCTGCGCCCGGTGCCGTCCTCGTTCGACCTCCTGTCGCTGCCTCGGCCCCCGGCGAGCGCGCCGTGGGCGTACGTGAAGGTCGCCGAGGGCTGCGACCGTCGCTGCGGCTTCTGTGCGATCCCCTCGTTCCGCGGCGACCAGCGGTCCCGCACGATCAACGACCTCGTGGCAGAGGCCCAGGCGCTCGTCGACGGCGGCGCGCGCGAGCTGGTGCTCGTCGCCCAGGACCTCGCGAGCTACGGACGTGACCGACGACGCGCAGGCCAGGTCGACGTGAACGACCTCGACACGCCGTCGCGCCAGCCGCTGCTCGACCTCGTGACCGCGCTCGAGGGCATCGCCCCGTGGCTGCGGCTCCTGTACCTGTACCCCTCGGGCCTGACCGACGCGCTCATCGAGGCGGTGCTGGCGACCGGCGTGCCGTACTTCGACCTGTCGCTGCAGCACGCCTCGCGCCCCCTCTTGCGCTCGATGCGCCGCTGGGGCGACGCCGACCGGTTCCTCGCCCGCATCGACCGGATCCGAGCCGCCGAGCCGACTGCCACGTTCCGCTCGTCGTTCATCCTCGGCTACCCCGGCGAGACAGAGGACGACCAGCGCCAGCTGATCCGGTTCCTGGAAGCAGCACAGCTGGACTGGGCGGGCTTCTTCCCGTTCTCCAAAGAAGAGGGGACGCCGGCGGGCGACATGGACCGACAGGTGCCGCGCAGCCTCGCGCTCGAGCGACTGGCGGAGTGCAGCGAGATCCAAGACGCGATCACGAGCGCGTCGCGCGATGCCGCGGTCGGGCAGACTCGCACCGTGCTGGTCGACAGTCCCGGAAACGCGCGCAGCGTGCACGAGGCACCCGAGATTGACGGCATCATCGCGTTGCCGGCCGAGCTCGCGGTCGGTGAGTTCCACGAGGTCGTCATCACGGGCTCGTTCGGGACCGACCTGCTCGCCATGCCGCGGTGACGACGACGCAGCGCTACGGCCCGAGCGCGCTCGTCACCCCGGCGAACGCGCTGACGATCGCGAGACTCGTCGTCACGCCGTTCTTCGTCGTGCTCATCGTGACCAGGGGGGCGTCGTGGCTGACCGCGGGCGTCGGGGCCGCCGCGGCGTTCTCCGACGGGTTCGACGGGATCATCGCGCGCCGCCAGGGCGCGACCAAGTCCGGCGCGTTCCTCGACCCCTTGGCCGACAAGGCGATCGTCCTCGCGTCGATGTACGCGCTGGTCGCCGTCGCCAGGCTGCCCTGGGAACCCGTCGTGCTCATCACGCTGCGCGAGGCGTGGATGAGCGTGTTCCGCTCGCGCGCGCTTGCCCGGGGCCTGTCGATCCCCGCTCGACCGAGCGCGAAGCTGAAGACCTTCGTGCAGGACTTCGCGATCGCGTGGTGCGTGCTGCCGCCGACGGCGCACCTGAAGGCCCTCCAGCTGGTCACGATCTGGCTGGCCGCGGCGCTCACGCTCTACACCGGCTACGAGTACTGGCACGACGGACGTCGCGCGGCGGAGCTGGCCGCGTGAGGGTCGAGGTCGTCGCGATCGGCTCGGAGCTCCTGCTCGGCCAGATCGCCGACACCAACTCGAAGTGGCTCGGTGAGCAGCTCGCCGCCGCAGGCGTGACGAGCCACTTCCACCAGCACGTCGGCGACAACCCCGAGCGGATCCTGCTCGCGCTGCGCACCGCGCTCGCGCGCTCCGACGGCGTCATCGTGTGCGGCGGGCTCGGGCCGACCCAGGACGACATCACCCGGGAGGCGATCGCCCAGGTGATGGGGGTGCCCTTGGAGCGCGACGACGCGATCGCCGCGCGGATCGAGGCCATGTTCCGCTCCCGGGGGCGCGAGATGCCCGAGAACAACCGTCGCCAGGCGGACGTGCCCCGCGGCGCGACGATCATCGAGCAGCGCCGCGGGACCGCGCCCGGGCTCATCTGCCCCGTGGGCAACAAGGTCGTCTACGCCGTGCCGGGCGTGCCCTACGAGCTCGAAGAGATGTTCGAGCGCGCGATCCTCGCGGACCTGCGCCGACGGCTCACCGACGAGGGCACCGAGGGCGTGATCGCGTCACGGGTCCTTCGGACGTGGGGCGCGAGCGAGTCGGGCCTCGCCGAGGTGCTGGACGCACGGCTGCACGAGCTCGACGGCTCGGACGCGACGATCGCGTTCCTCGCCTCGGGCATCGAGGGGCTGAAGGTGCGCCTGACCGTGCGCGCCGCGTCGCTCGAGGCGGCGGGTGCCCGCTTGGACCACGAGGAGGCGGCCGTCCGCTCGACGCTGCAGGCGAGCCTGGGCGACATCGTCTTCGGCGTCGACACCGAGTCGATGGAGCACGCCGTCGCACACCGTCTCATGAGGCTCGGGCTCACGCTCGGTCTCGCCGAGTCGGTCACCGGCGGGCTCGTCGCGAGCAGGCTCGTGGGCGTGATCGGTGCGAGCTCGTGGTTCCGCGGGAGCGTCGTGAGCTACGCGAGCGACGTCAAGCGAACGGTGCTCGGTGTCGGCCAGGGCTCGGTCGTGACCTCGCTCGCCGCCCAAGAGATGGCCGACGGCGCTCGCCGTGTCCTCCGAAGCGACGTGAGCCTCTCGCTCACGGGCGTCGCGGGGCCGGACAAAGAGGACGACGTCGACGTCGGGACGGTGTTCGTCGGCATCTGCTTGCCGGGCGAGCCGGCGGCGTCCAGCGAGCTGCACCTGCCCGGCGACCGCCAGCGGGTGCGCGAGTACGCCGCGATCAGCGCGCTCGACCTGCTTCGTCGCCGGCTCGACTCGCTGACGGCATAGGTTCGTCGCTGCGAGGCAGCGTCGGACACGATCGAGCGCAACGAGGAGGTCCCATGACCACGCTGGATGTCCAGGTCGACCCCGAGGCAGTGGGCCTCGATCCTGAGCGGCTGAGCCGCATCGCACCGCACTTCGACGCGCACGTCAAGCACGGGCACTTCGCCGGCTGGCTGAGCGCGATCGGCAGGGACGGCCAGGTGGCGTGGGTGGGGCACGGGGGCCTTCGCCACGAGGCGGACGACCTCGCGGTCACGACCGACACCATCTGGCGCATCTACTCGATGACCAAGCCCGTGACCTCGCTCGCGGCCATGATGCTGTTCGAAGAGGGTCGCTTCGACCTCAACGACGAGGTCGCCACGTGGCTCCCCGAGTTCGCCGCTCCCGAGGTCTACCTCGAAGGCGACGTCGAGCACCCCGTCACGAGGCCCGCGTCGGGCCCGATCCGCGTGTGGCACCTGCTCACCCACACCGCGGGGCTCACCTACGGCTTCCAGCACTGCCACCCCGTCGACGCGATCTACCGGCACCGAGGCTTCGAGTTCGGCCCGCGCAAGGGGATCGACCTCGCGGGCGCGGTCGAGCAGTTCGCCGCGATGCCGCTCGTCTTTGACCCGGGGACCGCGTGGAACTACTCGGTCGCGACCGACGTCGTCGGCCGGCTGATCGAGGTGTGGGGCGAGATGCCGCTCGACGAGTTCTTCGCGACGAGGATCTTCGAGCCGCTCGGGATGACCGACACCGGCTTTTTCTGCCCCGAGTCCTCGCTCGACCGCCTGGCCGAGCTCTATGTCAACGGCGGCGGCGAGGCGTACCGGGCGGGCGGCGCGATGAGCGTCGCGGCGACGCGTCCCCCCGCGATGCTCTCGGGAGGCGGCGGGCTCGTCTCCACCGCGCACGACTACCACCGGTTCGCCACGATGCTGCTCCAAGGCGGCGCGCTCGGCGACGTCCGGCTCGTCGCACCGAGCACGATCGCGCTGATGTCGACCAACTTCTTGCCGGGCGGCGCGGACCTCGAAGCGCTCGCCCAGGACAGCTTCTCGGAGGTCTCCATGTCCGGGGTCGGGTTCGGGCTCGGCCTCAGCTGCGTCATCGATCAGGCACGCAACCGGATGCCGACGTCGGAGGGCACGGTCTCGTGGGGCGGGGCGGCGTCCACGACGTTCTGGGTGGACCAGGCCGAGGACTTGACCGTCGTGTTCTTCACGCAGCTCCTGCCGAGCTCGACCTACCCGATCCGCCGCGAGCTGCAGCGACTCGTGTACCAGTCCATCGTCGACTGACACCATCCGTCAGCCCGCGGCGCCGTGTTCCTACGATCTCGTCGCAACGCATGCTGGCGAGAACCGAGGACGAAGCGATGCATCGACCGGCCTCGACGCCCATGCGGGCCTTCTTCGCGATCTACCCCGACGAGGCCGCCCGGGGCGAGCTCGCCGACATCGCCCCCGACGAGTCCGACGAGGTCCGGGTCTCGGACATGGCGGACTGGCACGTGACCCTGCGATTCTGCGGCCCGGTCCGGAGCGACGAGATCCCGCTGGTGATCGCCACGGCGGCCGGCGCGCTTGCGTCCGTCGTGCCCTTCGAGGTGCGCCTCGGGCCGATGACCGCGCTCGGGACCGGCGCCAAGGTGCTCTTCGTCCCCGCCGAGGGGGCCGGCGTCGCGGCCCGGCGACTCGACGACGCGCTCGGCGACCTGGTCGAGCCGAGGGACGGGCCGTACCGGGGGCACCTCACGCTGGCCCGCGCACGGGGCCGGGGGCGCCTGCCGAGCACGCTGTCGGGCTGCCCGGTCAGCCTCGCGTTCGAAGTCGACGAGGTCGCGCTCGTCGCCTCGCGCCTGGAGCCCGAGCGGGCGGTCCACCAGGTGGTCCACCGGTTCTGCCTCCAGGGCTCGAAATCCGCCTGACCGAACGTATGTTCGGGTACAGTGACCCCGCCGAGCGACCGATGTGACGACACCTCTCTAGGGTTCGAGACGAGCACAAGGAGCACGAGAAGATGGCAACGGACGAGCAGAGCAAGGCACTCGACACCACCCTGACCGCGATCGAGAAGCAGTTCGGCAAGGGGTCGATCATGCGGCTCGGCGAGAACGTCCACATGCAGATCGACTCGATCCCCACCGGGGCACTGGCCCTGGACCTCGCCCTCGGGATCGGGGGCCTGCCGCGTGGCCGGATCGTCGAGATCTACGGCCCGGAGTCCTCGGGCAAGTCCACGCTCGCCACCCACGTCGTCGCCGAGGCGCAGCGCAACGGCGGGATCTGCGCCTACATCGACGCTGAGCACGCGATGGACCCCGTCTACGCCGCGGCGATCGGAGTCAACGTCGACGACCTGCTCATCTCACAGCCCGACACCGGCGAGCAGGCCCTCGAGATCGCCGACATGCTGATCCGCTCGGGCGCGCTCGACGTGCTCGTCATCGACTCGGTGGCAGCCCTCACCCCGCGCGCCGAGATCGAAGGCGAGATGGGCGACACCCACGTGGGGCTCCAGGCGAGGCTCATGAGCCAGGCGCTGCGCAAGATCACGGCGAACCTGTCCAAGTCGAACACCGTCGCCATCTTCATCAACCAGCTCCGAGAGAAGATCGGCGTGATCTACGGCTCACCCGAGGTGACACCGGGCGGCCGTGCGCTCAAGTTCTACGCGTCGATCCGCATCGACATCCGACGCATCGAGTCGATCAAGGACGGCGTCGAGGTCGTCGGCAACCGGACTCGCGCGAAGGTCGTGAAGAACAAGTGCGGCGCGCCGTTCCGACAGGCGGAGTTCGACATCATGTACGGCTTGGGCATCTCGCGGGAGGGCTCGCTGCTCGACGTCGCCGTCGAGCTCGGGTTCATCAAGAAGGCCGGTGCGTGGTTCACCTATGAGGGCGAGCAGCTCGGGCAGGGCCGCGAGAACGTGAAGACGTACCTGAAGGAAAGCCCGCAGCTGATGGCCGAGATCGACGAGCGTGTGCGCGCGCACCTCGCGCCGGTGTCCGAGGCCGACGCGGACGCCGCGGACTCAGTCGACGCCGACGACGTCTCCATCTCGATCGACTGAGCCAGGCGCGCGCCCACGACGCGTGCCGGGTACGCTTGGGGCCTACCCAAGGAGAGGAGGTGGCGCAATGACTGTGAACTTCGTCCAGCCGTCCATCTCCACGGTGCGCCGCTGACCTCAGGGTCCCAGGTGCGCCACGTCTGAGGGAGCACCCTTGTCTGAGAGTCCCCCCGCCTCACTCGAGGCGATCGGCCTGACCGACGCGCGTCGCGTCGAGGCCACCGCGTTCGGCACTGACGCCGTCGCGAGAGTCACCAGGATCGACCGTGGCGTCGCGTCCGTCTGCACCGAGGCAGGCGCGGCGCGCATGGCGATCCCATTCGAGGCCGACCTCGCGGTCGGCGACTTCGTCACGATCAACGACGAGGGCGCCATGAGCCATCTCCTGGAGCGCCAGGGGGCCGTGACGAGGCTCACAGGCCACCGTCGAGACATCGTCCAGGTCGTCGCTGCGAACGTGGACCTGATCTTCGTCGTGCGCCCGCTCGACCTGTCGCTGTCGCCTGCTCGGATCCAGTCCCTGCTCACGCTCGGCTTCGACGCGGGCGCCACGCCTGTCGTGGTGCTCACCAAGGCCGACCTCGTGGACGACGCCACCGAGCAGGTGGCAGCCATCGAGCTGATAGCACCGAGCGTCGAGGTCCTCGTCGTGAGCGCGATCACCGGTCAGGGCGTCGCGCGGCTGAAAGAGCTGGTCCGCGACAGGACCGTCGTCTTCCTCGGCGAGTCGGGCGGGGGCAAGTCCACGCTCGTGAACCTCCTCGTGGGCAGCGAGGTGCTGGCTGTGGCTGAGACCCGCTCGGACGGCCAGGGTCGGCACACGACCTCGCACCGAGAGCTCGTCGCCCTCCCTGGCGGGGGCGCGATCATCGACACGCCTGGCGTGCGCGAGGTGGTGGCGGCGACGACCCACGCGCTCGTGGAGGAAGGGTTCGCAGACATCACCGCGCTGGCCGCGACGTGCCGGTTCAGTGACTGCTCACACGGTGCGGAGCCCGGCTGTGCGGTCGTTCGCGCGCTCGCCGCGGGCGAGGTCGAGCAGAGCCGACTCGACGCCTACGAGGCGGCGCTCCGCGACGCCGCGTGGAACGAGCGCCGAGCCGACAAGGCTGCCCTGGCCGCCCAGCGCAAGAGCTACCGAGCCTTGACCCGCCAGCGACGCAACGACGCCTGGTAGCTACGTGAGGGGGTGCCCGGTCGCGGGACGCGACGCCGGGCTCTCGCCGGCGCGATTGCTCGCGAAGACCCGGACGACGCAGGTCGAGCCAGCCGCGAGACCGCCGATCGTCGTGTGTCGCGTCGATCCCGAGACGTGCGCGGTTCGGATCGCGCCGTCGCAGTTCATGGTCACCTTGTAGCCCGAGATCGCGGCGCCGCCCGTTGACGTGGGCGGCGACCAGGCCGCGCGAAGCCCTCTCGGGATCCCGATCACGCTCGTGATCCTCGGTGCCGACGGGATGGTCGCGGGCATCCGAAGCGTCGCCATGGCGGTCGCGGAGACCTGTCCGTCGTCGCCCACCGTCGTGACACCAAGGCGGTAGGTGGCACCGGGCGTGAGCTTGGTGACCGTGGCGGACAGTCCGACGATCGGACCCTTGTCGACGGTTGCGCCCCCGACGAGTGTCGCCGTGATCTCGAAGTGGTTGACGCCCACGCCGATGTTGGACGGCGAGTTCCACGTGAGATGGGCTGTGTGATCGTTGATCGCGGTCGCGTGCAGCCCGGAGACGAGGCCAGGCGGCGTGCCCGTGACCCACGTCGCGCCCATCGCCTCGGTTCCTCCGATCGAACCGCTCGTGTTGTAGTAGCCGACCGAGGTGCACTCGACTCCTGCCGCGCACGAGACAGCAAGGAGCTCATGGTCGGTGATCGCGCCGAACGGTATGCCGGCGATCGCAAGTTGGCCCCACTTCCCGTTCGTCATCTGCGCGGTTGCCGCGTGCAGCGCCCCGTGGTTGTCAGACAGAGCGCCGACGATGGTGCAGGAGGTGACCGTGGCGACACACGAGATGCCGTCGGCAAAGGGATTGTTGAGATTGCTGGGCTGCGGGATGTCGACGGCGTGACCCCAAGCGCCCCCTGCCTCCGTGTAGGTCTCCGAGAAGCCGTTCCCTCTCCTGTCTACCCAGTTACCTGCGGCAACGCAGTCGGTTGGTGCCACACAGGACACCGACGAGAGGTACTCGCTTGGGGCCGAGGTGCTATTCGGATTCTTGACGATGACGCTGTTCCCCCAGACGCCAGCATTCTCTTCGACGTAGGTGCCATATTCGGCGATCTGCCCCGCTTGAGCCCCGACCGCAACGCAGCTTGTCGCCGTCGCGCAGGAGATGGAGCCGAGCTCAATCCCGAGGTTTGCGCCGAGAGGAGAGAGCTCCTTCGGGCTTCCAGAGATCGCTCCGGATGCATAGGTATCGAACACCGTGTGCACCTGACTCCCAGAAGTTAGGTACTCACCCACCATCTGACACGTCGTCCCGCCTGCGACGCATGAAACAGATTGAAAGCTCGTCAGCGCGGGCGACGTTCCAGCATCCCCTGGGACGGGCAGCTCAATACCTCGTGCCCAAGCACCGGAGGTTTCGACTGCATAGAAGCTCTCCGTTTGCAATGTGCTCACTCTGTAGTCACCCACAGCGACACAGTTTCCAACACTGAAGCATGAAACAGCATTTAGATCCGAATAGGTGTAGTCAGGGGGTCCGGTTGGAGCAAACTCTTGGGCCGCCGACCACGTACCAGTTGCAAGATTGAAAGTCTCGGCGTGCGTGATCCCGATCGTGTCCTGAAACGATCCGACAGCGGTGCAATTCCCTGCAGTTGGACAACTGACTGATGATGCCTCCGCATTTGGGACCGGTCCTGCAAAGACTGACAATGGCAACTCAACCGCAACAGCGGTTG
This sequence comes from Acidimicrobiales bacterium, assembly GCA_035510855.1. Taxonomy (GTDB): domain Bacteria; phylum Actinomycetota; class Acidimicrobiia; order Acidimicrobiales; family RAAP-2; genus Palsa-459. The sequence goes on from DATKGG010000022.1 coordinate 9,698, forward strand.
AGTTGACCGCCCATGCTGCACCGATTGGAACGCCTACTGCCACGACGACTCCGACGGCACCTGTGATCAGAAGGGTCGTCACTCTCCGCGTTGGAGCAGCGCTCAATCGATCGAGCCCGGATGACATCAGGGGAACACCTTTCGGTCGTGTTTCGATGCGAGACAGTGGGTCACCGCCGTGCGGCCGAGCCTAGGTCTCGAGCAAGGGAGCCCTGTTGCATGCCGAGATGCGTCATTGTCGACCGAGAGAGAGTCGCCTTGGTGCGAAGTAGCGTCGCAGAGTGACAAATGGGGGACTCCGACACTCACTGCATCGATTCCTAGGACGGGTTGTTCGGGCATTCCACAAGCTGTCGGCGGAAGTTGGCATCGTGGGACCAGAGGATGATCTTGCACGAGGATTCGGGGCATTCGGAACTGGTAGCGCCCTGCTGTTTCCTCAAGGCGTCATCTACAACGAGTCCTACATCCAGATCGGGGAGGGGACCCTCGTTGGACCTGGTGTCTGTCTGACGGCCGGCATGGGTCCAGGCCAGCCCATGCTTACGAATCCAGTCGTGTCAGTCGGCGATCGCTGCGTCATTGGCCGAGGCAGCCACGTGATCGGGCACTGGTCGATCCAGCTCGGCGACGACATCCAGACGGGGCCGTACGTGTACATCACGGACCAGAACCACGGCTACGAGGATCCGACAATGCCCGTCGGCATCCAGCCGACCCGTGAAGCCGCAGTGCGGATCGGATCTGGGAGCTGGCTGGGGGCGAACGTCGTGATCCTCCCGGGCACCGTGCTCGGGAGGAACTGCGTCGTGGCCGCGGGTGCGGTCGTCCGCGGCGAGTTCCCCGACCACTGCGTCGTCGCGGGCGTCCCTGCGAAGGTAGTGCGCATCTACGAGGACGGGGAGTGGCACCGCCCCCTGACGTAGCCAGCGAGGCACCGAGGCAGCGACGCATCGGGCTCGACCTGCGCCCCTTCCGAGGGTCGAGGGACTACCGAGCCCTGTTCATCGCGGGGCTCGTCGGCACGATCGGCGAGCAGGGAACCTACGTCGTGGTGCCCTACCAGATGAAGCTGCTGACCGGCTCGGTGCTCGACGTCGGGCTCCTCGGTGCCGTCGAGATCGTCCCGCTCGTCCTCTTCGGGATCCTCGGCGGCGCGCTCGCCGACGCAGTTGACAAGCGCCGGATGATCATCCGGACCGAGGCGCTCATGCTGCTTGGCACGGCGGGACTGCTCGCGAACGCGACAATCGGCCGACCGCGCGTCTGGGTGCTCTTCGTCGCGGTCATCGTCTTTGCGAGCGCCGACGCCCTCCAGCGCCCGTCGCTCGACTCGATCGTGCCGAGGCTCGTGCCGCACGACCAGCTGGCAGCCGCGTCGTCGCTCTCGACGTTCCGCTGGACCTTCGGCTCGATCATCGGTCCCATCGCGGGCGGGACAGTTGCCGTCGCGATCGGGCCGTCCTCGTGGTTTGCGTTCGACGCCGCGACGTTCGCCGTCACGCTGCTGTGCTTCGTCGCGCTGGCGTCCTCCCCGCCCACGGTCAAGCAGCGCCCCGACCTGCGCCACGTCTTCGCGGGGGTGGGCTACGCGATCCGGCGCAGGGACCTCCTCGGGACCTACCTCATCGACTTCTCGGCAATGCTCTTCGCCTTCCCCGTCGCGCTGTTCCCGTTCCTCGCAGCGCGCTACCACGATCGCTTCGCCCTCGGCTTGCTCTATGCCGGGCTCCCCATCGGCGCGCTGCTGGCGTCGATTACCTCGCGGTGGACCGCACGCGTGCGCCACCACGGTCGAGCGATCGTCGCTGCCGCCGTCATCTGGGGGCTCTCCGTCGCCGCGTTCGGTCTCGCCAATGGCCTGCTGGTCGCGGTCCTCGCCCTGGTCGTCGCGGGCGGCGCGGACGCCATCAGCGGCATGTTCCGCCAGACCATGTGGAACGCCTCGATCCCCGACGAGATGCGAGGTCGGATGGCTGGCATCGAGCTGCTCAGCTACTCGACAGGCCCCGAGCTCGGCCAGCTGCGCAGTGCCCTCGTCGCCTCGGCCACGTCGTTGCGAACCTCGGTGGTCTCCGGCGGGCTCATCTGCGCGGCGTCGTGCGGTGCCCTTGTCGCCCTGCTGCCGACGATGTGGCGCTTCGACGCGACCAAGGACACGAATGTCGCCGAGGTGCGCGCGCAGCGAGCCGCGGCGCTCGATCACCCCGAGCCCTGACGCTCCGGCGCCAGAGGTCCTCCGCGTACGCTCGATTGATGGTGCCCGGCGACATCGAGGGCCACCCCCTGCGCCACCAGCTCTTGGTGACCGTCACGGGCCAGGACCGCCCCGGCATCGCGGCCACGCTCTTCAGCGCGCTCGACGGCGTTGACGCGAACGTGACCGACATCGGCCAGATCACGATCAAGGGCCACCTCGTCCTCTGCGTGGAGCTCGACTGTCCTGAGGACGTCACGCCCGCCCAGGTGCGCCGCTCGGTCCTGTCCTCGGACTTGGGCGGCGACGACCGGCTGCAGGTCACCGTCTCGGAGGCGACCGAGCTGCCGATCGGTGCGATCGGGCGCCGGCTCCTCGTCACCCTGACCTCGCCGTCGCTCACCGCGGCGGCGATCGCTCGAGTGTGCACCGTGATCTTCGAGTCGGGCGGCACCTGCGAGCGCGTCGTCCAGCTCGCGACCTACCCGGTGCAGTGCTACGAGCTCGTCGTCTTGGGCGCGGACCATGGCCTCTTGCGGACCGCGCTCGCCGCGGAGTCCTCTCGCAGCGGGATCGACCTCGCGGTGCAGCGCGCGGGGCTGCACCGCCGGGCCAAGCGACTCGTCGTCCTCGATGCCGACTCGACCCTTCTCACCGACGAGGTGATTGACTTGCTCGCCGCAGAAGCGGGCGTCGAGCGCGAGGTCGCGGCGATCACCGAGACGGCCATGAAGGGCGGCATGGAGTTCGCGGCCGCGCTGGCGGCTCGGGTGTCGCTCCTCGAGGGCCTGTCCGTTGACGCGCTCGCGGCGGTCGCTCAGCGGCTCGAGCTCGCGCCGGGCGCAGGCACGCTCGTGCGCACGCTGCGTCGCCTGGGCTTCGCGACCGCGGTCGTGAGCGGCGGGTTCCACGAGGTCCTCGACCCCATGTGCGCGGATCTCGGCGTCGACCGGGTGGCGGCCAACCGACTCGTCGTGGCGGACGGTCGGCTGACCGGCGCGATCGACGGCCCGATCGTCGACCGGGTCGGCAAGGCGTCGGCGCTGCGCCGCTTCGCCGAGGAGCTCGGTGTCCCGCTCACCCAGACCGTGGCCGTGGGCGACGGCGCGAACGACGTGGACATGATCGCGATCGCGGGGCTCGGCATCGCCTTCAACGCGCGACCAGTGGTTCGCGACGCAGCTGACGCGGCGATCTCGGTGCCGTACCTCGACGCGGTCCTCTTCCTGCTTGGGATCCCCCGCGAGGAGATCGAGGCCGCCGAGGAGCCCGGACCGGGCGACGCCCTCAATGAGACAGAAAGCGTGCAGTAGTCTCACGAGGCGAGGAGGGGCATGCGCGTCACGATCGACGAGTCGAGGTGCCAGGGCCACGGCCGGTGCTTCTCGATCGCCCCTGGGTTGTTCGAGAGCGACGAGCTCGGCAACGGCGTCGTGCTCGGCGACGGGATCGTCGCTGCCGACCAGGAGCGCCACGCCAACCTCGCGGTCGCGAACTGTCCTGAGGGTGCCGTCAGCATCGAGGTTGCCTGATGTCCCACCTGCCGGTCGCCGACTTCGCGACGGACTTCGACCACACCGACCCCGCGTGGGTGAACGACCCGTACCCGATCTACGAGGACCTGCGCGAGCGCTGCCCGGTCGCGCACTCCGACCGCTACGGCGGGGCGTGGCTGCCGGTGCGCCACGAGGACGTCGCGTCGATCGCGAACGACCACGAGCACTTCACGAGCCGCAACGTCGTCGTGAACGAGGGCCGTCCCGGCCCCCAGGCGCCGCCCGCTCCGATCGGCGTGGCGCCGCCGATCACCTCTGACCCCCCGTTCCACCAGCTGGCCCGGCGCCTGCTGCTGCCCGCGTTCTCGCCCAACGCGATCAACGAGCTCGAGGGCTTCACGCGCGAGCTGTGCACCCAGCTCCTCGACGGGCTCGGCGACGTGGACCACCTCGACGCGGCGGTCGACTACGCCCAGCACATCCCCGTCGGGGTGATCGCCAAGATGCTCGGCTTCCCGCCCGAGGACGGGGACCTCTTCAGGGAGTTCGTCCACATCATCCTGGAGGGCGTCGACCTCCCCTTCGAAGAGCGGATCGCGAGCTTCGAGCCGCTCCGGGCGTACTTCGAGACCCAGATCCTCGAGCACCAAGAGCACCCACGCGACGACCTCACGAGCTTCCTGCTCAACGTCGAGCTCAACGGCCAACGACTTGAGATGCGCCACGTGTTCGGCACGATGCTGCTCATCTTGGCCGCGGGCATCGACACGACGTGGTCGGCCATCGGCGCGTCGATCTGGCATCTCGCGCGTACCGAGGCGGACCGCACACGGCTGGTCGCGGAGCCCGAGCTCATGCCGATCGCGATCGAAGAGCTCCTCCGCGCCTACGCGCCGGTGACGATGGCGCGGCTCGTGAAGGAGGACTTCGACTTCCAGGGGCACCCGATGAAGAAGGACGACTGGGTGCTGCTCAGCTTCCCCGCGGCGAACCGCGACCCGGGGGTCTTCGAGCGCGCCGACGAGGTCGTGATCGATCGCGAGATCAACCGCCACGCGGCGTTCGGGCTCGGCGTGCACCGCTGCGTGGGCTCGAACCTCGCCCGCATGGAGCTGCGCGTCTCGCTCGAGTGCTTCTTGGAGCGGTTCCCCGAGTTCCACCTCGAGGACGAGACTGCCGTCACGTGGGCACGCGGCCAGGTCCGCGGCCCGAGGACGCTCCCGCTCGTCGTTGTGGCTCCACCTCGGACTTGAGCAAGGTCCAAGTGCTGTGTTGTCGCCGCTCCCGGGAAGCGACGACAACCCTTCGGTCAGCTCACTGACCGCAACAGCAGCACGGAGAGCACGGACAGTCGCAGTGACAGCTCGGGCACGTCATGGCGCATCACCTCCTTTGTGTGACTCGGCGATCTGGCACCGCCAGCGCTCGACGGAGGCGGAGCGGCACGACTCGTTGTCACGCTGCAGGCGAGTCAGGTTGGCGCGCAGCGCGTTGAGGTGCACGAGCTCGTCGTCGACCTCGCTGATGCGCCGGTCCACGATCGCTGCGGTGTGGCCACAGGGGCAGTTGCCGGTGTCCATGATGGCCAGCAGCTCGGCGATCTCGCGCAGCCGAAGCCCGCTTCGCTGTGCGACCTTGATGAAGCGAACCCGGTCAGCCGTGGCGGGGTCGAAGAGGCGGTAGCCGGCGGGGGTGCGCCCGGCTGAGGGGATCAGCCCGGTGCGCTCGTAGAAGCGCAGGGTGCCCGACGCGACGCCGAGTTCGTTGGCCAGCTCGGTGATCGTGAGCACCACGCGGTCACCGTAGACCTTGGAGTGCACTCCAAGGTCAAGGGGTGCGCGCTGCGGGGCGAAAGGTCAGGAACGTCGCGGACACCGAGATCCAACGTGCCGCTAGTCCCGTTCTCCGGCTGCCTCTCGCGCAACGAGCACGTCCAGCACCTCACGCAGCGTCGCGCCCTCCGCGCGCACCGTGACGAGCGCGTGGAAGATGAGGTCGGCTGCCTCGCTCACGACGGCGGTTGCGTCGTGCTCGGCCGCGGCGACGGCGAGCTCCGTCGCCTCCTCGCCCAGCTTCTTCAGCCGCAGGTTCTTGTCGTCGAGCAATCGACGGACGTAGCTCGACTTGTCGGCGTCGCCGTCGGCGCGACGCGCGATGAGCTCGTCGAGCCGGGCGAGCACGCCGGGGAGCGCGGCTCGATCATCGAAGCAGCGCTCGGCGCCCGTGTGGCAGGCGGGGCCCTGGGGACGGACGACCGCGAGCACCGCGTCGTGGTCGCAGTCCGCGACGAGCGCGACCACGTGCTGGATGTTGCCGCTCGTCGATCCCTTGTGCCACGGGCCCCTCGTCCGCGAGCGGTAGTGCATCTCGCCGCTCGCCACCGTGGCCTCGAGCGCGTCGCGGTCAGCGTGGGCGACCATGAGGACCGCACCCGTCGCGGCGTCGACGGTGACGACCGTGACGAGCCCGGCGCCCTTGTCGAAGTCGAGCTCGGCGAGGTCGAGGTCGGCGCTCACGACGCCCCCGTGGTCGTCCGCACGCGCAGCCCGGCGTCGAGCATCGCGGACTTGACCTCCTCGATGCTGAGCGTCCCGTCGTGGAGGGCGCCGGCGAGGAGCGCGGCGTCCGCGCCGGCCTCGAAGGCCTCGATCACGTGGGCGGCCGTGCCCGCACCGCCCGAGGCGATGATCGGGACCGCGACGGCGTCGCGCACCGCCTTGAGGAGCTCGAGGTCGTAGCCCGAGCGAGTCCCGTCGTGGTCGACGCTCGTGACCAAGAGTTCGCCCGCGCCCCGCTCGACGCACTCGACCGCCCACTCGACGACGTCGAGGCCGGTGCGACCGGTCGCCATGTGCGTGCGCACCTCCCAGCCGCCCGCGTCCGTGCGCGCGGCATCGAGGTTCGCGACCGTGCACTGCTCCCCGAATGCGACGGCGACCTCGCCGATGAGCTCGGGCCGCTCGACGGCGGGCGAGGTCAGGCACACCTTGTCCGCACCGGCGTTGAGCGCCGCGCGGGCGTCATCGAGCGTGCGGATGCCGCCGCCGATGACGAGCGGGATGAAGACGGTCGCGGCGGTCCTCGACGCGACGTCGAGCACGGTGCTGCGGCCTTCGGTCGACGCGGTGATGTCGAGGAACACGACCTCGTCCGCACCTGCGGCCTCGTAGCCCGCGGCCATGTCCACGGGGTCGCCGAGATCGACCAAGTCCTCGAACCTGGTGCCCTTGACCGTCCTGCCGTCGCGGACGTCGAGGCAGACGATGAGCCGCGCGCTCGGCATCAGCTGACCTCCCAGCGGACCTGGCCCTTGGTCGAGAAGACCGAGCTCGTGGCCTCGAGGGCGTGCCGCAGCGCGAGGCCGACGGCCTTGCAGGCCGCCTCGGTCACGTGGTGCGGGTCGTGCCCGCGCACGACGACCACGTGCAGCGTCGCACCTGCCGCGCCCGCGAAGCTCCGCAGCACGTGGTCGTAGGTGGGGTCCGGGAGCGACCCGCCCCAGAACGCGCGTCCGCCGACGTCGATCGTCGCGGTGACCAGCGCGTCGTCCATCGGGATGGTCGCGGTGCCGTACCGCGCGCACGCCGCGGGCGTGGCCTCGAGCACCGCGCGGCCGAGCGTGAGCGCGACGTCCTCCACCAGGTGGTGCTCGAGGTCGCCCGAGGCGGTGACGGACAGGTCGAAGCCCGCGTACCGCGCGAGCGTCGCGATCATGTGGTCGAAGAAGCCGTCCCCGGTCGACGCGCTCACGACGGGACTCGCGGACCCGATCGTGAGCTCGACGGTCACGTCGGTCTCGGTGGTGGTGCGCCGAACGGTGGTCATGTGTGCAGCTCCTCGCTCAGGGCCTCAGGGTCGAGGACGCCGGTGTACAACGCGGTGCCGACGATCGCGGCGTCGACACCGAGGTCGCGCAGCGCGACGAGGTCCTCGGTGCTCGAGACCCCGCCCGCGACGCTGAGTCGCTGCGTGGTCGCTGAGCGCACGCGGCGCACGAGCGCGAGGTCGGGGCCTTGGGCTTCGCCTTCCACGTCGACGGCGGTGACGACGATCTGGCACAAGGGCAGCGCGGCGACCGAGGCGGCGAGCTCGACGGGGTCGCGGGCGGTCTGGACCTGCCACCCCTCGGTCGTGAGCGCGCCGTGCCGCACGTCGAGCGCCACCGAGACGCGATCAGGATTGGACGTCGCGATCCTTTCGAGCCAGCCAACGTCGGCGACGGCCCTCGTGCCCACGACGACGGACCGCGCGCCCGCACCGAGCACTCGCGCGACGGCCTCGTCGTCGCGCATGCCGCCACCGACGTGGACGTCGAGGCCGTCCAACGCCACGATGCTGGCGACGAGCCCGGCGTTGTCGCCCCTGGCGGTCGCCGCGTCGAGGTCGACGAGGTGCAGCTCAGTGAAGCCCAGCGCCCGCCAGCGCGTCGCCACTGCGATCGGGTCTTTGAGGCGCACGAGCTCATGGTCGTAGCTGCCGCCACGGAGCTGGACGCAGTGGCCCTCGCGCAGGTCGATCGCGGGCACCACGATCACGGCGCGACCTCGTCCAAGAACGCACGGATCATCGCGGTGCCGGGCGCGGAGGACTTCTCGGGGTGGAACTGCACCCCGAGGATGCGGTTGGACCGGATCGTCGCGGGGATGACCTGGCCCTCGATCCTCGAGGTCGACGTCACGCGGTGCAGGCCCTTGCTCGGGCAGACGTAGCTGTGCGCGTAGTAGCCCCAGACGAGCCCTGACTCGCCGAGCGTCGCCTCTGTGGCGTTGGCGACCATCTCCCAGCCGATGTGGGGTCGGCGGCGCGAGGTGAGTCGCTGGACGCCCCCGGGCAGCACGCCGAGCCCGTCGAGCCCGCCCTCCTCGGAGCGGTCGAAGAGCAGCTGCATCCCGAGGCAGATCGCGAGGCACGCGAGCCCGTCGGAGAGCGCGTCGGCGAGCCGCGCCGCGTCGCTGCCGAGGCGCCCCATCGCGGTGTCGAACGCCCCGACCCCGGGGAGCACCGCGACGTCGGCGTCGCAGAGCGCGGCGACGTCGCGCTCGTGGACGACGTCGCCGCGCGCTGCCAGGACCTTTGCGAGCGAGTGGACGTTCCCCGCGCCGTCGTCGAAGATCGCGATCTTCATCGGACCGAGCCGATCAGGAGCTCGAAGGCCTCATCGAGCTGGGCTCGTGGCCCGATCGTGACCCGCACCAGGTCGCCAAAGACGGGCAGCGACGTGTAGGCGCGGGCCAGCACGCCGGCTGCGAGCAGCTGGTCGCGGACCTTGGTCGCGTCGTCGACGAGCACGGCGACGAAGTTCGCCTCTGAGCGCAGGGCGTCGAGCCCCTGGGCGACGAGGCGCGCCGTGAAGTCGTCGCGAAGTGCCCGCATCTCGATGACGCGGTCGTGCACCCAGTCGCCGTCGCGCTCGAGGACGCCGATCGCGACTGCCTCGGCGATGCCGCTTACCTTGTAGGGCCCACGCGAGATGGCGATCGCGGCGATGACGTCGGGGTGGCCGATGCCGTAGCCGACGCGCAGGCCGGCGAGGCCGTACGCCTTGGACAGGGTGCGCACGACGACGAGGTTGTCGAACTCGTCGAGGAGCGCGGTCGCGTCGTGGTCAGCGAAGTCCGCGTAGGCCTCGTCGAGGAGCACCGTGGCGCTAGTCCCCGACAGGAGCCCGCGAAGCTCGTCGAGCTGGGCGCACGTGCCGGTCGGGTTGTTGGGCGAGCAGACGTAGTAGATGTCTGCCCCCGACGCGAGCAGGTCGTCGGCGCTGATCGTGCCGTCGCGTCGAAGCTCGACGCCGCGCACCTCGACGTCGTTCACCGCGGCGAACGACGCGATCACCGAGAACGTCGGCACCGCGACCCCGATCGACGAGCCTGCGTCACAGCACGCCCGGATCGCCGAGTCGAGCACGTCGTCGGACCCGCAGCCCGTGACCACCCGCTCTGGGCCCACACCATGGTGCGACGCGAGCGCGCCGGTGAGCGCGTCGGCGTAGGGCGTGGGGTACCGCGACAGCTGGGCGTCGCTCAGCGCGGCCAGCGTGGCACGGACTGACGGCGGCGGCCCCCACAGGCTCGTGTTGTCCGAGAGGTCCACGCGCGTCGGCGGCCGGTGCGGGTGGTAGCGCGGCATCGCCGCGATCGTCTCGGTGCGGCGCGGCGCTGACGCCGGGCTCACGGGATGAACCGCTCGATCCGGGTCACGACGATGCCGGTCGCACCGATCGCCTTCAACGAGCTGATCGTGGCTGAGATGCGCGGCAACGAGACGACGGCCTGCACCGCGATGAGCTCGCCGCCGTCGAGCAGCTCGACGACGTCGGGCCCACCGATCCCCGGCAGGATGTCGCGGACCTCGTCCAGGCGGTCGCGAGCAACGTTGGCCATGAGGTAGCGCAGCTTGCGCGCCTGGACGACCGACTCGAGCGCGAGCGTGAGGGCTCCGAGCCGCGCGCGGAGCTCAGGGGCGTCCTCGTCGCTCGGGCGGGTGACGAGCCGCGCGCTCGACGTGAGGACGGTGGCGACCTCCACCAGCTGGTTCGCCCGAAGCGTGGAGCCCGTCGCGACGAGGTCCACGACGTAGTCGGCGACGCCGAGCCGGGGCGTGATCTCGACCGCGCCTGAGACCTCGACGACCTCGGCGTCCACGCCCGCGTCAGCGAGGAATGCTCGAGTGAGCCTCGGGAAGACAGTCGCAACGCGCGCCCCCGCGGGGATCTTCTCGATGGCGTCCACCGCGCTCTCGTGGGGGGCGGCTAGCACGAGCCGGCAAGGCGCGAGCTCGACGTCCAGGCGCATCTCGAGGACCCGCCCGGACTCGCACACGAGATCCCAGCCGGTGATGCCCGCGTCGGCGGCCCGGTCGGCCACGAACTCGGGGATGTTCCCCGCGGCGACGAAGACCGCGTCGAAGCCCTCCCCGAGCGACGCCTCGAGGGCGCGGCTGCCGAGGTGGCTGCGCGGGTCGAGACCGGCGTCGCCCAGCAGCTGCAGCACGCTGTCGGCCATCACCCCCTTGTTGGGGACCGCCACCCTCACGTTTCTCATCTGCTCAGCCTTCCTGGTCGGCCTCGTGGCATGCAGAAGGGCCCGTCCGCTCGGACGGGCCCTAGGTGCCTGCTGCGACTGTGCGGTGGGACTAGGTCACCGCGGAGCGCGCACAGGCACGACCCAGATGGCCGTGATGGCCGAGCAGCTGGTGGCCGTGCGTGTCGCGCATGTCACAAGTTCACCTCGTGGCTGCGTGCGCGTCAAGGGCGGGTCAATTCCCGAGCAAGCCCCCGATGAGCGATCCCGGCGAGTTCGGCGACGATTTGTCGCCCTCTCGCTCCATGAACGGGGAGAGCGCGTGGGCGAGATTGGGCAGCGGCAGGGTCTGCAGCCAGACGACACCGGGCCCGGTCATCCGCACGAGGAAGATCGAGTCGGCGCCGAAGAGCATGTTCTTGATGCCCTTCACCATCTGGATGTCGAAGTTCACCGACGCGTCGAAGATCCCGATGTGCCCTGGGTGCACGTGGATGGTCTCGCCGGGCTGGAGGCGGTACTCGATGAGCTCGCCGGAGAGCCCGATCCACGAGACGCCCTGGCCGCTCAAGCGCTGCAGGATGAAGCCGTTGCCGCTGAACACGCCCGCCCCCAGCTTCTGCTGGAAGCCGATCGCGAGCTTGACGTTCTCGGTGCCCGCGAGGAACCCGTGACGGCTCACCATGTACTCGCGCCCGGGGCCGATCGCGACGGGGCGGATCTCGCCGGGCATCTTGGTCGCGAAGTCGACCGTGCCGGGGCTGCCCTCCGCGGTGTACTCGGTCATGAAGATCGTGCCGCCGGCGACCGCGCGCTTGAGCACGCCCATGACGCCGGACTGGCCCGCGCCCGACGTCGAGGTCGTCATCCGGATCGTGTCGGTCATCCACGACAGCTCGCCGCCTTCGGAGACCACCTTTTGGCCTGGCTGCAGGTCGACCTCGAGCACCGGCATGACGGTGCCCCTGACGCGATGGACGAGATTCGTGGAGGCGTCGACCGCCGCCTGGTCGTCTGGTGAGGGGAGGCCTGAGGTGTCCGTCATCGCGTCTCCTTGTCGGGTGGTGGGCTCACACTAGAACGATGTCCTTCGACGAGCCCGAGCGACCGGCGGGCGCCGTTCAAGGTGAGTACGCCGAACCCACGCGAAGGCACACCCGGCTGTCGGTCCGCACAGCGAGGCTGGGTATCACGGCTACGGGGTGCGCCAGTGGCGACAATTGTCCGAAGTCCACGTGTAGTCACGGAGGTGTGATGACGACCGAGGCGCAGATGGCGGCAGCCGCACCGCCTCGTCTCTTCTGGCTCTTCGACAACGGCGCGCTCCGACAGCATCCCCTGTGGGTGCGGCTCATAGTCGAGTTCGTGGGCACGTTCATCCTCGTCTGCGTCGCGGCCGGTGCAGGGGTGATCAACGCCTACGTGGTGCTGCACCACGGTGTGCCACAGATCTCCCGGGACGCCGCGGTCGTCGCCCCGGGCGCGCTGGTGATGGCGTTGATCTACGCGCTCGGCCCGCTGTCGGGCCTGCACATCAATCCCGTCGTGACCATCGCCTTCACGGTGCGCGGCGTCTTCCACGCGGCGTGGGCGATCCCCTACATCGTGGCCCAGCTGCTCGGCGCGTTCGCGGCGGCGCTCTTCCTCCAGCTCATGTTCGGCCAGGTCGCAAAGGGCGGCAACCACCCCATCGCGATCGCCGGGGGCGAGTGGCGGTCCCTCGTGATGGAGGCGCTGTGCACGCTCATCTTGGTGACCGTCATCCTGCACACCGCGACGGGCTACAAGAGCATCGGGCACAACGCGGCACTCGCGGTCGGCTCGACGGTGGCGCTGCTCGGGCTCTTCGCGAGCCCGATCTCCGGTGCGTCGATGAATCCCGCGAGGACGCTCGGCCCCAACCTCGTGGGCGCGGACCCGGCCGGCTGGTGGATCTACGTCGCAGGCCCGGTCATCGGCGCGCTCCTCGCCGTCGGGCTCATCCGGGTCGTGCGCGGCAAGCCGAGTCTCGAGGAGCGCGAGGCCGCCGAGGGCGGACTGCTCCCGAACTAGGTGTCGTCGCCGGGGTCGATGTGCTCCGGCTCGATGCCGGCCTGGCGCGCCGCGGCGGCGAGCAGCAGGGGGTTGGCCGCGTGCTCGTGCAGCGCGCGAGCGCTGTAGACGAGCTTGACCACGTGCTCGTCATCGCTCAGGGTGCCGGCTCGAACGACCTCGTCCCACGGTGCAGGGTCCTCGAGCCACGGACGCACGGGGGCTGCGGGGTCGTCGAGCCCCGGTGCGCCGATGGTGACGTACGCGGCGGCCAGCGCCTGGAACCACCACGACGACAGCGCCTCGGTGTCCTCGACGAATGGCGACACGATCGCGATCGCGTGGCTCGCGGTCACGCCGTGCAGCGCGGTGAAGTCGTCCGTCGCCGCGTAGAGCGCCACGGCGGCGCCGGTCAGGCGTCGCGGCGTGTCGCTCGTGACCACGAGCCAGTCGACGACGCCCGCGAAGGCCGGGTGCGTGGCGACCTGGCGCATCCGCTCGCCGATGTTGCCGTCGGCTGAGACGTGTTGGAGGACCGTGACGTCCGAGAGTCGTCGCAGCGCGACGAGGGGGTCGTCGGTGACGCCCGTGCCGTGCCCGAGATCACCGAGCGGCTGGTGGACCTGGGTCAGGTAGGCGAGCCCCGCGGCGACGCGCGCGGGGCTCGCGCTCTCGAGCGCGTAGGCGAGGCGGATGAGCCCGTGGAACGCCGCGCCGGAGAGCCCGTCGACGAGGTGGGGGAGGTGCCGGCGAACGACCGGCTCGACGCCCTCGGCATCGAGGAGCGGGCCGAGGTACTCGCGGACCGGCCCGTAGGCGGCGCGCTGGCCCCTCGCTGTCAGCCACGCGTCGAACGAGCCGACGGGCTCGGCGAACTCGAGCGGCGCGAGGCGCGAGCGGTAGCGGTCGGCGAACTCGATCAGCCGATCGTCGCTCGCGCCGAGCCGCTGTAGCGCGACGAGCGCCATGGGCAGGTGGTTCGAGAGGCGCGTGGTCGTCGTGGCGTCATAGCCGAGCTCGTCGTCCAAGAGGGCGGCGAGTGCCGTGCCCTTCGTCGCGCCGCCTGCGTCCACGCGGTCACCGTACCGTCGTCACTCGACGCGAGCGCCAGCGTTCGACAGCACACGACGTCGCTGTCAGACTTCGACGATGGACACCCAGAAGCTCATCGACGCGGCCTGCGAGACGATCTCGTCGCACGGCTGGCTGTACTACTTCGACCCTGCGACGACCGCCCGCGGCGAGCGACTGGGGCTCGACACGTTCCAGTTCTACTTCCTCGGCCGGGGCGGGGTCCTGGGCGACGTGGAGGCACCCGTCGTCTCGAGCGCATTCGGCTACTTCAACCCCGTCGTCGTCGAGATGATGTGGGCGGCGGGCCGCGCGAAGATCGATCCGCGCCGCGCAGGACGCGAGTACTTCGAAGCTGCGCACGAGTTCGGGCGCGAGCGGCTCGACGGCGTGGAAGAACTCGCGGGCTTCGTGGCCGCGGCGACCAAGGTCGTCGACGTCGCCCGCGAGCAGGTGGCCGGGCTCGCGCTGTTCGCGGGTGCGGCGGCCGAGCCGGTCCCCGACGACGCCCCCGCCGCGGCGATGCACCAGCTCGCGGTCCTGCGCGAGTTCCGGGGCTCCGCGCACCTGGTCGCCATCGTCGCAGAAGGGCTTGATGCAAAGACGGCGCACTACATCCGCCGTCCCGAGATGTACACGACCTTCGGCTGGTCAGACCCCGTCCCGGTGGTCACCGACGCGCACACGGCTGGTCTCAAGGCCGCCGACGCGCGCACCGATCGCCTCGTCGCCCCGGCGTACTCGGTGCTCGACGACGACGACGCCGCCGCGCTGCTGGCCGGACTCGATGTGATCGCGCCCCGCCTCGTGGGGAACGAGATCCCCACGGTCTGATGAAACTCCAGGGCCTGCGCACGGTCATCTACCCGGCCAAGGACCTCGAGGGTGCGACCTCGTGGTGGAGTGCGGTGCTTGGCCAGCAGCCGTACTTCAAGGAGCCCTTCTACGTGGGCTTCGAGGTCGGCGGTGACGAGCTCGGCCTGCTCCCCGACGCCGACGCCGACGACGGCGCCCAGGTGTACTGGGGCGTCGACGACGTGCAGGCGTCGCTCGACGAGGCCGTCGGGCTCGGCGCCGAGGTCGTCGCCGCGCCAGCCGACGTTGGCGGCGGCATCGTGACGGCGCTCGTGAAAAGCCCACAGGGCGCACTCGTGGGCCTCATCTTCAACCCAAACCACCAGGGCTGATCCTTGTCGCTCCCTACGATTGGGAGGGTCCACAAGGAGGAGCCGTGCGAGTGAACCCACAGCGCGCCGTGGTCGCCGGGCTCCTCGCCGCCGCGCTCGCCGCGCCAGGCGTGCTCGCCGCGACGAGCGCGGCGGCGACGTCAAGTCGGACGAGCCCCACCGCGATCGCGGGCGCGCCCACGTGCGCCGTCGCGCCCGC
>DATKGG010000023.1:0-3671 GCA_035510855.1 Acidimicrobiales bacterium
GTGGGGCCTGTCGAGATCGCGACGGCGGTGGCCGCGGCGACCGGCGTCGAGGTAGATCGCGGCCAGATTGTGCTCGACGAGCACCTGAAAGAGCTCGGCGAGGTGCCGGTCACGATCACCTTGTTCGGTGGTGTGACCGCAACCGTCACGATCGAGGTCGTCGCGCTCGACTAGAGCCCAGTCGTGCCTGCGGATTGCAGTGTGTCCGCCGGGTGTCACAGTGTGCCGCCACAGTGCAAGGCATGAAACGAGTGTCGGCTCGTGATCGCGACTGGCTGCGGACAACCGAGCGGCCGGGACACAACAAACACACAGCAAACGCGGGGTTACGTCCCACAGGCCTCGTCGGCGACAGTTGAGGGACCATGGTCCAGGCCGTTGACGACCCACGTCCGATCCGTCTTCGACGGCCGGACGGTGGACCAAAGGTCCCGCCCCACAACCTCGTCGCCGAGGAGTCCCTGCTCGGCGCGATGCTGCTGTCGACCGACGCGATCTCGGTGGGCACCGAGCTGCTCACCGGCGACGACTTCTACAAGCCCGCGCACGGTCAGATCTTCGCGGCGATCGCCCGCCTCTATGAGTCCGGCCAGCCCGCCGACGCGGTCACGGTCGCCGACGAGCTCGACCGCGCGGGCCTCTCGTCCATGGGTGCGGATCCCGCCGCGCTCGTCTCGCTCCAGGCGAACACGCCGTCGTCGGCGAACGCGCAGCACTACGCCTCGATCGTCCAGGAGCTGGCGATCCTGCGCCGGCTCATCGGCGCGTCCGGGGAGATCTCGGACCTCGCCTACAGCGCGCCCGACGACGTCTCGGGGGTGATCGACACCGCCGAGCAGATGATCCTCGACGTCGCCGAGCACCGCAACGCAGAGACGGTGCGATCGCTCGGCGACCTGCTGCACGAGTCCGTCGACTGGATCGAAGAGCGCGGCAAGGGCCGGATCACCGGGACCGCGACGGGCTACACCGACCTCGACAACATCCTGCTCGGGCTCCAGCCCTCCAGCCTCACGATCGTGGGCGCGCGACCGTCGATGGGCAAGACCAGCTTCGCGCTCGGCATGCTCACCCACGTCGGCGCGGTGCTCAAGCGTCCTGCCCTGCTCTTCAGCCTTGAGATGAGCCACCTCGAGCTCTCCCAGCGGCTGCTCGCCTCCGAGGCGCGCGTCGACGCCCAGCGCATGCGCACGGGCCAGCTCGGCGATACCGACTGGCAGAAGGTGTCGCGCGCGATCACGAGGCTCGGCCAGGCATCGATCTTCATCGACGACAACCCCCACCTCACCGTCATGGACGTGCGTGCCCGCGCGCGCCGACTGAAGAAGCAGCACGGCGAGCTCGGCCTCGTCGTCGTCGACTACCTCCAGCTCATGAGCTCTCGGGTGCGCTCCGAGAACCGCCAGGTCGAGGTCGCCGAGATGTCGCGCGGGCTCAAGATCCTCGCGCGCGAGCTGCAGTGCCCCGTCGTCGCGCTCAGCCAGCTCTCGAGAGGCCTCGAGGCGCGCGCCGACAAGCGGCCCATGCTGTCGGACCTTCGCGAGTCGGGCTCCTTGGAGCAGGACGCCGACGTCGTCCTGTTCCTCTATCGAGAGGAGGCCTACGACTCGGCGGCGCCCGTCGAGAAGAAGGGTCTCGCCGAGGTGCTCATCTCGAAGCACCGCAACGGGCCGACCGGCCACGCGAACCTCGCCTTCCTGAGCCAGTACGCGAGGTTCGACAACCTCGGGCAGGGCATCTAGCGAACGCGTCGCGAGCCGCGACGCGCCTGCCACGAACGCGGCTGCCGACGCGACTTCGTACACTTTGGCCGTGCCGAGCGAGACCGACGTGAAGTCGGCATTCCACGACGCGTCGAACAACTTCGTGGCGGTCGTCGACTCGATCGGGCCCGAGCGGCTCGGCGAGCCGGCCACCGACGAGTGGACGATCCTCGAGCTGATCGCGCACACCGCACGGGCGTACATCGCGATCGAAGAAGTGCTCGCTCGACCGCTCGACCCAGCGAGTCGCCAGCTGTCGGACGCGGCGGCGTACTACCGATCGGCGATGTCGATCCAGGGCGTCCACGACGGCATCACCAAGCGAGCGCGCGACGGCGCCTCGCTCATGGGCAATGAGCCCGGACCGTACGTCCACGACGTCGCGGACCGCGTACACCTGGTCGTCAGCGGTACCCCGACGCGACAAGACGTCCAGCACTACGCGGGACGCATCGCGTTCGGCGACTACCTGGTGACCCGGATCACCGAGCTCGTGCTGCACTCCGTCGACCTGCAGCACGCACTCGGACGCACAGCGAGTGCGCCGGACAACGCCGCGGTCCTCGTTCGTGACGTGCTCGTTGCGCTCGCTGATCGCGACGATGCGCTGTCGGTCGCGTGTGCGCTGTCGGGGCGGTCGCGGGCTCGAGCCTGCAACGTGCTGTGCTGACTGCTCAGCGCCTCACTTCGGCTGCATCCGGATGCCCGCGTCGATGCGGATCGACTCGGCGTTCATGTAGCTGTTGGCGAGCAGCTCGACGGCGAGCGAGGCGAACTCGTCGGCGCGTCCGAGCCGTCGGGGGAAGAGCACCCCGGAGCCGAGGCGAGCCTTGAACTCCTCGGACGCGGTCCCTGTGCCGTAGATCGGGGTGTCGATGAGCCCCGGCAGGATGCAGTTCGCGCGGATGCCGACCACGGCCAGGTCGCGGGCGAGCGGCAGGGTGAGCCCGACGACGCCGCCCTTTGACGACGAGTAGGCGACCTGGCCGATCTGCCCGTCCTCGGCGGCGACCGACGCCGTGTTGACGATGGCGCCCCGGCAGCCGTCGGGGTCCGGCTCGTTCAGGCTCATCTTGGTCGCGGCCAGTCGGCACACGTTGAAGGTGCCGATGAGATTGATCTCGATGACGCGCCGGTACAGGTCGAGGTCGTGGGCGCTCTCGTACCCGCCGTCCTTGCCGATCGTGCGCGTCGCCCAGCCGACGCCCGCGCAGTTGACGACGCTGAACAGGGGTGCGAGCGCGATCGCGGCCTCGATCGCGGCGACCACCTGGTCGGTGTTGGTCACGTCGCAGCTGACGAACGTGCCATTGAGCTCGCTCGCGAGGGCCCCGCCCCGCTCCTGGTTGAGGTCGGCCAGCACCACGCGCACGCCTCGCTTGGCGAGCTCGCGCGCCGTGGACTCGCCGAGGCCCGAGGCGCCGCCCGTGATGATCGCCGAGGTGTTGGAAAGCTCCATGGGACTCCTTTGTCCGGCGTCGGGAGTCCCCGGCCGACGAAAAGTGAAGCACGTCTGGCGTGCGTCGGGCCAACCAGCGACTGGGTGTCAGCGCTCTGGCGGTCGGTGCGGCGTCGGTAGGTTGACTAGGAGGGTGTTGAACAACGCGTCTTCCATGCGTAGATTCGAGGGCGCAGGTCATCCTGGAGCCTGGACCGAAGCGCCGACGTGAAGAGGGTGCAAGTCGGTCACCCTGGATTGGGCGATGCCCACAGGTGAGGTTCCCTCTTTAGGCCAAGGGGACCTGCACGTCACCGCTCAGGTGACCACGATCGACCACCCCTCGTCGTAGGTGAGCCCGAGGTTGACGAGGCGTCGCAGGTTGATCGCAGCGATCCGCGTCGAGAGCCCGAGCTGGTTGCGCTCGACGCCGCGGAATCTGACGCGTCGGTAGTGGTCCTTCACGAGCC
>DATKGG010000024.1:0-11163 GCA_035510855.1 Acidimicrobiales bacterium
GACGCGCTCGCAGCGCTGGGACCTGCTCGCGGCCTCCACCGTCGAGGTGGGCGTCGTGTTCCTCACGCTCACCTTGGCGACCGGGATGCTCTGGGGGCGTCCGGTGTGGGGGGTCTGGTGGACCTGGGACGCGAGGCTGACCTCGACCGCCCTCCTCGAGCTGCTGTTCATCGGGTACCTGGCCATGCGTCGTGTCCCCGCCGATCCCCACGTCCGCGCGCGCAGGTGCGCGGTGCTCGCGCTCCTCGCGGGGCTCGACGTGCCGATCGTGCACTACTCGGTGCAGTGGTGGAACGGCCTGCACCAGACCGACTCGGTCCTCGTCGGTGGCTTCCACTTCAAGATCCACGGCTCGATGCTCTGGACGCTGCTGCTCAGCTTCGTCGCGATGACGGTCGTCTTCGTCTGGATGGTGCGGCGGCGCTACGAGATCGCGATCACCGAGTCCGCGATCGCCGATGCCGCCCTCCAAGACGCGGTCCTCGAGCGTCGCAAAGAGGGGGTGCGATGAGCTACGTGCAGTGGGGCTACGTCGTGACCCTTGGGGTGCTCGCGGCGTACGCCACCTCGCTGGTGGTGCGCTCGAGGCGCAGATGACCGCGGCGAGCACGGAGCCGGCACCGACGCTCGAGCCTGTCGAGCCGCGCCGGCGCGCGGCGAACCCGAAGGGACGGTTCCTCTTCGTCTGCGCGCTGCTCGCCGCGGCCGTCGTGCTCGTGCTGTACAAGGGGCTGCTCAGCTCGCTCAACTACTTCGACACCGTCGACCAGGCGCTCAACCACCGCGCCCAGATCGGCACGACCTCGATCAGGCTCGAGGGCGTCGTCGTGCCCGGCACGGTGCGCACGACGACCTCGGGCGCATCGTTCGCGATCAGCGGGGCGGACGGCCGGACGGTGCGAGTGCTGAATGTGGGCTCGCCGCCCGAGCTGTTCCAGCCAGACATCCCCGTGGTCGTCGTCGGCAGCTTCGCGACGGCGACCTCGGACCTGTTCGACTCGAACCAGATCCTCGTCAAGCACTCCGCGTCGTACGTCGCGCAGCACCCTGGCCGGGTCCGAGCCCCCAACGGCTCCACGCGGTGATGCCGGCGTCGCTCGGGACGCTCGGGGTCGTCGTCGCGTTCATCGGCGCGGCGCTCGGGCTCGTCCTCCAGCTCGTCGAGCTGCGGCTCCGCGCGCTCGGTCGCCCCGTGCCACCGTGGCTCGAGGGCCGCCGGCTCGTCGTGCTCGTGCTGGCCGGGGTGCTCCTCGCCGTCGGCGCGATGCAGTATGCGCTCATCACCCACGACTTCGCGCTCGCCTACGTCGCGGAGAACAACGCGACGGTGACGCCCTTGCTGTACTCGATCACCGGGATGTGGTCGGCGCTCGCAGGCTCCATCCTGCTCTGGGCGCTCCTGCTCACGGTCGTGACGTCGATCTTTGTCGTCGTGTACCGCCGGCGCCACGACGACCCGGTCGTCGGCTGGGCGACGGTCGTGCTGTTCGGGACCGCCACGTTCTTCCTCGGCCTCATCGCGGGACCGGCGAGTCCGTTTTCGACGACGGGCTCGGTCGTGCCCTCCCAGGGTGCAGGACCCGACGTGCTGCTCCAGGACAACCTCCTCGTCGCGATCCACCCGCCGCTCATCTACTCGGGCCTCGTCCTGTTCACGGTGCCCTTTGCCCTCGTCATCGGCACGCTCGCCGCGGGGCGGCTGGGCGACGCCTGGCACGCCGACACGCGGCGGTGGGCGCTCACGGCGTGGACCTTCCTCACCGTCGGGATCCTGCTCGGCGCGTGGTGGAGCTACCAGGTCCTCGGCTGGGGCGGCTTTTGGGGATGGGACCCCGTCGAGAACGCCGCCCTCTTGCCGTGGCTCGTCGGGACGGCCTACGTCCACTCCGTGGTCGTCGAAGAGCGCCGGGGTCTGCTTCGCGTCTGGAACCTCACGCTCGCGATCAGCGTCTTTTCCCTCACGATCCTCGCGACCTACCTCACGCGCTCGGGCGTGCTCCAGAGCGTCCACGCGTTCAGCTCGTCGACGCTCGGCGGGCTGCTGCTCGGGTTCCTCGCCCTCGTGCTCGCGAGCGGCCTCGGACTGCTCGCGTGGCGCGGGGACAAGCTGCGCTCGCCCATTGGCATCGACGCGCCTCTCAGCCGCGAGGGCGCCTTTGTCGCCAACAACGTCCTGTTCGTCGGGTTCGCCCTGGTCGTGCTCTTGGGCACCGTCTTCCCGCTCGGCTACCAGGCGATCGAGCACTCGACGGTCACGGTCGGGCCCCCGTACTTCGACTCGGTCGCGCTGCCCGTGGGGCTCTGCGTGCTCTTCCTGATGGCGATCGCCCCGGCCCTTGGCTGGCGCCAGGTCGACGGCTGGGTGCTCTGGCACCGCGTGCGCACCGGCGTGTGGGCGGGCGCGGTGCTCGACGTGGCGCTCGTCGCCGACGGCGTGCGCGGCATCGGGACGCTCATCGCGTTCCTGCTCGCCACGATCGCGGCGTGGTCGGCCATCCGCGCGCTCACGGCCAACGTCCAGGCTGCTCACCAGCGAGCGGCGCCCCTGTGGCACGGGCTCCTCGGGCGGTCCTCGGGCGGCATGGTCGTGCACCTAGGGGTGGTGCTCGCCACCGTCGCGATTGTGTGCTCGGCCTCGTTCTCGACGCGCGCGACCGTCGAGCTCGCCCCTGGCCAGTCGAGGTCCGTCGGCGGCCACAGCGTCGACTACGAGGCCGTCCAGGTCGTGCGGAGCCCCGTGCGCACCGCGACCGAGCTGGTGGTGCGCGTCGACGGCGGCGGATTGTTCTACCCCGCGATCTCGAGGTACGCGGGCGGTCCCGTCCAGACGCCGGCGATCGACTCGAGCCTGCTCGGCGACGACGTGTACCTGACCTACGTCCCGGTCGGCCAGCACGGGGAGGTCGCGCTGTCGGTCACCGTCGAGCCCTACGTCTCGTGGCTCTGGGTCGGGGGCCTCGTCGCGGGGCTGGGCGGCGCGCTCGCGCTCGCCCGCGCGCCGCGCCGCCGCCGCCAGCCCGAGCCCGTCGTCGCCGAGCCGATCCGCGAGCTCGAGCCGGTCTGATGCGAGCTCCACGCGTCCGGCTCGCCGCGCTCGTCGCGTGCGCCATGCTCGCCGGCGTGCTCGCGTTCCTCGCCACACGGCCCGTCGAGCAGGGCGCGACCCCGGTCGCCTCGCCGCTCATCGGCACGGTGGCACCGGACGTCGCAGCGTGGACGCTCTCGGGCGACCACGTGTCCCTGGCTGCGCTCCGAGGGCGCGTCGTCGTCCTCTCCTTCTTCGCGTCGTGGTGCTCGCCGTGCCGCGCGGAGGCGCCGAACCTCGTCGCGTTCGCGTGGCACCAGCACGTGACGAGGTCGAGGGCGGTCCTCCTCGGCGTCGTCTTCAGCGACTCGGACGCCGCCGCGTCGTCCTTCGCGCACGCCTTCGGGCTCACCTATCCCATCCTCGAGGACCCCGCGGGCGCGATCGCGAACGACTTCGGCGTCGTCAACCTGCCCGTGACCGTCGTCATCGACGCGCGCGGGCGCGTCGATGAGGTGCTCGAGGGCACGGCGACCACCAACCAGCTCGACGCGGCGGCGAGCCGGGCGATGCGGACCGCAGCGTGAGCACGACGCGCCGCGCGGCGGGCCCGGTCGTGCTGTGCGCCGTGCTCGCGGTCACGCTCCTCGTCGGCGCCGGCACCTTCGACGCGAGCCACGCGAGCGCCGCAGTGCGCGTCGCCGCGCTCGAGCGCGACGTGCGGTGCCCGGACTGCCTCGACCTGTCGGTCGCCCAGTCGAGCACCGAGCCGTCGATGGCGCTGCGACGCGAGATCGTGGCCTCGGTGCGCGCCGGCCAGTCCGACACCGAGATCCTCGCCACGATCACCCATCGGTACGGGACCTCGATCCTCCTGCTCCCGCCGCCAGGGGGCCTCGACACGGTGCTGTGGGCGGTGCCCACCGCCCTCGCCGTCGGTGCGGGAGCGTGGCTCGCGAGGGCACTCCTCAGGCGTCGGCGCCCGACGTGAGCGACAACGCCGTCACGCTGCGCGACGAGATCGCCCTCGTGCGGCGCTCGCTCGACGACGCGCGCGCCGAGCACGCCCGGGGCGAGCTCGACGACGACGCCTTCGATGCCATCGAGCGGCGTGACGCAGCACGTCTCGCCCTCGCCCTCGAGCGCCTCGACGCCGCGGGGGCACCGGACGCCGATGCGCCCGACGTCACCCCCCGTACCGGGGGAGCGCCCGCGGTCTCGCGCCGGTCGCGACGGCTGGTCGTCGCGTGCACGGTCGCCCTGGCGCTCGCTGCAGGGACGATCGGCGTCGTCCTCGGTCGTCCGTTCGCGGGCTCGACGCCTGCCTTGCGACTGACCACCCTCGAGCAGGTCGCCGTCCTTCGCATCCAGGGCGAGATGTTCGTGGCGACGGGGCAGAACGCCCGCGCACTGACCACCTTCGACGCCGTGCTCAAGCTCGAGCCGCGCAACCCCGAGGCGTTCATCGAGAGCGGCTGGCTCCACTACGAGGCGGGGCTCGCCGCACGTCGACCCGGTGAGGTCGACCTCGGCGCAGCGATGCTGCGGCGCGCGATCGCGGTCGACCCGGCCAACGCCGCCTCGCACCTCTACTTCGGCATCGTGCTGCTCCAGCACGACCACGATGCGCGGGCTGCCAGGGCCCAGGTGCTCCGGTCCGCCGAGCTGCCCGAGTCACCGTCCGAGGAGTCGACCACTTCGGAGGTCCTCTCCTACTTGGCGCACCACTGACTCAGCGGAGGTCGCGCAGCTCCTGGAGCACCTTGGGGAACGCGTCGAGGAACGCGTCGATCTCGCGCTCGGTCGACGACCAGCCCACGCTGACGCGCAGCGAGTGGTCCTCGTTCACGCCCATGGCCGCAAGCACCTCGGAGCGCTCGAGCGACTCCGAGGTGCACGCGGAGCCCGAGTGCACGCTCACCCCGTATCGATCGAGGCCGAGCAGGACGGGCTCGGCCTCGACGCCCTCGACGACGAAGCACCGCACGTGCGGGACGCGCCCCTCAGCCGAGGGGTCGCCGACGCCACGCACGCCGAGGAATGCCGCAGAGCCGACCTCCAGGCGCTTAATGAGCGCCGCGGCGCCGCGTGCCTCGTCGTGGAGGCGCTGGCCGTTCTCAGCGGCGAGCACGCCGGCCGCGGTCCCGAAGCCAAGGATGCCGACCACGTTCTCGAGGCCACCGCGTCGTGCGCGCTCCTGGTCGCCGCCGACGACGAGCGGCGTCAGCCGCAGCCCCCGCCGAACCGCGAGTGCACCGACTCCCATCGGGGCCCCGATCGTCTCGGCGGACAGGGACGTGAAGTCCGCGCCCATGGCGGTGACGTCGAGGTCCACGTGGCCAAGCGCGACCGATGCGTCGAGGTGCACGAGCGCGCCGGACGCGTGGGCGAGCTCGATGAGCGGGGCGACGTCGACGAGGGTGCCGGTCTCGTGGTTCGCGAGCTGGAGGCAGACGAGCGTCGCGGGTCCGCTCGCGAGCGCCTCGCTCAGCGCGGCAGGCGTCACGCGCCCGTCATGGTCCACCTCGAGCGGCTCGATCTCGCCGAAGCGTGCCGATGACTCGAGCACGCTCGCGCGCTCGACCGGGGCGACGAGGGCGCGACCGCCGTCGCGCAGCGCCGCGGCAACCGCGGTCGTCACGGACTCGGCGATCGACGAGGTGAAGACGACCTGACGCGAGGTGGCGTGCACCAGTCGCGCGACCTCGTCGCGCGCCGACTCGATCGCGCGACGCACGATGAGGGCCTCTTCGTAGCTGCGCCCGGGGTCGGCCTGGGGGAGCTCGAGCCACTCTGCGATCGTCGCTTTGACCTCGGGTCGGAGCGGCGCGGCCGACGCGCAGTCGAGGAACGCCCGAGGCATCTCAGGCAGTGGCGCGGCAGGCGTCGTCGCCTCGGGCACGCGACGACATCGTCACGGTCGCGGCCCCGAGCGCGCCAAGGCCCTCGAGCATCCCGAGCACGAGTCCGCGGTCCACCGCGCAGAGCACGGGGTGGCGCGTGGCAGCCTCGCCGAACGGGCACGCCCCGGCCACGACCGAGAGCGTGCCGGCGTGCTCCTCGGTGCGCGCGGCGAAGCCGTGCGCGGTGAAGGCCGCGGCGACCGCGGACATCGCTGTGCGGACCGACAGCTGGGCGTCGCGCGTGGCGCGCTCCTCGGCGAGCCGACGGCCGTAGGACTCGCCCACCTCGAGAGCCATGGCCTCGGCGCGCTCGGGCCCGAGGAGCTCGACGGAGCGCTCGAGCAGCGCCACCAGCAGCTCGTCGCGGCGCGAGGCGCCCGTGGCTGGCAGCTCGACGTCGACGACGGCGTAGGTCTTCGCGGGGCGCCCGACGCCGCGCTTGGCGGTGGAGGTGACGACGTGACCTGCCGCGACGAGGCGGTCGAGGTGGTGCCGCGCGACGTTCGGGTGGATCGCGTGGGCGCCCGCGATCTCGCTCACCGTCGCGCCGTCGTGCTGTCGCACGAAGAGGTAGATCGCGCGTCGTGTCGGATCGCCGAAGGAGCTCGAGAGCTCCGCGACGACGGCGGTGAACGCACCGGGGTCGTCGGTCACGCGCTGCGCCGCGCCGGCCTCTTCGGGCACGATCGCAGGCATCATCGGTAGTCTACGACTCGAGCCCGAACACGAACACGCCCACGGGTGACTGAGAGGTGAGTCGACACGTGGACAGTGAGCTGCGCGACGCGCTCGACTCGATCGAGGACCCCCAGCTCGACCTGACGCTCGGCGACGTCGGGATGCTGGGCGACGTGCGCGCTGATCCCGGCGCTGTACGCGTCGAGCTCGTGGTTCCCATCGACTCGTGGCCGACGATCGACCTGCTGCGCGAGTCGATCCACCGCGTCTCGAAGGACCACGGCGCGGGAGCGCCTGAGATCGTCGTGCGCTCGATGGACGAGACGGGCATCCGCGCGCTGCGAACCACGCTGCGCGCGAAGATGGGTGCAGAAGCGTCGTCGGCAAACGGCCACGACCATGGCGGAGGTCGCGCCGAGCCGACGCCGCCGTTCCTCGAGCGCGGGAGCTCGACGCGGATCCTCGGCATCAGCTCGGGCAAGGGCGGGGTCGGCAAGTCATCGGTCACGGTGAACCTCGCCGTCAGCCTCGCCGCGCTCGGGCACCGTGTCGGGGTCCTCGACGCCGACGTCTACGGCTTCTCAGTTCCGAAGATGGTCGCCGCAGCAGCCGAGCCGGTGATCCTCGGTGACACCGTCGTGCCCACCTACGCCCACGGCGTGCGGTGGCTGTCGATGGGCTGGTTCGTGAGCGACGACCAGCCCGTGATCTGGCGCGGCCCGCTGCTGCACAAGGCGATCACCCAGTTCGTGACCGAGGCGTGGTGGGGCGAGCCGGACTATCTCATCATCGACATGCCCCCCGGCACGGGCGACGTCGCGCTCACGCTGAGCCAGGTGGTGCCGTCCGTCGAGATGTACGTCGTGAGCACCCCGCAGCCCGCCGCACAGCGCGTGGCCCAGCGCAGCGCCCTCGCGGCGAAGAAGCTGCGGCTGTCGGTGCGAGGCGTGATCGAGAACATGAGCTACTTCGTGGGCGACGACGCAACGCGCTACGAGCTGTTCGGCGCAGGCGGCGGCGAGTCGCTCGCCCAGGACCTCGGCATCCCGCTGCTTGCCCAGCTCGCGTTCGTGCCGGCCGTGCGCGAAGGGGGCGACACGGGGCGCCCCGTGGCCGTCACCGAGCCCGGCAGCGAGATAGGCCAGGCCTTCGCGATGCTCGCGTCGAGGATCGACGCGCAGGGCCCCGCACGCGTCTATCGCCAGGAGCTCCGGCTCGGCTGAACTCCTGCAATGCTCTTGCTTTCGAAGGAGGCTGGCATGGACGTGTCGGGGAAGACCGCGGTCATCACGGGCGGCGCGAGTGGGATCGGGCTCGCCACGGCGACACGTCTCGCGAGCGCGGGCGCGAGGCTCGTCCTCGCCGACATCGAGCAAGAGCCGCTGGACCAGGCGGTGAAGGGGCTCCAGGCGACCGGCGCCGAGGTGCTCGGGGTCGTGTGCGACGTCGCGAAGCTCGGCGACGTCGAGCGCCTCCGTGACGCGACGGTCAGCGAGTTCGGCGCGGCACACGTCGTCTTCAACAATGCCGGCGTCGGCGGTGGTCCGACGATCGATTCGCCGATCGAGATGTGGCGGTGGGTCTCCTCGGTCAATCTCGACGGCGTCGTCTACGGCGTGCACGTCTTCTTGCCGCTGCTCTTGGAGCAAGACGAGGGTCACATCGTCAACACCGCGTCGCTCGCGGGGCTGGGCGGCGTGCCGGGCATGGGGCCGTACTGCGCGACGAAGTTCGCCGTCGTCGGGCTCTCCGAGTCGCTCTTCTACGACCTCGCGCTGCGGCGCAGCAACGTCGGTGTGTCGGTGCTCTGCCCGGGCTTCGTCCGCACGCGGATCGCCGAGTCCGGACGCAACATGCCCGATGACCTGAAGGGCCTCGCGCCGAGCCGTGAGCCCGGCGCCCTCGAGGGCGCCGCCTCCGCGGCGGTGGCGGCTGGCATCGACCCCGCAGTCGTGGCCGAGCACGTCGCCGGGGCGATCGAGCGCAAGGAGTTCTGGATCCTGCCGCACCAGCACGTCGCGGTGCGAACGACCGAGCAGCGCCTCGCGTGGATGCAGGGCGGCACGCCCGCGACGATCGACCTCGCCAAGGCGGCCAGGGGCGGCTGACCTAGTAGCGGTCGACGCCCTTCGGGAGCCGGTCGGGCTTGAAGCCGAGGACGCTCACCGCGGTGCGGAAGGCGAACCGGTCCGTCATGCCCGCGACGTAGCGCACCGCCTCGAACACCCCGTCGCCGTCGCGATCGTCGTCGGATCCCCCACGGGCGTCGGCGCGCTCGGGGATCTCGTCGGGGTGGGCCGCGAAGTGCTCCACGAGCGCCCGCAGGACCGTGACGACCGCCTCGCCCTGAGCGACCGACTCGTCACGCAGGTAGATCCGCTCGTAGTTGAACTCGCGGAACGACGCGAGCGCCTCTGCGTACTCGGCGTCCATCCCGATCACCCCAGTCGCGAGCACCGTGGCGACCAGGCCGTCGATGAAGGCGCCCAGCTGCTCACCGCGCCGCGTGCCGCACCGCTCGAGGACGATCGCGGGCAGCTGGTCTGGCGTGACGATGTGCGCGCTGACGGCGTCCTCGAAGTCGTGGCACACATAGCCGATGCGGTCGGCCCAGCTCACGACCTCGCCCTCGGGCGTCGTCGGCGCGGGTCGCGACCACGAGTGGTTCGCGATGCCGTCCAGTGTCTCGCCGCAGAGGTTCAGCGACGCGAGCGAGACGTCCGCGCCCCACGGCGCGTGATCGAAGCCACCTACGACGAACGGGTCGAGCGCGTCCTCGCTCGCGTGTCCGCCGGGGCCGTGGCCGCAGTCGTGCCCGAGCGCGATCCCCTCGGCGAGTGCCACGTTGAGTCCCACCGCTCGGGCGATGCCGCCGGCGACCTGGGCGACCTCGAGCGCGTGGGAGAGCCGCGTGCGCTGGTGGTCCTCGGGGAAGATGAAGACCTGGGTCTTGCCCGCGAGCCTGCGGAACGAGCTCGAGTGCAGGATCCGATCCCGATCGCGCTCGAAGCAGGTCCGCCACGGGTCCGGTGCCTCGGCGTGACGGCGGGCGCCCGCGCCGATCGCCCTCGTCGCGCCGATCGCGAGCGTTGCTGCCTCGCGGTCCTCACGACGAGCTCGATCGATCCCCACGTTGTCAGCCGCGCCGCCGTGGGCGGGCTCGATGCGCGCGCTCGACGCTGCGTGAGCGAGCGTGACGTGGGTGCCGGCTCGAAACCCGCGCATCGTGGAGGCCCACCGACGGCTGCGTGACGACTCAGTGGGCGTGGGCACGACGGCCATTGTGCCAAAGCCACCTAGCATGCGGACGAGCCTCGAGCACCAGGGAGACGCGACTGTGGAAGTTCGCATCGGAATCGTCCAGACGATGAAGGAGCTCGAGATCGAGCTGCCCGAGGACGCCGATCACGACGCGGTGATGGCCGAGGTCGAGGCCGCCCTCGCCAAGGACTCGGTGCTCTGGCTCACGGACCGCCGCGGTCGTCGCGTGGGTGTGCCCAGTGCACGGGTCGCCTATGTGGAAGTGGGCGCGCCCGCAGGGGAGCGCCGCGTCGGTTTCGGCACGCCATAGCGGGACTGGGCTGCCTCGCCGTGCCCCCGGCTCGTCGGTCCTCGACGTGAACCCGATGCTCGACCGCCGACTCCTGTTCGTCACCGGCAAGGGCGGGACAGGCAAGACCACCATCGCGGCGGGGCTCGCCTGGCTGCTCGCCGCCTCCGGACGGCGCGTCCTCGCCTGCGAGGTCGACGCCAAGGGCGACCTTGCGGCTGCCTTCGAGGCAGGCACGGTCGGCTTCGAACCGGCCCAGGTCCCCGGTGGCCCTTGGGTGATGTCCATGGACACCGAGGCGTCGCTCCGCGAGTACCTGAGGCTGCACCTCAAGATCCCCGTCATCGGTCGCATCGGCCCGCTCGCCGCGGCCTTCGACTTCGTGGCGACCGCCGCCCCCGGGGTCCGCGAGATCCTCACCGTCGGCAAGCTCTGCTACGAGGTCCGCGAGCGCACCTATGACACGGTCGTGGTCGACGCGGCGGCGATCGGGCACGTGCTCGGCCAGCTGACCGCCCCTGAGGCGATCAACAATCTCGTGAAGGTCGGCCTCATCCACTCGCAGACCGGCTGGATGCTCGACATCCTGAACGACAAGGCGACGACCGGTGTCGTGGTCGTGACCACGCCCGAAGAGATGCCCGTCGTCGAGACCCTCGAGCTCGTCGACGCCCTCCGCGAGGCCACTGACGTCGACGTGGCGGGCGTCGTCGTGAACCGGACGTTGCCCGAGCTCTTCGGGGTCCGTGACGAGGCGACGTTCGCCTCGATCGCCTCGGCACGGTCGGGTCGCCTGGGCGATGCCAGCTTCGACGGGGTGTTCGACGCCACGAGGCACGCGACCTCGAGGCGACGCCTGGGCGCCGAGCACGTCGCGACGCTGCGCGACGGGCTGCCCGAGGGGCTGCCCATCGCGTTCCAGCCCTACCTGTTCACGCGAGCGGAGGGACTGCGCGCGACGCGACAGGTTGCCGAGTCGCTCGCCGGCGAGCTCACGTGACTGCCGT
>DATKGG010000025.1:0-3764 GCA_035510855.1 Acidimicrobiales bacterium
GGCGTCGCGGACCGCGTGCGAGCGGGCGCGAACGGCCTGCGCGTCGGCGCGGCGACCGCGGCGCCCGAGCCGGACGACGAGCCGCCCGCGCTGCGGTCGAGCCGGTAGGGATTGACGGTGAGGCCGCCGACCGCTGACCAGCCGCTCGTCGAGCGCGGCGAGCGAAGATTTGCCCACTGCGAGAGGTTCGTGGCCGCGAGCACCACCATGCCCGCGACACGAAGGCGGCGAACGAGGGGCGCGTCGGCATGCACCGGACGCCCCAGCAGCGACGTGGCCCCCGCGGTTCCCGGGAGCCCGATGGCCTCGATGTTGTCCTTGATCACGATCGGCACGCCGTGCAGCGCGGAGCGAGTCCGGCCGCTCGCGCGCTCGGCGTCCGCTGATCGGGCTGCCTGCATGGCGTCGGGTGCGACCGCGAGCACCGAGCGAAGGGCGGTGTCGGAGCCGACCGCGTCGATCGCCGCGATGCGCTCGAGGAGCGCGCTCGTCGTCGCCTCGCTCGTCGTCGAACCCGCGTCGAGCGAGCGGGCCAGCTGCGCCGCGGTCAGCTCGGTCAGCCCCGGTTCGTCATGGTGTGGTGGCACTGGTCCCCCTTGGTGCGCCGAGACTACCGAGACTGCTCGGGGAGCCCCGGGCGCGGGGGCCGGGCGTCGAGGACCCCGAAGTACGCTGCAATCGTGGACGATGAGGTGCTGCTCGAGAAGCTCCTCGTCGGCGACCAGGACGCCTTTCGCGTGCTGGTGGGCCGCTATCACAACTCGCTCGTTCGCGTCGCGCGCTACCACGTCGACAGCGACGCCGCCGCCGAGGACGTCGCCCAGGACACCTGGGTGGCCGTGCTCCGTGGTGTGCACAAGTTCGAGGGCCGCTCCTCGTTCAAGACGTGGCTCTTCAAGATCCTGGTCAACCGCTCGAGGACCGCCGGGAGTCGCGAGCGCCGCCAGGTGCCGGTCGACCCGACCAGCGTCGAGCCGACCGTCGCCCCGTCGCGGTTCGACAGGGCGGGTGCGTGGACCGATCCGCCGACCCCCTTTGACGACCTCGTGAGCGCGCACCTCGATGACGCGGCGGTCGTGCGCGCGATCCGCGATGCGGTGCGTGAGCTGCCCGAGCCCCAGCAGGCAGTCGTAACGCTGCGCGACGTCGAGGGACTGTCCACCTACGAGGTCTCGGCACTGCTCGGGTTGACCGACGGGAACGTGCGGGTGATCCTGCACCGGGGCCGCGCAAAGGTTCGCGCGGCGCTCGAGGGCGTCGTGCGAGGAGGGTTGACGTGAGCGTGCTGACGAGAGACGTGTCGTGCCGAGAAGCAGTCGAGCTCGTCACGGACTACCTCGAGGACGCCTTGTCGGCCAGGGATCGCCGCCGCCTCGAGCGACACCTTGCCAAGTGCGACGGGTGCGCGGGCTACCTCGCCCAGGTGCGCGCGGTCGTCGTGGCGACGGGCGCGGTCGGTCCCGAGGACCTCGAGCCGGGGACCCTCCAGGGCCTCGTTGAGCTCTTCGAGCAGTACAAGGGCGGCACGTGACCGCCGCGACCTGGATCGACGCCCGTGAAGGCGAGGCCAAGTCGCTCGACGAGGGCGATCTGGCGGGGAGCGCACGGGACTCGTTCCTCCTGCCGCGTGACGACACCTCCTCGGGCCACGACTCCCTCGCCTACCTCGCGGGGAACTCGCTTGGACCACAGCCCACCGGCGTCGCGGACGACGTCCGCGGAGAGCTCGAGGACTGGGCGACCCGTGTCGTCGAGGGGCACTGGTCGGCGCGCCGACCGTGGGGCGACTACCACGCCGCGCTTCGCGCCCCGATGGCGCACGTGGTGGGCGCCCTCGACGACGAGGTCGTCGTCATGAACTCGCTCACGGCGAACCTCCACTTCCTCCTCGCGTCGTTCTACCGACCAACTATGGACCGCTACCGAATCGTGATCGAGGACGCCGCGTTCCCGTCGGACAGCTACGCAGTCCGCAGCCACGCCGCATTCCGCGGCTTCGACCCCGACGACGCGGTCGTGCGGCTTCGGCCGCGTTCGGGGGAGCGCACGCTGCGGACCGAGGACGTGCTGGCGCACCTGGGTGCGGAGTCCGATCGCACGGCGCTGCTCCTCCTCGGTGGGATCAACTACCTCACCGGCCAGCTGATGGACATCCGCGGCATCACCGCGGCAGCGCGGGATCTCGGGATCACCGTCGGCTGGGACCTTGCGCATGCCGCGGGCAACGTCGAGCTCGCGCTGCACGACTGGGCCCCGGACTTCGCGGCGTGGTGCACGTACAAGTACCTGAACGGCGGGCCGGGCTCGACGGCGGCGGCGTTCGTCCACGAGCGGCACCTCGGCGACGAGACGCTCCACCGGCTGTCAGGATGGTGGGGGACCGACCCGTCGGTCCGCTTCGAGATGCTCGCCACGCTGACCCCGATCGCGAGCGCCGACGCGTGGGCCGTGTCGAACCCGCCGATCCTCTCGATGACCCCACTCGTCTCGTCCCTCGCCATCTTCGAGCAGGTGGGAATTCGCGCGATCCGTGCTCGCAGTGTTCGTCTCACGGCGTACCTTGAGCAGCTCTTGGTCGGCGAGTCGGGGGAGGCCCCGCTCACCGTCGTGACGCCGTCGGATCCGGACGCTCGGGGCTGCCAGCTCTCGGTCAGCGTGACCGGGGTCCTCGCCGAGATCGCCAGGTCCTTGCGCAGTGGCCACGGAGTCGTCTGCGACGTGCGTCCGCCCGACGTCGTCCGCCTAGCGCCCGCCCCGCTGTTCTGCACGTTCCACGACTGCTGGCGCGCGGCACGAGCGCTGCGAGAGGCGGCGACGTGACGTTCGGCACCTTCGGGGACTTCGTGGACTTCTCGGCCGTGACGGGCGACGTGAACGGTGCGGACTGGTCCGAGCCGGTCACGGGTGACGAGCTCGACGCGCTCGCGCTCGCGGCTGACCCGAACGCGCCGATCCCCGCTGATGCCGTGCCCTATGACAGGGTCATCGGCAGCGGCGTGTCGTTGCTGCCCGACTGGTACATGGGCCACGCCACGGCGGTGCACGCGAGCAAGTGGCGTCGCCCCGTGATCCTGGCGGTCGTCGCCGCGTTCCTGCTCATCGACGCAGCGGGACTCTGCAGCACCTACGGCATCATCAGCTGGGCGTAGGGGGAGCGGCGTCGGCCCCGGGCACCCCCCGATGCTCCTCGATCGCCTGGTTGACCTCGCGCAGCGCGTCGTCCAGCCAGTTCGCGTCAGCCGGCGACGAGGTCACGACGTGGAGACCTCGAACGACAACCGGGTGCCGTCCGATTGGGCGGAACACCGGGATGATGAGGACCCGAGGCTCTATGCGCTTGGTGGGCGCGGCGAGGCTCATGAACCCGCCGCGGGAGGGGATGTCGATCGTGGTGACTCGCTCGAGCTCCCCCCATCTCCAGGATCGAGTGGAGAACGTCGTGCGGACGACGATGTCGTCGGGCGTGAGGTAGATGCCAATCCGCAAGGAGCGCACCATGCCGATGAGCATCACCACGATGACCACGCCGACGACGCCCATGTAGACGAGCACGATCGATTGGGCATGCACGGACATCTGACGGAACAACAGGACGAGGACGCCGGCGCCGAGCAGGCAGAACAACGCCTTGGACCGGCGCGCCCCCGGGTCCGCGAACTCCGTCGTGTCCTCGACGGCATCCACGATTCGAGGTTACGCCAGCCATGCGCTGCCCAAGCCCCGTGCCTCGAGGTTCGCCCGTGTCCACGAGTCCTCCATCGTCC
>DATKGG010000026.1:0-15733 GCA_035510855.1 Acidimicrobiales bacterium
CGACCGAGGCGATGGCGTCGGCCTCGGCGTGCACGAACGAGACAAGCTCGACGGCCAGCTTGCGCTGCGCGGCCCGCCCTGCTGGCTGCTCGGCGGCCTGGCGCTCGAGCTCCCGGATCTCGTCGTGCTCGAGGAAGGTGAGGAGCCGCAGCATCGTGCCCACCATCTCGTCTTCGATGTTCAGGAAGAACTGGTAGAGCTGGAACGGCGAGGTGCGCGCGCGGTCGAGCCAGACCTTCTCGTCGGTGAGCGTGCTCTTCCCCAGCTTCGTGCCGTCGGCCTTGGTGAGCAGCGGCGTCGTGAGCCCGAAGGCGAGGTCACCGGTGAGCTTGTGGACGTACTCCACGCCCATCGTGATGTTGCCCCACTGGTCCGACCCGCCCAGCTGCAGGTCGCACCCGTGGTCGACGTGGAGTCGAAGGAAGTCGTACGCCTGGAGGAGCATGTAGCTGAACTCGGTGAACGAGATCCCGACCTCGGGACGCTCGAGCCGTGATCGCACCGAGTCCTTGGCGATCATCTGGTTGACCGTGAAGTGCTTCCCGACGTCGCGGAGGAACTCGAGGAGCGGCAGCGTCCGGAGCCACGTCGCGTTGTCCAAGAGCAGCGCGGCGTGAGCTCCCGCTTGCTCGGAAAAGTCGAGGTACCTCGTGAGCTGCTCGCGGACTGAGGCGATGTTCGACACGAGCTCGGCGTCGCTCAGGAGCTGGCGCTCGTCGGACCGGCCACCGGGGTCACCAATGACGCCCGTCCCGCCGCCGGCGACGACGAGCGGCCGGTTCCCGGCCAGCTGGAGCCGCCGCAGCGTGACCAGCTGCAGCAGGTTCCCTACGTGCAGGCTCCGCGACGTCGGGTCGAACCCGATGTAGGCCGTCATGCCGCCGCGGTCGAGTCGCTCGAGAACCGACTCGTCGGTCACCTGGTGGACGACGCCACGGAACCGGAGGTCCTCGCTGAGCGTCGGCATCGAGTCAGTCTGCCAGAGGCTCGTTGGCATCGACACCGACGACACGTTGCCGTCGTCGACTCAGATCGGCGAGGTGAACGATGCGAACACGTGGTCCTGGAGCCACTGGACGCACGTCGCCCAGGTGCCGGTGACCTCGAGGACGCCGATGGTGATGAGCATCAGGCCGCCGAGTCGCAGCAACAGCGCCGTGTGTCGTCGTGCGAAGCGCGAGACCGAGGCCATCGAGTCCGCGGCGACCGCAGCGGCGAGGAACGGGAGGCCGAGACCGATGCAGTACACCGAAGCGAGCAGCGCGCCGCGCCATGCCGACGCGCCGGGCGTCGCCCCAGAGAGGCTGAGGATCGCCGCGAGCGTGGGGCCCGTGCAGGGCGTCCAGCTGACGCCGAACAGGACGCCGAGGACGAGGCCCCCGCCGACCGTCGCTCCCGGAAGCCAGTGGACCTTCACCTCGCGGTTGAGGACCGACGAGCGAGGCAGCCAGCCTGCGAAGAAGAGGCCGAGGACGATCGTGATGGCACCGAAGATCACGTCGAACAAGGTCGAGTGCGTCTTGAGCGACTGGCCGACGCCACCGAAGACCGTGCCGAGCGACACGAAGACGAAGGAGAAGCCAAGAATGAACGCAATGGCGCCCGCGATCGTCCGTCCGGTGCGCTTGCGCGGGAACGGCATCGCCGCGCTTGCGCCCGTCGTACCGCCGAGGAACGCGATGTAGCCAGGCACGAGGGGCAGCACGCATGGTGAGAAGAACGAGAGCAGCCCCGCCGCCAGCGCGAACAGCGCGGCCAGGACGGCGGAACCGCTGGTCACGGTGCTCTGGACGGTCCCGATCAACGTCGACTCCTCGCGCCCTCGCTACGCGCCGAGCGCGCTCTTGGCGGCTCGAACGGCGAGATCGGTGAGCTCACGGTGCACCTCGACGTTCTGGTCGCGGTCCGGAACCTCGGCGATCACGACGGTCACTCCCCCGCTCTCCAGCCCCTCGAGCACGTCGAGGCGTAGTGACTCGAGGTCCTTCACGACTCGGACCGCGGCACCGTAGCCAGCGGCCACCGACGCGATGCTCGCCGTCGGCGGGGTCCCGAACGCTCGCTCGAAGTGGTCGTTCGGCACCGATCGGCGCTGCGGGAGGAACGAGAAGATGCCGCCGCCGCGATTGTCGACCACCACCAGCACGCAGCTGCCGCCGTGCTCGCCCACGCCGTCGGCGAGCGACCCGGCGTCGTGGAGGAAGGCGAGATCACCAAGCAGTCCCACCGCTCGAGCCCTCGACGCCACGCCGAGCACGGTGGACACGACGCCGTCGATCCCGTTGGCGCCCCGGTTGGCAATCACGCGCGGTGGCGCAGGTGACTTCGCGCCGAACGACTCGAGGTCGCGCACCGGCATCGAGTTGGACACGACGAGCGCAACGTCGCCCAGCTCGCGGCTGAGCAGTCGGGCGACCGAGGGCTCGTCGACCTGGACGCCGCAGCGCTCGTCGAAGCATCGCTGGACCGCCGCGTCGGCGAGCTGCCAGCGCTCGAGATGCGCCACCGGGCAGCCCAGTGGCGGCACGTCGAGGGCGGCGAGCACCCACGACGCAGGAGTCGCCACGACGTGGTCGGACACGACCCCGGAGGGATCCTGTGGCGAGAGGGAGCTCGAGACGGCGATCACCCGTGGTGACCAGGCCACGAGTGCCTCGGCGAGCGGCCGTGACGACGGGGCGGCACCGAGGAGGACGACGACCTCTGGGCACAGCCTCTCAGCGAGGTCGTGGTCCCGCACGAGCGCGTCGAACGACGCGATCACGTTGGGATGCTCGAGTCGCGCGCCGCAGAGTGGGTCAGCGAGCAGCGGCCAGCCGTGCGTCGCAGCGAGCTTGGTCAGTGCGAGGGGGTCGCCCCCACCTCGACCCGCAATGAACAGGCCCCGCTGTCCCGCGAGGCCAGCGAATGGCTCGAGCGCTTTGGTCGCGCCGGCGTGGCTCGTGCGCCACGGTGCACGGGCGGGTCGTCCCTCGGGGATCGACGACGGCGCCGCGTCAAGCGGCTCGACGAGCGAGAGGTTGAGGTGCACAGGTCCGCGCCCGTCCACCGCGGCGGCGAGCAGCCTCGCCGCGAGCGGTCGCCACCAGCGCCAGGAGTCCTCTCGGATCGGCCCGGGCTCCTCGTAGCGTCGGACCGCCCCGCCGTAGAGCTTGACCTGGTCGATCGTCTGGGCCGCGCCGGTGCCGCGGAGCTCGGGCGGCCGGTCTGCGGTGATCACGACCACCGGGACACCCGCAAGGTCCGCTTCGACGACGGACGCCGTGAGCTCGGCGGCCGCGGTTCCCGACGTGACGACCACGCCGACGGGCAGACCCGTCGCGAGCGCGCGACCGATCGCGAAGAATCCCGCGGAGCGCTCGTCGAGGCGAACGTGCACGCGAATCGCTGGCGTCGCGAGTGCGGCGAGCACGAGCGGCGTCGACCGCGAGCCGGGGCACACGACGAGGTCCGCCATGCCGCCACGTGCGAACTCGTCGAGCAGGCACGCGCAGAAGGCGGCTTGCGCGGCGGCGGCGGCGTCGGTACCTGGCGGTACGCTCGCGGTCAATGTCCCCCCTCGCGGCAGTGCGAGCGGGCGAGGGACCGACGACCGTGCTCGTCCACGGCTTCACGCAGACGGGCTCGTCGATGGCGCCTCTCGCCGAGCGGCTCGCGTCCCGACGCCGGACCGTCTGCGTCGACCTCCCGGGTCACGGCGGCTCGACGTCGATCTCGTGCGACCTCGACGAGGCTGCGTCCCTCGTCATCGACGCCGCGAGCGGCGAGCCATTCGATCTGGTCGGCTACTCGCTCGGGGGTCGAGTCGCGCTCCACGCGGCATGCCAGTCCCCCGCCAACCTGCGTTCGACGGTGGTCGTCTCGGCGTCGGCGGGCATCAAGGATCCCGTCGCGCGCGAGCGCCGACTCGAGCGCGACGTCGCGATGGCCGACGAGCTCCTCGCGAGCGGCGACGTCGATGGCTTCCTCGACCGCTGGCTGGCCAGCCCGATGTTCGCGACACTGCCCCATTCCATGGCAGACCTCGAGGGCCGCAAGTCCAACACCGCGCGCGGTCTCGCCGACAGCCTTCGACGATGCTCGCTCGGCGCGCAACGATGGCTCCTTGACGAGCTCGGCCGCCTGGATCGTCCGGTGCTCATGCTCGCGGGCGCGAGAGACGACCCCTTTGTCGGCGTCGCGACGGCGACCGCAGCCGCGTGCCGCGGGGTCACGTGCGCCGTGGTGACCGGGTCCGGACACGTCTGTCACCTGGAGCAGCCTGAGCTGACCGCGCGGCTCATTGAGCACTTCCTGCCAGCGCGCTGATCACGACGTCACCCACATGCCCAGGGCGAGCAGCACGCCCGCGACAAGCTGGACGCGCGCGGTGCGGGCGAGCACGCCAAGGAGCGACCCGCCAGTCGCGTCGCTGAGCGCCGAGCGAGTCGGGGCGATCGCGATCGGCACCGACACGAGGACCACGAGCGCGCCGAGCCGCCACGACGCGCATCCCGCCGCAGCGGTGAAGCCCCCGATGAGCAGCAACGCGTACCAGCGGCCCGCGCCGCGGCGCCCGAGCCGCACCGCGATCGTCCGTTTCCCCGACATCGCGTCGCCGTCGAGGTCGCGAAGGTTGTTGGCCGCGAGCAAGGCGCAGGCGAAGAGTCCCATCGAGGCGCCCGCGAGCACCGACAGTGCCGTGACGCGGCCGAGCATGCAGTAGGTGGTCCCCGCGGTCGCGACGAGCCCGAAGAACACGAAGACGAACGGCTCCCCGAGCCCGCGGTACCCATAGGGGCGCGGCCCACCCGTATAGCCCCACCCCGCGGCGAGCGCCGCGGCGCCCACGGCGAGCAGCCACCACGTGACGATCGCGGCAAGCCACAGCCCCGCCACTGCGGCCACCAGGTAGGCGGCGACCGCAGCGGCCCGCACCGCGGCGGGCGTGGCGAGCCCCGAGCCGACGAGGCGCAGCGGACCCACGCGCCGCTCATCGGTGCCGCGCACGCCGTCGGCGGCGTCATTCGCGTAGTTCGTCCCGACCTGCAGCGCGAGGGCGACCACCGCGCACAGCGCGAGGCGCAGCCACAGGGTCGGCGCGGGTTGTGCGGCGGCCGCGCCCACGACGACCGGCACGATCGAGGCGGGCAGGGTCCGAGGCCGCGCGCCCGCCACCCACCGGGCGGTCCGGCCCGGCGCCGTCGCGGTCACGGTCGCTTCGGGAACCGCGTGAATGCAGGCGGACGCCGCTCGACGTAGGCGTTGCGACCCTCTTGGCCCTCCTCGGACATGTAGAAGAGCATCGTCGCGTCGCCCGCGAGCTGCTGGATGCCCGCGAGGCCGTCGTCGGCGGCGTTGAACCCGGCCTTGCACATCCGCAGCGCGATGGGCGAGAGCGTCAGCATCTGGCGGCACCACGCGACGGTCTCGTGCTCGAGCTCGGCGAGCGGCACCACCGCGTTCACGAGCCCCCACCCGAGCGCGGTCTGCGCGTCGTACTGCCGGCAGAGCAGCCACACCTCCTTGGCCCGCTTGAGCCCGATGGTCCTCGCCAAGAGCCCGGAGCCATAGCCAGCATCGAAGCTGCCGACGCGGGGCCCGGTCTGCCCGAATCGCGCGTTGTCGGCGGCGATCGTGAGGTCACAGACGAGGTGCAGCACGTGGCCCCCGCCGATCGCGTAGCCCGCGACCATTGCGACGACGGGCTTCGGCAGTCGTCGGATCTGGACCTGCAGGTCCAGCACGTTGAGGCGCCCCACGCCTCGATGGGCGACCTCGTCGTCGCCCAGGTAGCCATCGCTGCCTCGGACGGCCTGGTCCCCGCCCGAGCAGAACGCGTCCGGCCCCTCTCCGGTGAAGATGACGGCGCCGACAGCCGTGTCATCCCTCGCCCGATTGAACGCATCGGCAAGCTCGAACAGGGTCTGGGGACGGAAGGCGTTGCGGCGCTCGGGACGACGGATCGTCACCTTTGCGATTCCCTCGGCGACCTCATAGCTGATGTCGTGGTACTCCCCCACGCGTTCCCACGCCGGGAGGCCGTGGCCGCGAAACTGCTCGACGGGATCCACCGGGGCGCCCGTGATGACGGTGACAGGATCGTCGCTCACGGGAGCCACGCTACCGGCGCGGCACCGCGGCGCCCGGTGGCCCTCGATCGAGATACCGTCCCGGCATGACGCGATCGCGCACGGCACGACTGGACGACGTTCGAGCGCTCCTCGCTGGCGCCGAGGACGTCTGGGTCGCAACCGCGTCGCCGACGGGCGTGCCGCACCTCGTGCCCTTGTCACTCGCCGCGGTCGGCACGGACCTCGTCGTGTGCGCGACGCCCGCGACGACCACCACGGCCCGAAACATCCGATCGACCGGGCGTGCTCGGCTCGGATTCGGGGACCCGCACGACGTGGTCATGGTGGACGCCGTCGCGACGGCGCCCCCGTGGTCGTCCGCGACGCCGGACCTGGTTGAGCACTTCGTGCAAGCCCGCGGCTGGGACCCGATGGATGAGCCGTTCGACTTCGCGATGCTCGTGCTTCGACCCGTTCGAGTGCAGGCGTGGCGAAGCCTCGACGAGATCGTTGGACGCGAGCTCATGCGCGACGGGGCGTGGCTCGAGGGATCCGACGGCGCGCCCTAGACGGGCGCGACCAGCCGACCTGGAGCCGCCGCGTGCTCGATCTCGCGAGCGTCGTGTGCCGCAAGACGCTCGAGCAGCGTGTCGCGAATGACCCGTGCTGCAGGATCGGAGAAGCGGTTCGCACGCTGGAGCGGGTCGGCGTCGAGGTCGTACAGCTCGCCTTCAGTGCCGTCGTGCATCGTCCCGCGGTCGCACCTCGTGAGGAGCCAGCCCTCCGCGGTCACGCTGCGCAGGTGCACGTCGACGCCGAAGAGCGCCGAGTCCCACTCGGTGAACGCGGCGTCGAAGCCGCGCTCGATCGCGTCGGCATCGTCGAGCGGCAGCGCGGCACCCTCGAGCCAGCTCGGCTCGTGCGCACCCGCGATCGACAGGAACGTCGGTGCGAGATCCACCAGTCCCACGGGATGCGTCACGACGGCTGGCACGACGTGCTGGGAGGGTGCGGGCCGCCAGATGAGCGGGAGCCGCAGCAGCCCGTCGGTGTGGTACGGGCCCTTGAAGAGCAATCCGAAGTCGCCTTGCAGCTCGCCGTGGTCCGTCGTGACGACGACGTCGGTGCGCGCCGTGAAACCGAGCCGATCGATAGCCCCGAGCACCCTGCCGATGGCCTCGTCGATCAGCTCGACCTCGATCGCGTTGAGAGCGTTCACCTCTCGAACCTGGTCCGCGGTGAGCGTCGCGGGCACCCACTTCGCCGGCGCCTCGTAGTTCGCCACGAGTTCGCCGTCGTACCACCTCAGCCAGTGGCGCGGCTTGTCCGCGAGGACGCCGACGCGCTCGTCGGGGTCCTCGACGTACCCGGCGGGGAGCTCGACGTCGTGCCAGTCGACTCGATGACGCTCCGAGCTGGGCGGGTCCCAGGGATGGTGCGGGTCGGGGAAGCTCATCCAGCAGAACCAGTCGTCGTCGCTGCCCACGGACTCGAGCCACGAGATCGTGCGATCGGCCACCCAGTCCGTGTGGTACCACTCGCGCGGGATCGCGTTGTGGTGCACCTGAGGTGCACCGGTGTCGCCACCGCCGAGTGCGGACACCTCGAGCTCGGCGTCGAGCACGCGGTAGAACATCCCGACCGCCTCAGGGTGCGCGGCGCTCAGCCAGCGCGAGTAGTGCAGCCACCCCGCTGCGCCGTGCGTCGCGAGCTCGAGGTGCTCGAAGCCGAAGTGCCCCCCGACGCCGCCATCGTGCCAGGGGCCCTCGATCGTGGCTTTCCCCGAGTCGGCCAGCCGGTTCTCGGCGAACCGCCCGAACGGGTCGAGCATCGGCTCGAAGTGCGCCTTGCCGACGAGCGCGGTCCGGTAGCCAGCTCGCGCGAGCTCCTCGGCAACGCTCGGCGACGAGGGGTCGAGCGGCACGCCGTTCATCCAGACGCCGTGGGCGGAGGGGTGCCGTCCGGTCAGCATCGTGGCTCGCGAGGGCATGCACACGACCGAGGAGGGATGGCACCGCTCGAATCGGATCCCGTCTCGTGCAAGGGCGTCGACCACCGGCGTGCGAGCGAGCGCACCACCGTTGCAGCCGAGGGTGTCAAAGCGCTGCTGGTCCGTCGTCACAAAGAGGATGCAGCGGCCCATCGTCAGGCTCCTTCCAAGAGCGCCTTGGCGCGGTCGAGCCCGTCGGCGGCCGCGCCCGCGACGACCAGCGCCATGACCGCGGGCATCGCGTCGACGCCGTAGACGCAGCAGCACCGGTCGTGGTCGAGCTCGAGCACGTCGATCGTCGACAGGTGCTGGGTGATGACGGGCAGCTTGAGCGTGTACTGGAAGCGTCGCTGCAGATCGTCGACCGTCACGATCTCCTCGGGGAGCGTGAGCCCGGTCGCCAGCGTGACGGTTCGCGTGGTGCCCTCGACCTCGCACCCAGCGACGCCAGGGAACCACTCGCCCAACCGTGCGGCGGACCCGAGCAGCGCCCACGCCGCCGCGGCCGGCACGTCGATGATCACGTGGTGTCGCACCGTCGCCATCGCGCCATCATGGCCGACCGCGTGCTGGGCGATCGTAGTGTGAGCCCGTGCCTGAGCTCGTCGCGATCGACGTCGCGCAGGGGTCCGGGTTCGTTGAGCTACTGCAGGGAATCTGGGAGCGAGGCGACGCCGCGTGCGTCATCGACCATCGGCTCGATGCCGCCTCGAGAGCCGCGCAGCTCGACGCGCTCGCCCCCACACGACAACTGGTCGATGACGCCGGGATGGTGCTCGAGCGCCGCGTGCCGTCGGGCACTGGCACGGAGCCCGGCGACGCGCTGGTCGTCCTCACCTCTGGCTCGGCGTCGAGTCCGCGCGCGGTCGTGCTCACCCACGACGCCGTCACGGCGAGCGCCCTCGCGACGTCGTCGCGCCTCGGGGTGTCCTCGATCGCGGATCGGTGGCTGTGCTGCCTGCCGTGCGCACACATCGGAGGTCTCGCGGTCGTCACCCGCGCGCTGCTGACGGACACGCCCGTCGACGTCCACAGTGGCTTCGAGCCTGCGCTCGTGGCACGTGCCGCGCGCGAGGGCGCGACGCTCACCTCGCTCGTCGCCACCGCGCTCGGGCGCCTTGGCGAGCCCGAGGCGTTCCGTCGGATCCTCCTCGGCGGCGGTGCCCCGCCGAGCGAGGTGCCGTCGAACGTCGTCACGACCTGGGGGATGACCGAGACGGGGTCGGGCGTCGTTTACGACGGCGTGCCGCTCGAGGGCGTGCGCATCGCGGTCCTCGACGGTGAGCTCTACGTCAAGGCCCCGATGCTTGCTCGCGCCTATCGGG
The DNA here is from genome assembly GCA_035510855.1 of Acidimicrobiales bacterium. Taxonomy (GTDB): domain Bacteria; phylum Actinomycetota; class Acidimicrobiia; order Acidimicrobiales; family RAAP-2; genus Palsa-459. Next base: position 9,369 of record DATKGG010000026.1, read on the forward strand.
ACGGCACCCCCCTCGACTCCGTCGGGCCGGACGGGACGCGCGGCTGGCTCGCCACTGGCGACGGGGGCACGTTCGAGTCCGGGATCGTGCGCGTCAGCGGTCGGCTCGCCGAGGTCATCACGACGGGCGGCGAGAAGGTGTGGCCGGCCGACGTCGAGGCGGTGCTCGCCGCGCACCCGCGCGTCGCAGAGGTCGTGGTCTGGAAGCGGCGCGATCCCGAGTGGGGCGAGCGCGTCGTCGCGTGGGTGGTGCCCCGTCACGCGGCCCCGACGCTCGACGAGCTGCGCGAGCTCGTGGCTGCGTCCCTGCCGCCTTGGGCTGTCCCGAAGGAGCTCGTCATCGTCAGCGTCCTTCCGAGAGCCCAGTCAGGCAAGGTCTCGCGCCGACTGCTGGACGGCTCAGCCGACGCCACCTGAGGGCTGGGTCGTCGTCCCGCCGTCGATCACGATCGTCTGGCCCGTGATCCACGAGCCGGCGTCCGAGACGAGCAGGAGCGCGAGCGGCGCGATGTCGCCGACCTCGCCGATGCGCCGCAGGGGAATGTGCCGTGCGAAGCGCTCCTCGTTGTGCTCCCACAGCCCTCTCGCAAGCTCCGTGCGCACGAGACCGGGCGCGATGCCGTTCACCCGGACCGTCGGTGCGAGCTCGTAGGCGAGCTGCCGCGTGAGGTGCACGACCGCGGCCTTCGTCACGTTGTACCAGCCGATCATCGGCTCGGGTCCGAGGCCGCCGATCGAGGCGATGTTGAGGATCGCGCCTCCATGCGTCGAGAGCCACTGTGACCACGCCGCCCTCGACCACGTCACCACGCTCGCCTGGTTGATCTCGAAGGTCTTCTGCAATCGAGCGTCGTCGATCTCGAGCAGCGGCCCCATGTAGGGATTCGTCGCGGCGTTGTTCACGAGCACGTCGAGCGAGCCGAAGCGCTCGATGGTCGCCGCCACCGCGGCGTCGGCCTGTGCGGGTCGACCGACGTGCGCAACAGTCCAGTCCGCCTCGCCACGCAGCCCGGCGAGCGTCGCCGCCCCCGCTGTCAGATTCTCCGCGCTGCGCGACACGAGCATCACGTTGCCCCCCGCCTCGCAGAACGCGCGGGCGATGCCGAGGCCGATCCCGCGGCTCCCCCCAGTGACGAGCGCGACGCGGCCGGTGACGTCGAAGGGCATCGCGCGGAACCTAGTGCGCGGCGACCCCGAGCATCGCGGGTCGTTCTCCCTTACTGTCACCGCATGCTCCGTTTCGAGTGCGTCTGCATCGACAGCCCCAACCCCTCGACGCTCGCTAGCTTCTGGGAGTCGGCGCTCGGCTGGCTGCGCGTCGACGACGATGACGAGGGCGTCGCGCTGCGCTCCCCAGAGAGCGCGGGAGCCGGCCGGCCCGTGCCGGACCTGCTCATCATCAAGGTTGACGACGCTCGCGTCGTGAAGAACCGCCTCCACTTCGACTTCCGTCCCGACGACCAGGAGCGCGAGGTCGCGCGGCTCGTGGGACTCGGTGCCCAGCGCGTCGACATCGGCCAGGGCGACGAGGTCACGTGGGTCGTGCTCGCTGACCCCGAGGGCAACGAGTTCTGCGTGCTGCGGGCTACGACGTCAAGCACCTCGAGCTAATCCGCACCCAAGGCACACCCCTAGCATCCAGTTGTGAATCGCCTGGCTGGTGCGACCAGCCTCTACCTGCGTCAACACGCCGAGAATCCAGTCGACTGGTGGCCGTTCGGCGACGAGGCGTTCGCCGAGGCACGCCGGCGCGACGTGCCGATCTTCTTGTCGATCGGCTATGCGGCGTGCCACTGGTGCCACGTGATGTCCCACGAGAGCTTCGAAGACGAGACGATCGCCGCGCTGATCAACGAGCTCACCGTGCCCGTCAAGGTCGATCGGGAGGAGCGGCCGGACGTCGACTCCCAGTACATGGCGGCGACACAGGCGATGACGGGGCACGGGGGCTGGCCGATGACCGTGCTGCTGACCCCCGACGGCCGCCCGTTCTTTGCGGGCACGTACTTCCCGCCCGTCGCCCGGCATGGCCAGCCCAGCCTGGGCCAGGTGCTCGGCTCGGTCGGCGACGTGTGGGCCAACCAGCGCGACGGCGTGCTGGCCCAGGCCGAACGACTCGCCGACGCCGTGCGCGCCGAGGCATCGCTGGTGGGGTCGCTCGTCGCCACGGGCCCACCACCCGGCGCGAGGGCACGCCTACGCCAGCTCGTCGACTCCCTCGCCGCGAGATTCGACCACCACGGGGCAGGGTTCTCGCCCGCGCCGAAGTTCCCCCATCCGGCATGGGTCGAGGCGTGCGTGGCGTTGTGGACCGTCGCCGAGCGCGACGACGCGAGAGACATGGCCGTCGCCACCCTCGACGCCATGGCTCGCGGCGGTCTCTTCGACCACGTCGCTGGCGGCTTCGCGCGCTACAGCGTCGACGCGCACTGGGACGTCCCACACTTCGAAAAGATGCTCACCGATCAGGCGCTGCTCGCGAGGGCGTACCTGCGGGCATCGAGGTGGCTCGCACGAAGCGAGTACGAGTGGGTGGCGCGCCGAACGCTCGACTTCGTGCTCACCGAGATGCGCATCGACGGAGGCTTCGCGTCCGGTATCGACGCCGACGCGGGTGGCGGCGAGGGCTCGCACGTGGTCCTGGGTGCAACCACGGTCCGCAAGCTTCTCGAGGACGCAGGGCTCAGCGAGCTCGTCGACGCGACGAACGAACGCTACGGGATCACTGACCACGGCCCCGTCGAGGGGGCGTGCGTGCCGAGGCTCGCCGCGGGCGTCGACATCGTCGGCACGCCCGACGATGACAAGGTCCGCGCCGCGCTCCGCGCCGCTCGGGCAACCGGCCCGCAGCCGGCAATCGACGACAAGGTGCTGCTCGAGTCCAACGCAATGCTCGCATCGGTGCTCGCCGAGGCGGCGTGGCGGCTCGATGAGCCCCGCTACGGCGAGGCCGCCAGCGAGCTCGTCACCATGCTCGCCGTGACGCACCGAGTGGAGGGCACCTGGACGCGACGCAGCGGCCCAGACGCTCCGCTCGCGACGAGCGCGGACCTCGCGTGGCTGCTCGACGCACACACTGCGCTCTTCGAGCTCGACGGCAGCGCGACCCACCTCGACGACGCAGCAAGCGTCGCGGGCGACCTCGTGGCGGGCTACTGGGACGGCGAGGTGCCGACCGCGGCAGTGCCTGGGCGCGGCGGCGGGCTCTTCCAGTCGCACCGCGACGCGCGCGGCCTCTTGGTTCGCGCGCACGACGTGCTGGACGGCGCCGTGCCCTCGGGATCGTCGGTGGCCGCGGTTGCTTTTGCCCGCCTCGGCATGCTGCGCGCCGACCGCGGCGCCCTCGCGATCGCCGAGCGGCTGGTCGCCTTGTGCGAGCCGCTGCTCGACGCCCAGCCGACAGCCGCGGCGACCCTGGTCGAAGCGGCCTGCCTCCTCGGCGTCGGCATCGAGGTCGCCGTGCCTGGCGCGCCGGGCGCGATGCTCGCGGCCGTGCACCGCGCTGCGGGGCCGTTCTGCGTGATCGCGTTCGGCTCGGGGCCCCTCGAGCTGCTGGACGCTCGCCGTGACGACGTCTGTTACGTGTGCCGGGGCGCCACGTGCGACGCGCCCGTCGTCGACGTGGGTAGCGTGGCGGCCGCGCTCGCACATGCGGCGCGCTGGGAGGCGGGCTCGTGATGACTGGAGGGCTCGTGCGCTCACGCGACGCGGCGGCGACCGCGACACGCGAGCTGCTCCGCGAGCTGCCGAGCCGTGAGCAGATTGACGTCTCGGCGGGTGCCCGTCTCTTGGTGCTGGTGCTGTCCTGCTCGGTCGACGACACGATCGGGGTGGACCTCGCCTCCTCGGCGATGGTCCGGCTCCGGGTGCCCTGGCAGGCGAGCGCGATGCCCGACCTCGCCGCGTTCGACGTGGTCGAAGCGACGCTCTCGTCGGATCCCGAGCGTGACGACACCGCCCAGCCCGAGGCAGTGACCCTCGACCATCTGCCGAGGCTGGTCGGCTCGCTCCGCGGTGGCGCCGTACGTCGGCGGCTGCGTCGCCTCCAGGCGCCGCCGGACGGTCCGCTGCTCGGGTTCCGCGGGCCGTCCGCCCCCTACTGGGAGCTGCGCGGCGACCGACCGAGCGTGGCGCTCATCGTCCCCGAGCGCGGCCCCCAGGTGCTGCGGCGCCGTGACGACGGGACCACATGGGTCCGCTTCGGCTGGGAGCGCGACGACGTGTGGATGGCGCTCGAGGACCGTCACGCGGTCCGGGCGCTCGACGCCGCTCGACGTGACCGACTGAGCGGCAAGGAGCTCGCCGTCGCGCTCGGATTCAAGCCTCGCTACCTGCTGACGGCGCTCAGCCAGCCCGTGGACGCGCACTGCTACAAGCTCTGCGTGGGCATCCTGCCCAGGGGCTGAGCCAGCCCCTACTTCGTGAGCTTGCCCTTGGCGAGCTCCTCGGCCATGGCCCAGCCGAACGCGACGAGACGCTGGCCACGGTTCGCCTTGACAGCGCGGAACAGCTCGTCGGCGCCCTCGGGGATCGCCGACTTCGACACGAGGTAGTCGAGCCCGCCCACGGGGTTCGCGTCGTAGGTGAGCACGAAGGAGCGGTCGTCGAGGCCCTTCTCGTTGCCGAAGCGCTTGGCCAGCCGGCGCGCCCACGCGCGCTCCTCACCCGAGGGTCGGTGGTCGCTGCGCGGCACGACGTCGTGGAGCCCGCCGAAGGCGCGGTAGCCGTCCGCGGTCAAGAGGCGCGTGCCGAGCAGGACGTCTTCGTCTGGGAAGGCGAGCAGCGCGCGGCGGAACTGGTCCGCGAGCAGGCACTTGAGCGTCTGGTCGGACTTGGCGTTTCGGTCGACGAGACCGACCCCCAAGAGCAGCGACGGGGTGCCCCCGATGCGCTCGAGGGTGCAGAACGAGTACCCGCGCAGCTTGGTGCCATCGCGCACGGTCGTCACGAGCACCCACTCCTCGCGCTGCTTGGAGAGGAACCCGATGTCGAACTTGGGGTCACGGTCGGCGCACAGGTCCGCCATCTCCACCAGCTCGGCATCCGAGAGCGCGGTCGTGTCCTTGGTGCTCGCACACATCGTCATAGGGGATCCATTCTACGGGACTTCGAGGGGGTGGTCCCGAGGGGGGTGCCAAGTCCCCACCCGACGGCGCGGGGGGCGTACATTCCGAGCATGCCGGCGGGGTCGATCGATCGAAGGGGCTTCCTGCGGGCGGGCGCGCTCGGCGCCGCCGGCGTCGCAGTCGGCGCTGCCCTGTCGAGCTGCGGGGGCCAGTCTGCGACCGCCCCGCACGCCGTCGGGCCATCAGGGCCGGCGACCACCGCGCAGTGGGCGGCCTACGCCGCCTCGCTCCAGGGCCACCTGGTGCGCCCCGCAGACCGCGCCTACCCGATCGACAAGCTCCTCTACAACCCGAGGTTCGACGCGCTCGCTCCACTCGGCATCGCCTACTGCGCGAGCCCCGACGACGTCGCACGGTCGATCTCCTTCGCCCGGGACCACGCCTTCCGCCTCGCCGTGCGCTCCGGCGGCCACAGCTACGGGGGCTACTCGAGCGGCTCAGGCCACCTCGTCATCGACGTGACGCCGATGGCCGGGATCGCGCCCGCCGCTGCTCCTGGGACCACGAGGGTGGGCGCGGGCGCGCGGCTCATCGACGTCTACAACGTCCTCGGCTCACACGGCCAGCTCATACCTGGCGGCTCGTGCCCGACGGTCGGGATCGCCGGGCTCACCTTGGGCGGCGGGGTGGGCGTGTTCTCGCGCCGCTACGGACTGGCGGCGGACAACCTCGTGGCCGTCACCCTTGTCACGGCCGACTCCCAGGTGCTGCGGTGCTCCCCGACGCACGACGAGGCGCTCTTCTGGGCATGCCGCGGCGGTGGCGGGGGCAACTTCGGGGTGGCGACGTCGTTCGAGTTCACGACGCACCCGGTGCCCCCGATCACACTGTTCACCTACGACTTCTCCTGGTCCGGCGCCCACGACGTGCTCGGCGAGTGGCAGGACTGGACGCGCACGGTCAACGACGCGGTGTGGTCCAACTGCCAGCTGCTGAGCGGCGGGGGCACGACGGTCCGCGTCGCTGGCGTGTCGTGCGCGCGCAGCGGCCAGACCGCCGCGTGGCTCGCGCCGCTGCTTGCGAGGCTGCCCGCCCCGACGTACCACTTCCTCGGCGACGAGACGTACGTGAACGAGATGATGGTCGAGGCAGGCTGCAGCGGGCTTACGGTCGCGGCGTGCCACCTCGACACGACCTACCCCCACGGCGTGCTCTCCCGGCAGGCGTTCGCCGCGTCGTCCAACTACGTCGCGGCACCGATGAGCGACGCGAGGCTCGGCGCAGTCGTGTCAGTGGTGAA
>DATKGG010000027.1:0-17332 GCA_035510855.1 Acidimicrobiales bacterium
GAGGGGGGAGGGGGGGGATCGACAGCAGCGTGGTGACGGTGCCCACGTGCTCTTCGGGCGCGTCGATGGTGACGCGCTCCATGGGCTCGCTGCGCTTGCCGTCGATCTCCTTGGTCACGACGTGGGGCTTGCCGATCGTGAGCTCGAAGCCCTCGCGTCGCATCGTCTCGATCAGGATCGCGAGCTGGAGCTCGCCTCGGCCGAGCACCTCCCAGGCGTCGGGCCGGTCGGTCGGCCGGACCCGGAGCGACACGTTGCCAACGAGCTCGGCGTCGAGCCGCGACTTGAGGAGCCGGGCGGTCAGCTTCGAGCCGTCACGGCCCGCGACCGGCGAGGTGTTGATGCCGATCGTCATCGAGAGGCTCGGCTCGTCGACCTTGAGGGGGGGGAGCGGCTGGGGGTCGTCGGGGTCCGCCAGGGTCTCGCCGATCGTGATCTCCTCGATGCCCGCGATCGCGACGATGTCACCGGGGCCGGCCGAGTACGCCGGGACGCGATCGAGCGCCTCGGTGATGTAGAGCTCGGTCAAGCGGACCCGCTCGATGGTGCCGTTGAGGCGGCACCACGCGACGAGCTGGCCGCGCTCCAAGGTCCCCGACACGACCCGCAGGAGTGCGATGCGGCCGACGTAGGGGGAGGCGTCGAGGTTGCACACGAGCGCGCGAAGCGGCGCGTCGGGCTCGTAGGCAGGGGGCGGGACGTGGTCGCAGACGGCCTGGAACAGCTCGGTCAGGTCGTCGGCACGCGTGTCGGGCTCGGCTGTCGCCCAACCCTCCCGCGAGCTCGCGTAGAGCACCGGGAACGAGATCTGGTGCTCGTCGGCGTCGAGGTCCAAGAACAGCTCCTCGACCTCGTGGACGACCTCTTTCGGGCGGGCGTCGGCACGGTCGACCTTGTTCACGACCACGATCACCGGGAGGCGCTTCTCCAGGGTCTTGCGCAGCACGAACCGGGTCTGGGGGAGGGGGCCCTCCGCGGCGTCGACGAGCAGCAGCACGCCGTCGACCATCGCGAGCCCGCGCTCGACCTCGCCGCCGAAGTCCGCGTGGCCGGGGGTGTCGATGATGTTGATCGTCGTGTGCCGCCAGACGACCGCGGTGTTCTTGGCCAGGATCGTGATGCCCTTCTCGCGCTCCAGGTCGCCCGAGTCCATCACCCGGTCGGTGAGCGCGGTGTGGGGCCCGAACGCCCCGGTCTGGCGGAGCATGGCGTCGACGAGCGTCGTCTTGCCGTGGTCGACATGGGCGATGATCGCGATGTTCCGGAGGTGTCGACGCGGCTGCATTGGCCTCGGGAGGCTACCGGTGGCGCGAGATCACGCAGCAACGGCCTCGAGGGGGCTCGGTGCCGCCGACGGTGCAGCGAGGGCGTCGGCGCACGCAAGGAGCAGCCGCGCCGCGCGACGCGCGGCCTCGTCGTCGAAGTCGACGACGAGGCACAGACCTGCGTCCGGCCACGCCCCGAGCATCCTCGTCGGGCACCGCCCGGCGAGCGCGGCGACGAGCGCGTCGACCACGAGCCCGTCGGCGGCCCGCGCACCAGGCAACCCGTCGCGGACGCGCAGGAGCCCGAGGTGCGCGCCCTCGGCGGGGCGCAGCGCCGCGTCGAGCCGCCCCTGCAGGGTGATCGTCGTCCCCGGCACCTCGAACCACGCGTCGGGGATGCCGACGGCGACCGACCCGTCGTGGGTGGGCTCGACGAGGCGCACCAGGCGCTCCGCCCACGTCGACGCCTCGACGGCGCACAGCGCTCGCGTGGCGCTCGGCGCGGCGGCGAGCCACGCCCCGAGCGCCCCGCGACGCGTGAGGCCGCGGTGCGCTCGATCGCACAGGCGCTCGATCTCTGAGGCCGCCGCACTGAGTGCGTCCGGCATGGCGCCCACGGCGACGTCGCGTGCGACCGACGTGCCGATCGGACGGCGAGCAGCGCGTGCGCTCCAGGCGAAGGGTGCGTCGAATCGGGCCGGCCCGAGCTCGGCGGCGAAAGCGTCGAGCCGGTGGCGCCGTCGGTCCGCGCCCAGGCTGTCCGCGAGCCGTGCGGCGAGCTGGCTGCGCAGGCGCGCAGAGACGACGTCGTGGTCTCGAGAACCCGACGAGGCGCGTGCAAGGAGCACGTCGCAGGTGGGAGCACACAGTCGCTCGACCACGGTCACGCAGCAGCGCTCCTCGCGACCGCGTCGAGCACGAGCTCGACTGCGTCCGCCAAGAGCTCGGAGGTGACCTCGCGCACGACCGTGGCACCGTCAGCCGTCGACAGCGCCGCGACGCGGAGCGGCTGCTCGCCGGTTCGCAGCGTCTCGAGCAGGGCGAGGTAGGCGAGGGTCGCGTCGCTCGCCGAGCCGAGCGTCGAGGTGGTCAGGTCCACGAGGCACACGCAGGCCCGTGACCCCCCGGACGCCCCCAAGGCGAGGTCGACGTCACCTCGGAGCACGACAGCGCCACCAGCGAGCGGGATCGCGTAGCGCACGCCGCACCGCGGCGACCATCGAGCGGGCAGCGAGGGCAGCGTCGTGGCGAGCACCGTGTGGTGCGCGGCGACCTCGGCGGCGAGGCGCGACCGATCGTCGATGTCGAGGTCGGCGAGGACCGACACGAGCTCGGCGTCGCGACCGGACGCACCGAGGGCGGCCACGGCGTCCTCGAAGGGGGAGGCCGGCTCGAGCCCGGCGACGCGCAGTCGCAGCAGCTGGACGAGGAGGGCACCTCGCAGGCGTGCCGTCGCCGTCCCGGCCACCGGCGGACCGCTCCCCAGGAGCCTCGGTGAGATGCGCACGATCGGGGCCGTGACGCCAGTGCCGAGGCGCTCGAAGAGCCCGTCCTCCAGCCACGCACGGAGCCCGCCTGCGAGCCCGCGGTCCACGTGGGGGCGCAGCGCGGGCGTGCCCCGCAGCGAGCCGAGCAGGTCTGTCGCGGCTGGCGTTGCGGGCGTCACGAAGGCAGTGTGCTGGCCACGTGTGACAAACCCCGCCGAGCCTCCCCCCTCCCCGGTCCTGAGCCACGAGCGGCGTGCCAGGGAGATGCGACACGGGTCGCTCCGACGCTCTACGATCCGAGCGTGCGGCGCCATGCGGTGCTCGTGGGGGGACCAGCGCTGCTGGCGGCGGTCGCTGGAATCGTGCTGTCAGCTGGCGTGTTCGCGCCGCAGCAGTCGCCACGTGCGGTGAGTCTCCCCGTCTCCGCACAGATGGAGCGCGCACTCATCATCTCGGCGCACACCTGGCTCGGCAAGGAGGGCGTCAAGGTCGGGGTCGCCGACATCTCGATCGTGCGTCCGACGGACCGATCGCTCGGGGGACCGCTTGCCGCGTTCGTCGCAGAGACCCACCGGTTCTACGGCACGGCGTGTCTCACGCTGCACGCGCCATACCGGATCCCGATGGCACGACCAGGTGTCATGTGGCCGTCACCGCTCGCCCGCTGGCCGCTGTGCGTGCTGTTCTCCACGAGCTCGCCGCACAAGTCCTGGACCGTCCAGTCGACGGCCGGCTCGAACTGCGGGCCGATCGGGATCGTCCTGCGCGGCGTGTGGGGGCAGCGGATCCCGGTGTGCAAGGTCGAGCCCATCGTCTATCAGTTGTGAGTTCCCTGGCGCGCGGCGCCATGGGCGTGCGCTCGTGATCGCCTCGGCGTTCGCCGTGGTCTTCGGCATCTTCATCGCAGCGTTCGTCGTGCTGTGCGGGTTCATCGTGACCTGGGCGTTCCGCAGAGACCGTGCCAACTGGCGGGAGTGGCGCGACCGCCAGCACGACTGACGTCGTGCCAACCACGAATGTCGTGGTCACCCGAACCCGCACCCGATCACAGGAAGTCGGCGAGGCTCAGTGCACTGGTCGGAGTGCGCCCCAAGGTCCATCCTCGGCACATCTAACACGCCTCTCGCCCGCGTGGTGAGGCTGCTGTATCAGTGCCCACTGGGCCACTACCGGATGACACAGGCCCATGGTGAAATGGTTAGATGGCGAGGTCTGTGCAGCCATCCCTGTTGACGGCGGCGGCGCCCGTGGGCACCGGGGCCTTGGCCGCGTTCCATCCCGCCGTCGCGGCGTGGTTCGACGGCCGGTTCCCGGGCGGCCCGACCGAGCCGCAGCGCCGCGCGTGGCCCGCGATCGCGACCGGTCGCGACGTCTTAGTCGCCGCCCCGACCGGCACCGGTAAGACGCTCACCGGCTTCCTCGTCGCGATCGACGCGGCGTGGCGGTCCCACGACGCGGGTGACCAGGCAGTCGAAGGTCCGAGGGTCGTCTACGTCTCGCCGCTGCGCGCGCTCGCTGCCGACGTGTCCGAGAACCTCGAGGCGCCACTCGAGGGGATCGCCGCCGCGGCGCGCGCGCTCGGGCTCGAGGGCCCCACCTTGCGTGTCGGGCTCCGCACCGGTGACTCGACGCCAGCCGAGCGCACCGCGCTGCGCAAGCATCCGCCCGACCTGCTCGTGACCACGCCTGAGTCGTTGTACCTGCTGCTCACGTCGGCGTCCGGACGACGCATGCTCGCGCACACCGAGACCGTGATCGTCGACGAGATCCACGCGACCTGCCGCGACAAGCGAGGCAGCCACCTCTCGCTCAGCCTGGAGCGCCTTGACCGTCTCGTCGCGGACAACGGCAGGCGGCTCCAGCGCATCGGCCTGTCCGCGACCCAGCGGCCAATCGAGACCGTGGCAGCGATGCTGAGCGGCGTCGCTGCGCGACGCGAGGGATCGATCGTCATCGACTGCTCGGCCCCGAGGACCTTCGACGTCGCCATCGAGCTGCCCGGCGGCGAGCTCGAGACCGCGATCTCGACGGTCCAGATGGGCGAGATCCTCGACCGGATCGCCGAGCACGTCTTGGAGCACCGCACGACGCTCGTCTTCGTCAACACGCGACGGATGGCCGAGCGCGTGGCCCACCAGCTCGCCGAGCGGCTCTCGCCCGACGAGCTGGGCGTCGACGACGCGGCCCTCGTCGTCGCCGCGCACCACGGCAGCCTGTCCACGGCGCGCCGACGCCACGTCGAGGCGCGCCTGCGCGCCGGGGACCTCCGCGCGCTCGTCGCGACGGCGTCCTTGGAGCTCGGCATCGACGTCGGACCCGTCGAGCTCGTCTGCCAGCTCGGCTCGCCGAGGTCCATCGGCACCTTCCTGCAGCGCATCGGTCGCGCCAACCACCAGGTCGGCGGCGTGCCGATGGGGCGACTCTTCCCGCAGAACCGCGACGAGCTCGTCGAGTGCACCGCGCTGCTCGCGGGCGTGCGCGCAGGGGACCTCGACCGCCTGCACCCCCCGGTCGCGCCCCTCGACATCCTCGTCCAGCAACTGGTCGCCGAGGTCGCCGCTCGCGGCGAGGCGACGCTGGACGAGCTCTACGCGATGGTGACCGCCGCCGCGCCCTACGCGTCGCTCGGGCGCCCGCGGTTCGACGAGGCGATCGAGCTCGCGGGCAAGGGCATCGTGACGGGTCGGGGGCGCCGCGGCGCACACCTGCACGTCGACGCCGTGAACGGCGTCGTGCGGCCGAGACGCTCGGCGGGGCTCGCCGCCCTCCTCGGCGGCGGGGCGATCCCCGAGCTCGGCGAGTACCGCGTCGTGCTCGACCCCGACAACGTGACGGTGGGCTCGGTCCACGAGGACTTCGCGATCGAGGCGGCCGCGGGCGACATCTTCTTGCTCGGGACGCACTCGTGGCGCGTGCTCAAAGTCGAGACCGGCACCGTCAGGGTCGCCGACGCCAACGGCATGCCGCCGACCACGCCGTTCTGGCTCGGGGAGGCCCCCGCGCGGACCGAGGAGCTCTCCGAGCAGGTCTCCGAGCTGCGCCGCGTCGTCGAGTCGTTCCTCGCCAACGCCGACGCCGAGGGGGCCCGCGCCGTCGTTCGCGAGCGGTCCGGCGTCACCGAGGACGTGGCCACGATGGTCGTCGCGTACCTCGAGTCGGCGCGGCGCGCGCTTGGGGTGCTCCCGACGTCGGACCACCTCGTCGTCGAGCGCTTCTACGACGACAACGAGTCCGCCCAGATCGTCGTGCACTCGCCCTTGGGAGGTCGCATCAATCGCGCGCTCGGCCTCGCCCTGCGCAAGCGCTTCTGCGTGACGTTCGACTTCGAGCTGCAGGCAGCCGCCAACGACGACGCCGTGACCATCGCGCTCGGCCCGCACCACTCGTTCCCGCTCAGCGACGTGATGAAGCTCGTGGCGCCGGGCAAGTCGCGCGAGATCCTCACCCAGGCCGTCCTGCCGCTGCCGATGCTCGCGGCGAGGTGGCGCTGGAACGTGGCGCGCGCCCTCGTGATGCCGCGCTCGACGACCGCGGGGCGCCGACCGATCCACCTCCAGCGCATGGAGGCCGACGACCTCATGGCCGCGACGTGGCCCTCGCTCGCGGCGTGCCAGGAGAACGCGCCCGCCGGCCCGATCCCCATCCCCGACCACCCCTTGGTCCGACAGACCGTCGACGACGTGCTGTTCGAGCCGCTCGACGTCATCGGGCTCGAGGCGCTGCTCGTGCGGGTCGCCGCAGGCGAGGTCACCGTGACCTGCGTCGAGTCCGCCGAGCCCTCGGTGCTCGCCCACGGGATCCTGAACGGCGCGCCCTGGACGTTCCTCGACGACGCGCCGCTCGAGGAGCGCCGCAGCCGCGCCGTCGAGCTCCGTCGCGGGCTCGGCCCGCTCGACGCGGCGGGGCTGCCGGCGGGGCTCGTCGCCTCAGACCCCCTCGACGAGGCCGTCGTCGCTGACGTCGTCGCCTCGGCGGCCCCCCGCGTCCGCTCCGCCGACGAGCTGCACGAGCTGCTCGACGACCTCGTCGTCGTTCGTCGCGTGGACGCCTGGGGGCGCTTTGCGCGCGAGCTCGACGTCGCCGGTCGCCTCGGTGAGCTCGACGGCACCTGGGTCGCGACGGAGCGCCGCGACGCGGCCGCGGCGATCACGATGGACGACGAGGCCGCGACCGACTGCGTGCGCGGCCACCTGCAGCACGCGGGTCCCGTCACGATCGAGGCGCTCGTGGGCGACGACTCGCTCGGCGGCGGCCCGCTGCGCGGCGCGCCCCTGTCGGTGCTGCGGGCCCGCACCGCGATGGCCGCCCTCGAGGCGCAGGGCTACGCCATCGAGCTGCCCGATGGCCGCTGGTGCGCGCGGCACCTGCTCGTGCGGTGCCACCACCTCGCCAAGCAGCGCCGGCGCGCCCGGGTGGAGCCGGTCGGGCTGGCCGACTACGTGGACTTCCTGTGTGAGTGGCAGCGCGTCGAGCCCGGCTCGCAGTTCGAGGGGCGAGCGGGCGTCCTCGCCACCATCGAGCAGCTGCAGGGCGTGGAGTTGCCGGCGGGGGACTGGGAGGCGCACGTCCTCCCGGCGCGAGTCGCCAACTACGACCCCACGTGGCTCGACGAGCTGTGCCTGGCCGGCGAGGTCGCCTGGGTCCGCCTCACGCCGAGGCCGGTCGACGACGCCGCTCGGCGCGGCGCGTCAACGCCGTCAGCGGCGACGCCACTCTCGCTGGTACGACGCGACGACCTCGCGTGGCTGCTTCGCGCGGTGCGCCTCGGCGAGGCGCCCACACGGCCCCCGCACGGCGCGTCGAGCGACCTGCTCGACGCCCTGGAGCGGCACGGCGCGCAGTTCCGCTCCGAGCTCGCCACCTCGGCGGGCCGACTGCCCGTCGAGGTCGACGAGGGACTCTGGGACCTCGTCGCGCGCGGCATCGCGACGGCCGACGCGTTCAGCGCGGTGCGGTCACTGCTCGACGCGCGCGCGCGATTCCGCGCGCGACAGCGTCGCCTGCCGACGGCGCGCCTCGCGCGCGCCCCTCGACGCGCGGTAGCGGGGACCGGGGTGGGCGAGGGCCGCTGGAGCATCGTCCAGGCGCCGCTCGGCGCGCCCGAGGGCATCGAGCTCGAAGAGCTTGCCGAGCGCGTCGGCGTCCAGCTGCTCGTGCGCTGGGGTGTCGTCGCCTACGAGCTCACCAGCCGCGAGAGCTGCAAGGTCCCCTGGCGCCACGTCGTGTGGGCGCTGCGTCGGCTGGAGGCCCGCGGCGAGGTCGTGGGCGGCCGGTTCGTCGCGGGCCTCTCGGGCGAGCAGTACGCGACGATCGAGGCGGCGGGCATGCTGGCGGGCCGACGCGAGGGACGCACGGGGCGCACCGTGACGCTCGCGGGCTCGGACCCGATCAACCTGACCGGCACCGTGCTGCCTGGTCCGCGCGTGCCCGCGGTGCGCCACCGTCGCGTGACCGTGGAGGCTGGCGACGTCGCCGACGCCGCGGGTTGACACCTTTGCATCCGGCGCCCGTGGCGAGCGTGCCGGGGTGCTCGCGACCCCAGGTGCATCCCTTCGTCGCTGGCACAACGAGCAGCGAGGCAGCCTGACGATCGTTGCGCTCCCAGCACCACGCCGGCGCGGAGGCCGAAGCCGCGTCGTGCGTCAGACGATGGGGTCCTCGACCCACTCGTAGCTGCAGGTGAAACAAGCCCGATGCATGTGGGGCACGTTCGCCACGGATCCGCGGACGTCGGTGCAGGTCACGCCGGACGCTGCATTCAAGCAGTAGTGGAACCCCGCGCCGTTGCCACACTGCGGACACGTGCTCGGCGTGTCCTTGTCGAACCTCGCCATTGATCATCCTTCGGTCGCCGAATCGAGAACGGCCATCGTATTTCCTCGCGTCCAATCCGGCGCTGGTCGCGATCGCACGTCACGCGATCCGAGAGCCTCACCGACGACGTGCGGGACTGACTCGCTCGCCCGTGCGGCGGGATGACGCGTCAGCTCGACGCGACGTCCTTCTCGTGCGCGCCGAGTCGGCGCTCGAGCGCGTCGATCGACCTCGAGAGGTCCGCGATCGCGCGGTCGACCGTGGACAGCCGGTCCGCGAGCGCGGCATCGAGCTTCTCGGTGAGCAGCTCGTCGACGTGCGCCTCGATCTGGTCGCGCAGGCGCGTGTCGAGCGACTCGATCATCGGCGCGGTCAGCTGGCGCACGATGCCCTTCAGGTCGAAGCTGTCGTCGGCGGCCTTGCGCGACGCGCCGTCGTCGCCAGGCTGCTGCGCCGAGGCGCGCTCGTCCTCGGTTGCCGGGTCCGACGCCGCCGACACGCTCGGCTCTTGCGTCGTGTCCTGGTCGGCCATGCAACGAACCTACCGGGTAGTGGGCCAGTCGGATAGCCCGGAAGCGATGGGACCGACACTGGCTCATTCATCCAGCGTTGGGAAGTGGACCTGACTACCACCTACCAAGCGATGGCAATGGTGACCATGTCACGATCTCTTTGCGACGATCTCCACTAGGTTTCCATCGGGATCCCGTACCAGAGCAGTGCGGTTGTTGTTGCCAGTGTCGTGAGGTGGCTGAACGGCTGGGGCTCTGGCTGCGGTCAGCTTTGCGTAGGCCCGGTCGACGTCATCGGTCCACAACACCACGACCATTGCGGGGCTCCCAGGAGTGGCTTCTACGCCATGGACCGTCCTCGCTGCCTCGACGGTGCCGAGTCCGAGCGTGAATCCGTCCAACCTCAGTTCGACGTGAGCGGGGACCCCTTCGAGTGGAGTCCGAAATGTCTCCACGAACCCGCATTGGTCGCGGTAGAAGGCAAGCGCTGCTTCAATGTCGCGTGTGTAGAGGTTGATCATTGGCGAGGCAAACATGCCGAGAGGGTATCGACGTGCGTCGGACCACAACTAACGCCCCTTTTGCACTTGCGAACCCGCATCGAAGCTCAGACCGACGGACAGGCTAGGAAGTCCGGTGCCCCCTCTCAATCAGGGCTCGCGGCGTGGGCGCGGCTCAGCCCGGCGGGGCCTGGCCCGGCGGGCAGTAGCGGCGCGGCGGCATCTGGATCGTGTTGTAGTTGCCGTCCCACGGCGCCTCGGTGAGCAGCAGTCGCTCGTTGGTGACCTCGACACACGAGGGCGTGAATCCCGAGTTGTACATGACGAAGCCGCGGATGTTCGGGCCGAACGCGGTCCGCGTGGGCGCGACGAGCTGCTTGCCGGGGGGTTTG
Organism: Acidimicrobiales bacterium; assembly: GCA_035510855.1. Classification (GTDB taxonomy): domain Bacteria; phylum Actinomycetota; class Acidimicrobiia; order Acidimicrobiales; family RAAP-2; genus Palsa-459. The sequence continues at coordinate 9,971 of DATKGG010000027.1, forward strand.
GAGAACGAGCCCGCGATGAACGCGGGCAGCGCAAGGTTGAAGAGCCGGTAGGTCATGTACTCGTGCTGGGTGGCGTAGAAGGCGGCCTTGAGCGACGGGTCGACCGACGCCATGCCGTTGCGCCAGCCGTCGAGGATCGAGGCGTAGTCGGCGATCGACTTCGCGAGGGCTGACGGCGGCGAGGTCGGGCCCCACAGCCCCGAGTGGTTGTCGGGATAGCCCTCGGGGTCAAAGAGCACCCAGTCGGGCTTGAGCCCGAGGCCGTCGGCGCGGTAGGTGTCGATCTGGGTGGCGACCCACTGGCCCGCCGCGAAGCCGTGCGCGTAGAAGGTGGCGGACGTGATCGGCCCCTTCTCGCCCGCGCAGCCCGACGGCGTGGTCCCCGGCCCGCTCACGGTCCAGAGGCTGAGCCACGTCACGCGCAGGTGGCTCGCCTGGATCGTCTGGCCGACGAACCTGTCGGGCTCGGGCTTCGACGCCGGCTGTGGGTACTGCGTCCACGGCGCACAGCGCGCGCCGAGCCCGCCGGTGACGCCCAGAATGGGCCAGTCGTCCTTCAGGGCCTGGGCCCACTTGGAGGAGGGGACCGAGTAGACGCCGGTGCCCTCCGGCGCCGGCACCGCGACGCCAGCTGCGAAGAGCGACAGCGCGCCGCTCACGAACACCGCCGCGGGCGTGCCCGCCGCGGTCCGGGCGGGGCCCTGCCCGGTGCTCGAGACGTCCGTCGCGGTGAACGGCCCGGTCTCTCTTGTTGACTGCCACTCGAACAGGTCGCCCCACGCCGCGGCGATGCCCGCGATCACGAGGCGGGACCCCGAGACCGCGACCGAGGGGGTGCCGGCGATCGGCGGCGAGCCCGCCGTGGTCGCGGTCACGTCGGTCGTCGCCCAGTCCGTCGTGCGCCCGGCGTCCGCGCCCACGTACTCGGTGAGGTCGCCCGTCCGGCCCGCGGCGAACAGGATCGGCTGGCCGTCATAGACGGCGGCGGCGAGTCCCCCCGACACCGTCGAGGTGTGCGTGACCGCCGAGACGTTCTGGTAGTTCCAGACCCGGCCGCCGACATCGGTCGGCGCGTAGACGACGACCGCCCCGCGCGGGCGGTCCGAGGCCGCGACGCGGACCTGGCCGGACCCGGGGTCGAAGAACGCGGTGGGATCGGTCGCGACGCGGGGGCCGTGGCTGATCGCGGTGAGGTCGTAGGCGTTCCAGACGCGCCCGCCCCTGTTGTCCGAGGCGAACTCGATGAGCTCCCCGCTCGCGTTGCGCACGAAGACCGACGTCACCCCTGCCTGGACGACGACCGAGGGCGTCCCCGTCGCGCGCGGACCGGCGGCGTCGGTGAGGTCCGAGCGCGTCCAGTCGCTGAGCGACGACAGCTGCGTGCCGGTGCGGAAGGGCAGCCGGCGGTACGGGTTCAAGGTGAGCTCGAGCAGGTGCCCTGACGACGTCACGCATAACACCTCGTCGAGGCCGTGCGAGCTCACGACCGGGACCGGCTGACCGACCAGCGGCGCAAAGCCGAGCAGCCGGGTCAGGTCGACGGCGCTGAACTGCCCGACCGACGACCCGTCGAGCCACTCGAGGTCGCCCCTCGCGTTCTTGTAGGCGACCTGGACCCCGCCGTTGGCGTCGGGCGCCGCGCGTGGGCCGCCGCCAGCGGCGAGCTGGGGGTTGGCACCCGAGACCAGGTGCGCGATCCATGGCTGAGGCTCAGGGTTTGTCGACGTGTACTGCACCATCGAGAGCGCGCGAGGCGGGGCGACGGCGCTCGCGTGGCCCGCACCCGCCGCGCTCGTCGCGCTGGCGGCGAGGAGCGCGGCGGCACACACCGCCGCCACACCGGGCGTTCGTTGTCCTCGTCGAGTCACTGCATGGTCCCTTGTCCGGGCGTCTCGTGCCCGCACAAACCGCTCCGCACGAGGAACGCTAGGCCACTGCGGCCCGGTGCCCGTGGCACGCCGGTGCCGTTGAGACTCGCAACGACACAGTCAACGTTCCGTCAACCATTGGGGATACCAAGGGGTCCCCTGCTACCGTTTTTACCGGCGGAGGGCAGCCCGACCGGCGGATTCGCAACGAAGGAGGATGGCGTGCCCCACGCAGCGCAGGACATGCCAGCGGCCACGTCGCGCGACGCCCTGACGTCCCCACGTGGGCGCCCGTCGTCATGACGCGCCGCGTCCGGATCTGGAGCGTCGCCGTGCTCGCGCTCGCCTCGATGCTCTGGGCGGCGCCCGCCCAGGCGACCACGTCGCGCATGCCGGTGACGCCCGCACCCTCGCTCGCGATGCCCACCGTCGCCGCGGTCACCGGGCACCTCCTCGACATCTCCGCGACGACCAAGCCCATCAGTCCCTGGGCGTCGACCGACCTGAGCGCGCTCGAGTCCGCCGCGTCGGTGCTCGGGGCCGTGTCGACGGCCACGACCAGCACGGGCGCCGTCGTGGTCGCGGGTCGCACGACCGATGACCACGTCGAGCTCTTCACCTCGGCGAACGGGCGGTCCTGGAACGCCGGGGACCTCACGGTGCTCGCCCGGGCACCGCGGGCCATGGGCAGCCCGTCGGTCGTCTTCAGCGGCGGCGTGGTCCGCGTGTTCTTCCGGACGGCCGCGGGCGACCTCGAAGAGATGGAGAACGACCGAAAGACCGCTGACCCGTGGTTCGCCTCGAGCCTGACCGCGCTCACCGCGCCGACGGACGGTGCGCTGCTCTCGGGGGACCCGTCGGCCGTCGCGCCGGTGGGCTACCCGATCGCGGTCTACGCGAGGGCGACGACGGGGGACCTCGTGTCCTTCACGCTCACCTCGACGCGCGCGCACCCCTGGTACTACGTCGACGTCACCGCCCTCTCGCGTGGCCCCCAGATCGCAGGCACCCCCGTCGCGGTGCCCGCGCCCGACGGGTTCGGGCTCACCGCGGTCTTCGCGCTCAACACGGCGGGGCACCTCATCGAGTTCACGAATGACGACGTCGGCTACCACCTGTGGTCGGCGCGCGACGTGTCGACCGCCCTTGGGCTGCCCTCGGTCAGCTCCTCGCCGACCGTGCTCGCGGGCCTGCCGACCGAGGTCGCGATCGTGACCACGACGGGGCACCTGCTCGTCGCCACGATCCCCTCGGTCTCGCTCGTCAGCGCGACCTTCTCGGACCTCTCCGCGCTCGTGCGCCAAAAGGTCGCGCCTGGCCGGATCGCATCGATCGCGCCGAGCCAGTCGGGCTACGTCGTGGCGGGCGTCACGTCGACGTCGCACGTCGTGGTCTTCAGCGTCCCCTCGCCGAGCACGATCCCCCAGCACGCGCCGCTGATGATCACGGGCGTGGCCCCGCCGGCGGCCCCGAGCGTGACCGACGTCACGATGCAGCCGCTCACCGAGCAGTTCGCGCGCTCGGACCCCGCCGCCATCGAGGTGCACGGCGTGGTCAACCTGTTCGTGGCCTCGGGCGGGTTCCTCGGGCTCATCCCGAGGATCGTGCTCACCGCAGAGTCCCAGGACCAGCACCACGCAAGGATCGAGGACACCCCCGCGGGATCGGACTGCAACCCGTTCACGGCCTCGTTCGGCCGGGGGTCGAGATCGGGCTGCGCCCCGGGCACGGCCTCTGAGGAGTGGTGCAGCGACTTCGCCCAGTGGGTGTGGGAGACCTCGGGCATCAACACGTCGGGGATCTCGGGCGCGTCCAAGACATTCGTGACCTGGGGCCGGTCCCACGGCCGGTTCCTCCAGGGCATCAACCAGAAGCCCGCCGTCGGCGACGCCGTCGTCTGGGGCGTGCTCAACCCGCTGTGGGGCGCGCACGTCGGGATCGTGGTCGGTGTCAAGGGCAAGCAGATCGACGTCGTGTCGGGCAACTCGGGACCGCTGTCGGTCGCGAGCGCGGTGTGGAACAGCGGCTACTTCTTGCCCTCGTCCCAGTCCGCGCAGGGCGACCCGATCATCGGGTACACGAGCCCCGTCGCCCTGCCGGGGTCGGCCAGGCAGACGCCCTCGTCGTGGCCGCGCACCGGGGCCTGGCCCGTCGTCCAGGGCAGCGGCAGCGTCACGGTCGCGGGCTAGCTCACGGTCCAACAGCGCCCCGCGCGACGCGCGTTGCGACGTCGGCGCACTCCTCGCAGACCTCCTTCGGCACGACGCCGGCACGCATGAGCCAGCCGAAGATCGTGCACCCGACGCAGTAGCCCATGAAGCCCTCCAGCGAGGCGGCGGCGAGGACCACGACGAGCACGACGGCCGCCGGCGTCCAGCTCACGGTGTAGGCCACGACGACCGCCAGCGACGAGAGCGCCGCGCCGCAGCCCTGCGCGAAGCGCTTGGGCGGCCCGGGGACCAACGTTGGGGTGGCCTCCAGCCTCGGTGCGAGGCGCACGGCGAGCTGGCCGAGCGGACTCAAGGTCGTGCCGGTGAGCAGCCTCGCCCAGAACCCCGCGCAGATGACGTCGAGCACGATCGGGCTCCTGAGGCCGATCGCGAGCAGGGTCATGGAGACGACACCGATCGCCACGATCCGGGCCGCCAGGTGATTCACCGGATTGGGGAACCTGAACAGGCCGCGCAGCACGCTCTCGACGCTACTGGGGTCGTGTCAGCCGATCGCCAGGCGGATCGTCGTCGCCGCGCCGATCACGATGATCACCGCGCGCAGGAGCGAGGGGCGCAGCGACTTCACGAGCGCGGTCCCACCGATCCCGCCGATCGCCGTGCCGATCCAGAGGCACACCACGACGTCCCACGCGAGGTGCCCGCGGATCACGAACACGACGGCCGCGACGGCGTTGATGAGAATGGAGAGCACGCTGCGCAGCCCCGACAGCGTGGTGAGGTCATCGGGGAGCGCCAGGCCCATGACGGCGAGCAGCATGATGCCGACACCCGCGCCGAAGTAGCCGCCGTACACGGCGATCACGAACGTGCCGGCCTGGAGCAGCACGCGCCGCGTCGGGTGGTCGTGGGGGACGCGCGCCGCGGCGCGCACGACGAGCGGCTGGGCCGCGAAGCAGAGTGTCGCGACCCCGATCAGCCAGGGCACCACCGTGCGGAACGTCGCGGGGGTCCCGCCGAGGAGGAGGGCGGTGCCGACGAGCGACCCGAGGACGCACACGGGCGACAACGAGACGAGCAGCGGGCGTCGCGCCACCAGCCGCTCACGGAAGCCCGCGATCCCCGCCATGTAGCTCGGCAGGACCCCGACCGATGACGACACGTTGGCGGTCAGCGCGGGCAGGCCGAGCGCGAGCAGCACGGGGAAGGTGAACAGCGTCCCGCCCCCCGCGATGCCGTTCGCGATGCCCGCGACGACGCCGACGATGAGCACGATCGCCTCGCGCGCGACCCCGTGGACCGCCGCGAGGGGCATCGCGACACCCTACGGTGTCCACTGATTTCGGGCAGACGACTTGTAGCCTCGACGACGTGTCGGGCACGCTCACACCGCTGCGCGAGACGACCGACGTGATCCACGCCGCCGGCGGCATCGTCGCGCGCAGAGGCGACGGCGGCGAGCCGCTGGTCGCGGTCGTCTGGCGCGCCGCACGCGGGGACTGGACGTTCCCCAAGGGCAAGCTCAATCTCTCGGAGACCTACGAGCAGGCCGCGCTCCGCGAGGTCGCAGAAGAGACCGGCCTGACCTGCCAGGTCGTGCGCTTCATCGGGACCACCCAGTACCAGCACCGCAAGGGCCGGGCCAAGGTGGTCGCCTACTTCCTCATGGTCCCGAGCGACGGCGAGTTCACGCCGAACGACGAGGTCGACGAGCTGCGCTGGTGCTCGGTGCGCGACGCAGAGCGCCTGCTCACCTGGGATCGGGACCGTGACCTGCTCGAGCGCGCGTCGTCGCTGCCCGAGCTGCGCGACGAGTCCTGAGCCGAGCCGCCCGTCAGCTGCAGAGCGTGATCCTCGGCGACCTGGGGACCCTGGCGAGTCGGCCGTCGGTGATCCGGTAGGAGAAGGGGCGCCGTCCCGCGGCGGGCGCGGCGTGCATCTCGGAGACTGCGAACAGCTTGGTCCTGGTCGTGATCAGGTCCGTCTCGGAGACGTGCTGGCCCTCGTTCACGTAGGTCGAGGTGATCTCGGTCAGCACGCCGTGGACGACCTTGGGCGCGAAGTCCCCGACGGCCACCCAGAACGGCGTCCCGACGGTGTAGGGGACCTTGCGCAGCGCCTCTCTCTTGAAGCACTTTGCGCCCGTGGGCAGCACGATGCCCTCGTAGGCCTCCGCTCGGTGCACGACGATCTCGATCGGGTACTGCCTGCACTTGACCGCGTGGCAGCGCGCGTCGATCGGCGTGATGACGTCCTCCAGCCACACCGTGCTCCCCGCGTGCTGGACGAGCACGATGTGCTCGCGGGCTGGATACACCGGGAGGCGGCTCTTGAACTGGGCGAAGCCCCATGCCCAGGTGACCTGGTTCTTCTTCACCGAGTCACTGGCCCGCATCCAGCCGGTCTGGTTGAGCACGTAGGCAGGCAGCGCGTCGGTCCTCGCCGCGGCAACCCGGTAGAACGCGATCGCCGCGGGGTTGCCGGTCGCGCCGAAGCCGTACGCGTCGAGCGGGACTGCCACGATCGCCGCCGCCGCGACGAACAGGACCGCGCCAGCCAGGCGGCAACGCGGTGCGCGCCGGCTGGTCGATGAAGCGGGGTGGCGCATCGTGTCTCCGTTCCTGTCAGGTCGCCCGGCAGGCTGCCCGGCCAATTGTCCCAGCACGCACGCGCCCCGCGGTGTCGGTCATGCCGGCACCGCCTCGAGCACCTCGTCGACCAAGTCGGCCACCGAGTCCACGATCCGTCCGGGCCGGTAGGGGAAGCGCTCGACGTCGCCCGGCTTGGTCACGCCGCTCATGACGAGGATCGTCTCGAGCCCGGACTCGATGCCCGCCACGACGTCGGTGTCCATGCGGTCGCCGACCATGACGGTCGCCTCTGAGTGCCCCTGGATCTTGTTCAATCCCTCTCGCACCATGAGGGGGTTGGGCTTCCCGACGAAGTACGGGGCCCTGCCGGTCGCGTGGCGGATCAACTGGGCGACCGACCCGGTCGCGGGCAGGATGCCGTCAGGCGACGGACCCGTCGGGTCCGGGTTGGCCGCGAGGAACCTCGCGCCCGCGGCGATCAGCCGGACCGCCTTGGTGATCGCCTCGAAGCTGTAGGTGCGTGTCTCGCCGAGGATCACGTAATCGGGATCGCGGTCGGTCATGACGTAGCCGACCTCGTGCAGCGCCGTGGTGAGCCCTGTCTCGCCGAGCACGAACGCCGTGCCGTTGGGACGCTGCGTCTGCACGAAGCGCGCCGTGGCGAGCGCGGCGGTCCACAGCTCGGACTCGGGGACCTCGAGGCCCAAAGAAGAGAGGCGCGCGGCGAGGTCG
>DATKGG010000028.1:0-2807 GCA_035510855.1 Acidimicrobiales bacterium
GGAGGGAAGAGACCTGCTCGGAGTCGCGGATCGCCTCGAGCACGCCGGGCGCAGGGCTCGAGTCGGCAGCTCCGAGGAACTCGACCTTCGACACCTCGACGTCGTGACGTCGTGCGACGAAGTACTCCTGAAACGAAAGGCGCTCACCCGACGTGGTGGTGAGCATCGTCGCCAGCACGTCGTTGGTGACCGGCAGGATCGTGGCGCGCACGCCGCGTGCGCGCGCCAGCTCTCCGGTCACGTCGGCAAGTGACGAGCCAGCGCGCAACCGTCCCGTTCGATACAGGTGGGTGGCGAGATCGCGGTCACCGAGCCGGAACCACACGGGACCACCGATCTCGGCGAGCTCGTCCATGACCCTCCAGCTCTCGTCGGCGACGCCCCAGCCCGTCGCCTCGTTGTGGAGTCCCGCGAGCGTGTACGTCACGGTGTCGATGTCGGGTGAGACGTGCAGGCCGTGCACCACGAGGTCGTCGCCGACGTTGATGACGCAGCTGAGCGCTGACTCCTCGACGACCTGGGACAGTCCTGTGACGAGCCGCGCGGCTCCGACACCTCCGCACAGCACGGTGAGCACGACGAGATCGTAGGAGGCTCGGTAGCCTCATCAGGTGCGATCGCTCGCGGTGACTGCCCCCGAGCCACCCGGGGCATCGCCCGAGCCGGGTCCCCTCTCCGTCGCAGTCGAGGTATCCGCCCTCGGACACGGCAGTTACGACCAGCGGGCGTTCGTCAGGTTCGCGCTGGCTGCGCTCGCCGCGGATGGCTCGACGAATCCCGCGACGTGGTCCCTCCGCCGGCTCCATCGGCACGATCGCGTAGAGGGGGCGGACCCATCCCGCCGCGGCTGGCTCGTCTCTCGCGCAAAGGTGCTGGGCATGGCACCGCGGGCCTCGTGGGCTGCGCCGAGTGCGGACGTCTCGTTCCTTGCGAGCGGAGCGGCGTTGCTCCGCGTCGAGCCGCCGGGGGTCATCACGATCCACGGCGTTGGCGACGTCCTGCGAATTGAGGCTGGCGGATTCTCGTCGCGCAGCGTCGGGACGCTCCTGCGACGGGCAGCATCCGAGGGCGTCATCGTGCATGCCCTCTGCCATGCGGCAGCCGACGCCGTAATCGCGGTGCTCAAGCTCGATCGGGCGTCGGTGGTCGTCGCACTCCCGGGCATCGATCGCGTCGAGCCAGCAATGCCCGGGCGCGACGACGACGACGCCGCCGCCGTCGGCGTCGTCACTGGGACGAATCCAGCGCTGGACGTGTCGATGGTCGACTCGATCTGTCAACGCGGGGTGAAGGCAGAGCTCATCGATGCCGCCGCCGCGGCGACGTCGCGATCATGCGTGGTGTTCGCCTCCGCAGATGATGGGTTCCCGTTCGCCGCACTCGAGGCGCTCGCACGTGACACACCGGTCGTCGTGCCTCGGTCGCCGACGACGACCGAGATTCTCGAAGGCGCCGTCTCGCTCGTCGACGCGCACACCGCAAGTGACCTCGCCGATGCGGCAGTGGCACTCGCCACGAGCGACGCGCATCGTGGTCTCGCCGTCGCTGCGGGTCGGGCTCGAGCAGGTGACTTCTCGTGCCATGGACGAGCAACCGAGCTCGTCACAGTGCTTCGCCGCGCCCGCGCCGCGCGATGAGCATCACGTATTGCTGTGATTGCTAGGGTCGCGGGGGTGCGTGCCGTTATCACCGGCGCTGCTGGATTCGTTGGTCGCCATCTCGCGACTCACCTAGCGGAGGCCGGCGACGTCGTCGCAGCGGTCGACCGCGACTTCGACGTCACCGATCTCGGCGCGATGTCGAGTGTCTTTTCGTCCTTCAATCCTGACGCCATCTACCACCTCGCGGCCCTGTCGCACGTGGGCTCATCGTGGGACGATCCGAGCGAGGTCCTTCGGGTCAACGTGCTGGGCACGAGCTGCGTGCTCAGCGCGGCGCGGCAGTCCGCACCGAGCGCGAGCGTTCTCGTGGTGAGCTCGGCGGAGGTCTACGGGACCGTGCGCAGCGAGGAGCTGCCGCTGAGCGAGTCAGCGGAGATCCGGCCGAGCTCGCCGTATGCAGCATCGAAGGCGGCGGTCGAGCCGGTCGCCCGACAGGCGTCGCTCGGCTTCGGCCAGCGGGCCATCATCGTCCGGCCGTTCAACCACATCGGACCTGGCCAGTCCCCGTCGTTCTTCGTCCCCGCCGTTGCTCGACGCCTCGTCGAGGCCCGAGCCACCGGCGTCCGCGAGGTCGCCGTGGGCAGCCTCGCGGTCCGACGGGACTTCACGGACGTCCGGGACGTCGTTCGTGCCTACCGGCTCGTGGTCGAGCGAGGCACTTCGGGCGAGGTCTACAACGTCTGCTCCGGTGTCGACGTCTCGATCGTCGAGGTCGCGGACCGCCTGCGTGAGCACATCTACCCCCACGCGGTGTTCGTGGAGGACCCGGGCCTGACCCGTCCCCAGGACGTGCCCATCCTTCGGGGGGATCCTCGCCGCCTCCACGAAGCTACCGGCTGGTCCCCGACGATCACGCTCGACGCCACGCTTCGCGACGTCGTCGAAGAGGCGCTCGCCCACACCTGATCGCGCCCCGGACGCGCCGCGACCCGGTCCGAAGACCGGGTCGCACTCGATCTCTCGCGTCGCGGGCTACGACGAGGGCGTGTCGGCGCGCTTCTTGTGCGTCGTGCTCGGGGCGTCATGCGGAGGCGTGATCTCGCTCACCTTGGTGCGCACCTGAGCGTGGATCTCCTTGCCGGCGCCACGGAACTTCTGCACGGTCTCTCGGGCAGCGCCGGGGAGGAACTCCTCGATCGGCGCGAA
>DATKGG010000029.1:0-10229 GCA_035510855.1 Acidimicrobiales bacterium
GTCTGATTCCTGACCCAACTGGTCACATATTACCCGGGTCGGCGTGGGCTATGACCTCAGGTCGTTGGTCTTGGTGGCCGCCACACGGCGAGCAGCTGGAGCGTGGCGCCGCCGAGACCAAGGATGACCGCGGTCACGAGACCCACGATGCTCGAGTGCGGCCAGACGTCCAAGGCGTGGTCGAGCGACCACGACCCCGGTCCGAGCGCGCCAAGGGCGCCCGCGACCACCGCGATCATGAGGCAGTACTCAATGCCCTGGCCCGGCCGGAAGACGAAGAACCCGTTGTTGCGATGCACCGTCACGATCGCGACGACCATGAGCGCCATGAGCGCGCCCGCGGCGAGCGGCGTGAGCAGGCCCAGCACGAGCAGGGTGCCGGCGCCCACCTCGGTCGTCGCCGCGGCCAGCGCGTTGATCCTGCCGGGCCGCATGCCGATCGACTCGAACCACTTCGCGGTGCCCTCGATGCGGCCGCCGCCGAAGAACTTGTTCAGGCCGTGGACGGCGATCATCCCGCCGAACGTCCCGCGCAGCGCCAACAGCGCGAGATTCGCGATGGTCGCATCATGGCTGGCTCCGAGCATGTGCATCCCCCTGTTTCTCGCCGACGCCGCGAGCTGCGGCGCCGACCACTAGGCCAGCTCCACCGGCTCTTGGCCGACGTTGCCCTCGACGATCCGGAACGACCGGACCACCGGCTCGAAGTGGCGGAGTGAGATCACCACCCAGTGCCAGTCCGGATCGACGGCGGCGGCGACGTCGGTCGCTGAGGGCCAGGCGTCCGTGTGGGTGTGGGAGTGGAACGCGCCCACCACCTCGAGGCCCCGCTCGCGCGCGTCGCGGTCGACGGCGAGGTGGTCCTTCGGGTCGACCTCGTAGAGGACGGCCGATCCCGCCGCGTTGCGCGTGCCGACAACGTCGACGACCGAGTCGCCGCTCGAACCAAGGAGTAGCCCGCAGCCCTCGAGCGGCAGCGCGGACAGGCAGTGCGCGACCATCCGGTCGCGCACGTCGACGGTCAGCATCAGCACGCACAGAGCGTACCGACGGGTCGCGTCCAGACCCGGCTCTACCATGCTGGCATGGCGAGGGCGAAGCGGACGATCGCACGTCGAGAGGCGGCGAAGGAGGCCGCCCGTGGGACGGATCGGACCGTCGCGACCAACCGGCGTGCGCGTCACGAGTACGAGATCCTCGACCGGATCGAGTGCGGCATCGTGCTGCAGGGCAGCGAGGTCAAGTCGCTCCGCGAGGGGACGGCCCAGATCGCCGATGGGTACGCGCGGGTCGACGACGGCGAGCTGTGGCTGCTCGCGACCCACATCCCGCCGTGGAAGACGGGGGTCGGCTTCTCCGCGCACGACCCGGACCGGCGCCGCAAGCTGCTCGTGCATCGCCGACAGGTGGACGAGCTGCTGGGGCGCACGAGGGCCCAGCCGCTCACGCTCATCCCGCTGCGCGTCTACTTCTCGGGCGGCAAGGTGAAGGTCGAGCTCGCCGTCGCCAAGGGCAAGAAGCTCTACGACCGGCGCCAGGACCTCGCCAAGCGCGACGCGGAGCGCGACATGGCCCGCGCCCTTCGGGGCGCCGAGCGCGCCGGTCCGTGAGCCGATGCGTCAACTCACCGCTTCTTCATCGACGCGGGCACCCGACGGCGGCGATGAACCGTCGCATGGGTAAGATGACATCGCGGTGCGGAACCGCACGACACGGGGGTGAATGGTCTCGACGTTGGTCGTCGATGTGGGAGAAGCGAGCCGTGGTCTCCGGAGCCACGTTAAAGAGCCGGAACAAACAAACAAACGCCGAGCCTCAGCTCGCGCTCGCTGCCTAGGGCAGCGATGTCCACCTGGTCCCAGCCCTACGGACCAGCCAACGGGCATCATGAAGTAGGGCTTACCTCGAACCAGTGCCGATGGGGCGCGAGGGACAACTAAATCGGATACGGGGCGTCGACGCCGTCGACAGCAGCGACGCCCCCGACAATCCCCTGTCGACTGCGCTCGGAGAAGGCCCACGGAGAACCCAGCGGACGCGGGTTCGATACCCGCCACCTCCACCACAGACGAATCCGCCCCGGGGGCCCCCGCCTCCGGGCACACTGCGACTTGTTCAGGAGCCCTCGAGGTCGACCTCGAAGGACGGCTCCGTCGCGTCGCGGACGTCCTCGAGCGTCACGCCTGGGGCAATCTCGCGAAGCACGAGTCCGGACTCCGTCACGTCGAGCACCGCGAGGTCGGTGATGATCCGGTGCACGCACGCCCTCCCCGTCATCGGGAGCGTGCAGCGCTCGACGATCTTGGCGCCGCCGTCCTTCGCGACGTGCTCCATCATCACGATCACCCGCCGCGCGCCGTGGACGAGGTCCATCGCCCCGCCCATGCCCTTCACGACCTTGCCGGGGATCATCCAGTTGGCGAGGTCCCCCGACCGCGAGACCTGCATCGCCCCGAGGACCGCCACGTCGACGTGGCCGCCGCGGATCATCGCGAACGAGGTCGCCGAGTCGAAGAACGACGCCCCCGGAAGCACCGTCACCGTCTCTTTGCCCGCGTTGATGAGGTCGGGGTTCACCTCGTCCTCGGTCGGATACGGCCCGACACCGAGCACCCCGTTCTCCGAGTGCACCACGACGGTGATGTCCGCCGGCACATAGTTCGGCACGAGCGTCGGCAGCCCGATCCCGAGGTTCACGTACTGGCCGTCCACGAACTCGAGCGCAACCCGGGCCGCGAGCTCCTCGCGCGTCCGCGGCGTCACGAGCGTACGGTCCGGCGCTCGACGCGCTTCTCCGCGTCCGGGGTGTGCACGACTCGCTGCACGAAGATCCCCGGGGTGTGCACGCACATGGGGTCGAGCTCCCCGGGCTCGACGAGGACCTCGACCTCGGCGATCGTGACCCGACCGGCAGCCGCGCAGAGCGGGTTGAAGTTCTGCGCGCTCATCTCGTAGACGAGGTTCCCGAGCCGGTCCCCGTACCGAGCGTGCACCAGGGCGAAGTCGGTCCGGATGGCCCGCTCGAGCACGTAGACGGCGCCATTGAACTCGCGGGTCTCCTTGGGCGGCGACGCCACGGCGATGCCGCCAGCGCCGTCGTAGCGCCAGGGCAAGCCGCCCGTCTCGACGTCGGTGCCGACACCCGCCGGCGTGAAGAAGGCGGGAATGCCCGCCCCTCCGGCTCGGAGGCGCTCGGCGAGCGTGCCCTGGGGAACCAGCTCCACTTCGAGCTCGCCCGCGAGGAACTGCCGCTCGAACTCCTTGTTCTCGCCGACGTAGGAGCCGGTCGTCCGTGCGATGCGCTTCGCGAACAGGAGGATCCCGAGCCCCCACTCGTCGACTCCGCAGTTGTTGGAGACCGTCTCGAGCCGAGCAACGCCGCGGGCGTGCAGCGCCTCGATGAGTGACGACGGCACGCCGCACAGACCGAATCCCCCGACCGCGAGCGACGCGCCATCGGCAACGTCCGCGATCGCCTCGGCGGGTGACGACACGACCTTGTCCATCTAGCGAACCGGGCAGCGTGCCGACTGCGATGCGCGCGGGAGCGTCAAGGACGCGACCTTACTGCGCACCCGTGCGATGGCTCGCTGGGGCTAGCGTGCCCGCGCAACGCGGGTGCGGCGGCGACGCGGCGTGCTCGGCTCCCCGCTCGATCAAGGAGGACCAGATGCGCATTGCCAACGTGGACGGCCGGCTGACGCTCCTCGTGCACGACGGCGCCGTCGACGTGGCGTCGGCGAGCGACGGGCGCTTCGACTCGGACCCGGCTCGCTGCTTCGAACGGTTCAAGGAGCTGGGCCAATGGGCCGCGGACGTCGACGCGCCACTCGAGCCGTTTGACGAGATGACGGCAGGTCCCCCAAGCCCGGCTCCCCGACAGATCTTCGGCATCGGTCTCAACTACGTGGACCACGCCGCGGAATCGGGAGTCGACCTGCCGGCGGCGCCGCTCGTCTTTCCGAAGTTCGCGAGCTCGCTCACCGGCGCGTCCGCGCACGTGCAGCTCCCCCAGGGCTCCGTTGACTGGGAGGTGGAGATCGTCGTGGTGATCGGCGAGGTTGCGCGATTCGTCGACACCGCGCGCGCGTGGGACGTCGTTGCCGGGTTGAGCGTCGGCCAGGACCTCAGCGAGCGCGAGCTCCAGTGGAGCGGACCGGCCCCGCAGTTCGGGCTCTCCAAGTCGCTCCCGGGATTCTCGCCGATGGGTCCATGCCTCGTCACGCCCGACGAGTTCGACGACCCCAACGAGCTCGTGCTCGGCTGCGAGCTCAATGGTGAGCCGGTGCAGCGGGGGCGGAGCACCGACATGGTGTTCTCCGTGCCCGAGCTCATCGCCTACCTCTCGGGCATCGTGACGCTGCTTCCCGGTGACGTCATCTACACCGGCACGCCGGCGGGCGTCGGTGCGGGGCGCAAGCCCCCGAGGTTTCTGCGAGCAGGCGACGACCTGCGCAGCTGGGTAGAGGGAATCGGGGCGATCACCCAGACCTTCGCGGCACCCTCGAAAGCGCCTGGGTGAGTCGCGCCGGACGGCTCAGGCGAGCGCGGACTGGTACGGCACAACCGGGGCGGGCAGCTCGCTCGTCCCCATGAGCGCCCGGTCGACCGCGACCGCGCACGAGCGGCCCTCGGCGATCGCCCAGACGATCAGGCTCTGGCCGCGAACGGCGTCCCCGCACGCGAACACCTTGGGCGCCGACGTGGACCAGGCCGGGTCGACCGCGATCGTGCCGCGAGCGGTGCGATCGACGCCGAGCGCGTCGAGGACCGCGGCCTCTGGCCCGACGAACCCCATGGCGAGCACGACGAGCTCCGCGGCGATCGCCCGCGGGGTCGACGGGACCTCGCGCGCCTCGATGCCAGGGAGCACCTCGAGGCCCATGACTCTGCCGCGCTCGCCGACGAAGCGGGCCGTCCGCAGGCCGTAGCGACGCAGGCCCCCCTCCTCGTGCGCCGAGGAGGTGCGCACGACCACTGGCCAGGTGGGCCACGGGTTGTCCGCGGCGCGCGCCGACGGTGGCGACTCGAGGATCTCGAGCTGCGTGACCGAGCGCGCGCCCTGGCGGTGCGCGGTGCCGAGGCAGTCCGCACCCGTGTCCCCGCCCCCCACGATGACGACGACCTTGCCGGCCGCGTCGTGCGGCACCGCAGCGAGCCGTCCTTCGCGCACGAGGTTGCTCGGGCGCAGGTAGTCCATGGCGAAGGCGATCCCGCTGAGCTCGCGGCCGTCGATCGGGAGGTCGCGCGGCACCGTCGAGCCGGTCGCGAGCACAACGGCGTCGAACTGCGCCTGGAGGCTGCGCGCGCTCACGACGTCGGCGCCGTCGGGTGCGGCGGTGCGCGACGAGGTCTCGACCGAGGTGCGACACCGGATTGTCACGCCCTCTGCAACGAGCTGCTCGAGCCGCCGGTCGATGACGGACTTCTCGAGCTTGAACTCCGGGATGCCGTAGCGAAGAAGTCCCCCCGGTGCCTCGGCGCGCTCGAAAACCATGACGTCGTGGCCCGCCCTCGCGAGCTGCTGGGCGCAGGCCAGCCCCGCGGGACCCGAGCCGACGACCGCAATGGTGCGGCCGCTCCTCGACGCGGTGATCGGGACGACCCAGCCCTCCGCGAAGCCGCGCTCTGCGATCTCGAGCTCGACGCGCTCGATCGTCACTGGCTCGTCGTCGATCCCGAGCACGCAGGCGCCCTCGCACGGTGCGGGACACAGACGACCGGTGAACTCAGGGAAGTTGTTGGTCGCGTGCAGCCGCTCGTCGGCCGCCGCCCAGTCGTCGCGCGACACGAGGTCGCTCCACTCGGGCACGAGGTTGCCGAGCGGGCAGGCATCGTGGCAGAACGGGATGCCGCAGTCCATGCACCGGCCCGCCTGGGTCCGCATCACGTCGGCGCTGCGCGTCTCGTAGACCTCGCGCCAGTCGCGCAGACGCACCTCGACTGGTCGCCGCCGCGCATCCTCGCGACCGTGCTCCATGAAGCCAGTCGGCCTACCCATGCGCGAGCTCCATCACCGCGACGTCGACCGGCCGTCCTTCTCGATGCGCCGCGGCGATCGCCTCGACGACCCGGCGGTACTCGCGTGGCACCACCTTTTTGAAGCTGGGCACGCTCGTGTGCCAGTCCGCGAGCAGCGACGCCGCGGTGTGCGAGCCGGTGAGCGAGGCGAACCGGCCGATCCGCTCAACGAGCCACTCCTCGTCGACGTCGTCGAGCGGCTCGACGTCGACCATCTCGCGGTTCACCCTGCGCTCGAAGTCACCGGTCGCGTCCCAGATGTACGCGACGCCGCCCGACATGCCGGCGGCGAAGTTCCGCCCGACGTCCCCGAGCACGACGACGCGCCCGCCGGTCATGTACTCGCACCCGTGGTCCCCGACCCCCTCGACGACCGCGATCGCCCCGGAGTTGCGCACGCAGAACCGCTCGCCCACCTGTCCTGCCAGGTACAGCTCGCCCGACGTCGCGCCGTAGCCGATGACGTTGCCGGCGATCACCTGGGTGGACGCGTCGAACCCTGACTCGAGTGGGGCGGCGACGACGATGATCCCGCCCGACAACCCCTTGCCGAGGTAGTCGTTGGCGTCGCCGCTGAGCCGCAGCGTGAGCCCCGCAGGGATGAAGGCGCCGAAGCTCTGGCCCGCTGACCCGGCGCACTCGAGCGTGATCGTGTCGTCCGCCACTCCGCCACTGCCGAATCGGCGGGTCATCGCGGCACCGAGCTGTGTGCCGATCGCCCGGTCGGCGTTGGTCACGCGCAGCGCGAAGCTCGCCTGTTGGCCGGCCACCGCGAGCTCGATCGCGTCGTCGAGGATCGTGCGCTCGAGCGCGCGCTCGACGCCGTGGTCCTGGTCACGGCGGTGCCGCGACCACGTCCCGTGGGCAGGCTCGACGGCGGCCAGCAGCGGCGCGAGGTCGAGGGAGCTCGCCTTCCAGTGGCTCGCCGCCTCGCGCACGTCGAGCAGGTCGACGCGCCCGATCGCCTCGTCGATCGACCGCATTCCCATCGCAGCCAGGATCTCGCGGACCTCGTGGGCGAGGAACTCGAAGAACGTCTCGACGAACTCCGGCGTGCCGGTGAAGCGCGCTCGAAGCTCGGGATTCTGGGTCGCGACCCCCACGGGACACGTGTCGAGGTGGCAGACGCGCATCATCACGCAGCCCGCGACGACGAGCGGCGCGGTGGCGAAGCCGAACTCCTCGGCGCCCAAGAGGGCCGCGATCACGACGTCGCGCCCGGTCTTCAGCTGGCCGTCCACCTGGACGACCACGCGATCGCGGAGCCCGTTCAACAGCAGCGTCTGCTGGGTCTCGGCGAGCCCGAGCTCCCAGGGAATGCCCGCGTGCTTGAGCGACGTGAGTGGGGCAGCACCGGTCCCCCCGTCGTGCCCCGAGATGAGCACGACGTCGGCGTGCGCCTTGACGACCCCGGCGGCAACCGTGCCGACACTGACCTGGGCGACGAGCTTCACGTGGATACGCGCCTCGGTGTTCGCGCTCTTGAGGTCGTAGATGAGCTGGGCGAGGTCCTCGATCGAGTAGATGTCGTGGTGCGGCGGCGGCGAGATGAGCCCCACGCCTGGCGTCGAGAGCCGGGTCTTGGCGATCCACGGGTACACCTTGTTGCCCGGGAGCTGCCCGCCCTCGCCGGGCTTGGCGCCCTGGGAGATCTTGATCTGCAGGTCGTCGGCGTTGACGAGGTACGCGGAGGTCACCCCGAATCGCCCCGAGGCGACCTGCTTGATCGCGCTTCGCTTCGAGTCGCCGTTCGCCTCGGGCACGAACCGCGCCTCGTCCTCGCCGCCCTCGCCCGTGTTGGACCTCGCCCCCAGTCGGTTCATGGCGATCGCGATCGTCTCGTGCGCCTCGGCGGAGATCGACCCGTAGGACATCGCCCCGCTCGCGAAGCGAGCGAGGATCGACGACGCCGGCTCGACCTCGTCGAGCGGCACGGGCGCGCCGGCGGGCACGAGCCGCAGCAGCCCGCGCAGCGTCGCGAGCGTCTCTGACTGGTCGTCGACGAGCGTCGTGTACTCCTTGAAGACCTCGTAGCGCTTGGACCGCGTCGCGTGCTGCAGCTTGAACACCGTCCGCGGATTGAAGAGGTGGTACTCGCCCTCGCGACGCCACTGGTACTCCCCTCCCACTCCCAGCTCGCGGTTGGCGTGCTCGGCAGGCCGCGTCGGGTGCGCGTCGCGGTGCCGTGCACCGACCTCGGCGGCCAGCACGTCGAGGCCCACGCCACCGAGGGGGGACGCCACGCCCGTGAAGTACCGGTCGATCACCTCGTAGGAGAGCCCGAGCGCCTCGAAGATCTGCGCCCCGGTGTACGACGCGACCGTCGAGATCCCCATCTTGGACATGACCTTCAGCACGCCCTTGCTCGCCGCCTTGATGTAGTTCGCGTGGGCACCCAGCGACTCCACCCCGACGAGGACGCCCGACGCGATCAGGTCGTCGATCGACTCGAGCGCGACGTACGGGCTGACAGCCGCGGCGCCGAAGCCGACGAGCAGCGCGAAGTGGTGGACCTCCCTCGCGTCGCCGGACTCGACGATGAGGCCGACCTGGGTCCTCGTCTTCTCGCGGACGAGGTGGTGGTGCACCGCGGCGGTCAGCAGGAGCGACGGGATCGGCGCGAGGTCGTGCGTGGAGTTGCGGTCCGAGAGGACGATCAGGTTCGCGCCCTGCTCGATCGCCGCGGAGGCTCGCCCGCACACCTGTCCGATCGCGGCCTCGAGCAGCGCGGCGCCTTGTGCCGACGGGACGGCGGGGTCACCGTCGGGCAGCAAGAAGAGCCCGTCGACGAGGACCGCCTTGAACCCCTCCGACGCGTTGGTCGCGTCGACCATCAAGAGCTTCGCAAGGTCGTCGCGGTCGATCACCGGGGACGGCAGCGAGATCTGCCGGCAGCTCTCGGGCCGGGCATGCAACAAGTTGCCCTCGGGGCCGATCGTGCCGGCGATCGAGGTGACCGTCTCCTCCCTGATCGCGTCGAGCGGCGGGTTGGTCACCTGGGCGAAGACCTGGGAGAAGTAGTCGAACACCAGGCGCGGGCGAGCCGAGAGCACCGCCGCGGGGGTGTCGGTGCCCATTGAGCCGACCGGCTCTGCTGAGCTGCTCGCCATCGGGGCGATGATGAGCCGGAGCTCCTCGTTCGTGTAGCCGAACAGCCGCTGGTGCCACACGATGCTCGTGTGCGGGAGCTCGGGCAGCGTGCGCTTGGGCAGGTCGTCGAGGTGGATCGAGGCCGACGCGAGCCACGCGCTGTACGGGTGGGCGCCGGCAAGCTCGGCCTTCACCTCGCCGTCGTCGATGAGCCGACCCTGTGCGGTGTCGATCAGGAACATCCGCCCGGGCTGGACGCGGCCCTTGCGCACGATCGTGGCTGGGTCGGCGTCGACGACACCGACCTCGCTCGCAAGCACGACCAGCCCGTCATCCATGACCCAGTAGCGCAGCGGGCGCAACCCGTTTCGGTCGAGCGACGCGCCCGCGGTCGTGCCATCGGTGAACACCACCGCGGCGGGGCCGTCCCAGGGCTCCATCAGGCTCGCGTGGTACTGGTAGAAGGCGCGCAGGGCGGGGTCCATCGACGCCTCGTTCTCCCAGGCCTCGGGGATCATCATGAGCAGCGCGTGCGGCAATGACCGACCGGCGAGGTGGAGCAGCTCTAGGACCTCGTCGAACGACGCCGAGTCGCTCACTCCCGGGGTGCAGATGGGGAACAGCTCGGCGAGCTGGTCGCCGAAGAGCGGCGAGTCGAGCAGCGCCTCTCGGGCGCGCATCCAGTCCCGGTTCCCCCTGATGGTGTTGATCTCGCCGTTGTGCGCGATGAACCGGAACGGGTGCGCGAGGGACCACGAGGGGAACGTGTTGGTCGAGAACCGCGAGTGCACGATCACGATCGAGCTCTTGACACGCGCGTCGCTCAGGTCGGGGTAGTAGCCGCGCAGCTGCCCCGAGGTCAGCATGCCCTTGTAGACAATGGTGCGAGCCGACAGCGACGCGAAGTAGCACTGCGGCAGCTCTCTCGCGAGCACCTTTCGCAGCACGTAGCCGAGCCGCTCGAGCGCCATCGTGTCGGGCATGGGCCGGTTGCGACGCTCGAAGACGAGCTGGTGGATCGCCGGTTCGGCCGACAGCGCACCGGGACCGAGGCCGTTCGCGTTCGTCGGGACGGCGCGCTGCCAGGTGAGGTCGAAGCCTCGAGAAGAAGCGACTCG
>DATKGG010000030.1:0-34489 GCA_035510855.1 Acidimicrobiales bacterium
GGGGGAGAAGCATGAAGCGCAGCCCCTGGAAGTTGGCGATCGGCTCGCCGAACGCCTTGCGCTGCTGCATGTAGCCGCCCGAGTAGTCGACGCACGCTTGGGCGATCCCGACGGCCTGGGCGCCGATGCCCGGTCGCGAGCGATCGAGGGTGTGCATTGCGATCCGGAATCCCTCGCCCTCCTTGCCGACGAGGTGCGTGGCGGGGACGCGCACCTCGTCCAGGACCACCTCGCCCGTGGGGCTGCCGCGCAGGCCGAGCTTGTCCTCGTGCTTGGCGACCTTGACACCCCAGTCCTTCTCGATGAGGAAGCACGAGACGCCCCTCGAGCCTGTGTCGGAGTCGGTCTTCGCGAAGACCGTGTAGGTGTCCGAGATGCCGGCGTTCGTGATCCAGTACTTGGTCCCGGTGATCACGTAGTCGTCGCCGTCGCGCACCGCGCGCGCCCGCATCGACGCCACGTCGCTCCCGGCGTCCGCCTCGCTCAGGCAGTAGCTCCCCTGGATCTCCCCAGAGGCGATTCTTGGCAGGTACTCGCGCTTGAGCTCCTCAGATCCGAAGTTCATGACCGGCAGCATGCCGAGCTTGGAGATGAGCATCGTGACCGACGTCGACGCGCACCCTCGGGCGACCTCCTCGGCCATGATCGCCTGGGTCACCGAGTCCGCGCCCGCCCCGCCGTACTCGGCAGGTATGCCGAGGGCGGGCAGCTCAAGCTCGCGGCACGCCTCGAAGCTTTTCCACGGGAACGACGACGTCCGGTCGGCCTCCGCGGCGTGGGGCGCGATGCGCTCGTCAACGAAGCTCCGCATCGTGTCGCGGAACAGCCGCTGCTCGTCGGTGAGGTCGAATGTGGTCACGTGCACTCCTTCATCCAGCTGCGACGAGGCGTTCCCGCCAGCTCGCAAGCTCATAGGTCGCGGTCCCGGCCCTGCCGAGCACGTCGTCGGTCACCGAGTCGACGAGCGCTCGCTGGGACTCATAGCTGTGGCAGACGCCCTTGAAGAGAGGCCGTCGATACGCGACCAGGTCCTCGGGCGCGTCACCCAGGTACCCGAACAGCGAGGCCGCGGCCTCGAGGTCGTAGGAGCACGGTGCGCGGCCGCCGAGCGCGGCACGGCGCGACCCGAGGAGCGCGATCCCACGCGCGACGTCGTGACGGTCCTCGCCGTCGGCGAGGCGGAGGCGCGGCGCGAGCCGGCTCGCGAGCGAGAGCGCGTAGCCCTGGTCCGGCCCTGTGGCGCCCACTCCCTTGCCGTGTGGGACCGTCGGGGATCGCAGCTCGCCGGGGCGGTTCGTTCGTGGCTTCGTCGGGATCGGCGCGGGGATCGACGGGCGGACGCGGTCCGTGTCGGGCACGGGAACGAACGTCGGTTGTGCCACGAAGCCATCGTAGGCCAGCGGTCGATTGACGAAACTCCGTCGAGCGTCGTCAGTCGACGCGCGCGGCACCGAGCAGCCGGGTCGCGGTTCGTGGACTCGGAGGCGACGTGCGGAGCTTGAGGGCGATCGCCCCGCTCAGGATCGCGGCGTAGGCGCACCACAGCGACGTGAAGCCGTCGGCGCACAGCCTCGCGAGGATGACGACCGCGACGAGGTTGAGGACACCGAACCACGCCACGTCGCGATAGCCCGACGCGATGAGCGCACCGCACGTGGCGACGATGTACAGCCCGATGATGACGATGCCGTGCTGCAGGCCGATCGAGTAGGCGACGTGGTACGCGCCGAGTCGCGCCGAGGGATTCCCGATCAGCATCGCCTCGAGGAGGATCGAAGCGACCGCGACACCGACGACAGCGAACGGCACGAGTCGCCATCGTCGCCGGGCGTTGGGCTCGAGGCCCATGACGAGCAGCGGTGCGAGGACGGGCAGCATGACGAGCGCGAAGACGAGGTAGATCCACATCGCGACCGTGCCAACACCTCGAGGCACGACGCCCTGGAGCCCCCACCAGACGAAGCTCTCGTCGATCTGGTGGGCACCGAGCATGAGAGGCAAGGTCGCGACCACGAGGTACTCGGAGCGCCCTCGGAGGTGCCGACATGCGTCGACGCCGATGGCCATGACGACGGCACCGCCGACGAGGTCACCTTGCGGGGAGAAGCACATGCAGCTCCTTCGGCGCGGGCACGCGTCAGCCTATGTCGCGAGCATTCGTCTCGGCCACAGGCCGCACGAGCTCCCTAGGCGTACTCGAGCCAGTGGCCGAACTGCGGTACCTCGCCGCGGACGACCTTGAAGTAGGTCCGCTGGAGCTCCATCGTGATCGGGCCTGGCGTGCCGAACCCAATGGAGCGGTCGTCGACCGCGCGCACAGGCGTCACCTCAGCGGCGGTCCCGGTCAGGAACATCTCGTCGGCCAAGTAGAGGTCCGTGCGCAACAGTGCCTCGAAGCGAACCTCGTAACCGAGGTCGCGCGCGATCTCGATCACCGAGTGCTGCGTGATCCCCGGGAGCGCGCCGGCGACCGACGGCTGGGGCGTGATCACGTGGCCCCCCTTCACGATGAAGACGTTCTCGCCGGAGGCCTCCGACACCATGCCGTCGGGGCCGAGCATGATGGCCTCGTCGTAACCGCCATTGATCGCCTCGAGCTTGGCGAGCGCAGAGTTCACGTAGCCGCCAGTGGACTTTGCGACGGTCGGAACCGCGTTCGGGTCGTGTCGCCGCCAGGTCGAGACCTTGAGCGAGACGCCGCTCGCGAGGCCCTCGTCTCCCAGGTAGGCACCCCAGGGCCACGCGGCGATGGCGACGTTGACCGGCGCGGGCAGCGGGTTGACGCCCATCTCGCCATAGCCGAGGTATACGAGCGGACGTAGGTAGATCCCCTGGGAGGCGTCGTTCGCCCTGACGACCTCCATGGCTGCGTCGACCAGCTCGTCAAGGTCGTAGGGCAGCGGGATGAGCAGGACCTTGCAGCTGTTGACGAGTCGCTGCATGTGGTCGCGGAGCCGGAAGACCGCGGGTCCGCGCGCCGTCGCGTAGCACCTGATGCCCTCGAAGGCGCCGGTCCCGTAGTGGAGGCTGTGCGTGAGGATGTGGACCGTCGCCTTGTCCCAGTCCACGAGCTTGCCGTCCATCCATACCATCGACGTGGGCTTCACTGGCATCGAGGACCTCCACGGGCTCAGTCTGCGACATCGACGGTACCGCGTCGATGTCGGGTCCAGGCGGCCAATCCGCCGGGCAGATTGCACTGTTTTCCACAGAGAAACCCTGGCGCTGGAAAACCGGGTGATCTGCGGGCGCACGGAGCTTCGAACCCCGCTGCCCAGTGCGAGCTGACCGCTGGTGGCAGCGAGTGATCCAGCTCAGCGACCGTCGGCGGGCTCGGCGCCATGCCGACACCTCGACAGCGGGCGCGGCGAGACCGTGCCGCCAATCCAGACCATCCCGTGGAGCCACGGATGCCCGTGCCGAGCTGGCTCCTGCACTCTTTGCTCAAGCCGACGCGAACGATCAGCAGGATGACAGCCGAAGCGGCGCCGCCCACGAGCGAAGAATCATGCGCTACCCCAAGCACGCCGTCTGCCTCGAGATCGTGCTGCATTCGCGCCGGGAGACCGATCGCTGCACGACGGTGGTCGGCGGGCTCGCGGGTGCCAAGGAGAATCCACGCTGGGCGATGTCACGCTGACGGCGCACGGTAGCCTGCCACTCCGGACATTCCTATGAGTGAAAACCCGAACACCCTCACGAAAGAGACCCACGAACGGCTAGTCGCGGAGCTCGAGGACCTCACCACACGGGGTCGGATCGAGATCGCGTCGGCGATCGAGACCGCTCGCGCGCTCGGTGACCTCTCCGAGAACGGCGACTACCACGCCGCGAAGGACGCGCAGGGCAAGATGGAAGCAAGGGTTCGCCAGCTCCAGGCGCTCTTGAAGACCGCCGAGATCGTCGATGCAAAGCAGGACAGCGACGGGACCGTGCGACACGGGGTCGTGGTGGCACTGCGCTATGAGGGCGACGACGCGGACGACATTCAGCGGTACTTCGTTGGCTCGATCGAAGAGCGAGGCGACCTGCCGGTCGCGTCCCCGAGCTCCCCGCTCGGCCAGGCGCTCCTGGGCCGGTCCGCCGGTGAGGTCATCGACTACGCCGCCCCAGGCGGGACGCTCCGAGTGACGCTGGTCGCCGTCGAGGTTTGAACGCAGCGCGAGCCGGCGACAGGAAGGGCGGCGAAAGGCGAACGTCGAGTGGCTGGGTGCGGGCCGCGGTGCCGGAGGTCCCAACCCCTCGATCGCGCGGTTCGTCGACAGCGCCGTAGTCATCGTGATCGCGGCGAAGTCGTGTCAGTGAGCGACACGAGCCACAGCGCGACGACGGTTCCGACGAGGAGCCACGAGCTCGTCGACTCGCCGTGGGCATCGTCGCTCGCGCCAGCTGGGTGAGCTGCGGCATCCGTGTGGCCAGCGCCCCAACCCGGCTTTCCAGCCAACTGCGAGCCCGGGTAGGACGACCGAGGCCGAGGCTCGCCGGAGGCCGCATCGTCGCTCCGCACCATGGAATTGCGCGCACAGAACTGGTCGCTCCGAGGCGATGTCGCGAGGACACGCCGTCGTCGACCTAATGTCGGTCGATGGGCTTGCGACGACTCGTGCGGTTCGCGCTGCTCGCCGCGCTCGCGAGCGCGGTGCAGGCGGGCATCCAGGCCGCTCGCGCCCACCTGAAGGCGTCGCAAGCAGCTCCCGGACCGGTCGACACCTGGCCGCCGGTTCCGCGTCGCCCGAGCTAGCGGACTTACAGCTCCACGCGGTACAGCTCGTGGATCCCGTTGCCCTCGCGCAGCCGGACGAGTACGTCGTCGCTCGGTGTGCGGTCGCACGACAGCACCATGAGCGCCGTACCCGTTGTGGGGCCCGGCCCGACTGCCATCGAGCAGATGGACACGTCGGCGCGGCCAAGCTCAGTGCCGACGAGTCCGATCATGCCCGGGCGGTCGTCGTTTCGCACCACGAGCATGTTCGCGGCCGGGGGGATGTCGACGGTGTGCCCGTCGACGCTCACGATCCTCGCCTCGGTCCGCGCCCCAACCGTCGCGATCGTGCCGGACACCGAGTGCACCGGGGAGCGGACCGTGATCACGCTTACGAACTCGGGACTCACGATCGAGGACGTCTCAGCCCAGATGATCCCGTGTGACTCTGCAAGCTGTGGCGCGTTCACGTAGGACACGGACTGATCGGAGCGCACCGAGCACACGCCTTTCAGCACGCACAGCGTGAGAATCGAGGTTCCCGCGCCCGCGAGCTCGCCCTGGTAGTGCACCTCGACTTCGCGGGGCTCAGCATCGTGCAGGCAGCTGAGGAACCTGCCGAGCTGCTCGGCGAGCGCCATGAAGGGCCGTGCCACGTCGGAGACCTCCTCGGCGGCGACGTTGACCGCGAAGGGGACGAAGGCACCCGCCAAGGCGAGCTGCACCTGCTCGGCGATGGTCACGCCTGCTTTTTCCTGCGCCTCCTTCGTGCTCGCACCAAGGTGCGGTGCCACGACGACGCTGTCGAGCGCGAAGAGCGGCGAGTCGGTGCACGGCTCGGTCGCGAACACGTCGAGTCCCGCGCCTTGGATGTGCCCCGAGGTGATCGCTTCGACGAGGTCCGCCTCGACGATGATGCCGCCTCGCGCCGTGTTGATGATCCGCTGCCCCTCCTTCGCGTGGGCCAGGAGCTTGGCGTCGATGAGATCCCGCGTCGAGGCGTTCTTC
Organism: Acidimicrobiales bacterium; assembly: GCA_035510855.1. Classification (GTDB taxonomy): domain Bacteria; phylum Actinomycetota; class Acidimicrobiia; order Acidimicrobiales; family RAAP-2; genus Palsa-459. Next base: position 5,711 of record DATKGG010000030.1, read on the forward strand.
GGAAGGTGCACCGAGACGAAGTCGCTCAGCTGCATGAGCTCTTCGAGCCCCAACAGCTCTACACCCATGTGCAGCGCGCGCTCCTCGGACACGAACGGGTCGTAGGCGACCAGGCGCATCCCAAATGCGAGCGCGCGCTGTGCGACGAGCGCGCCGACGCGCCCGAGGCCGATCACCCCGAGTGTCTTGCCGGAGAGCTCGACGCCCTCAAACTTGGACCGCTCCCACTTGCCCGATTTGAGCGACGCATGTGCCTGGGGCAGGTTTCGGGCCTGGGCAAGGAGGAGTGCCATCGCCTGCTCGGCCGCGGACAGCACGTTCGACTGCGGCGCGTTCACCACCATGATCCCCCGTGCAGTGGCCGCCTCCACGTCGACGTTGTCGAGCCCGATGCCCGCGCGTCCGACGACGACAAGGTCGGTGCCGGCCCTCAGGACCTCTTTCGTGACCTGGGTCGCCGAGCGGATGATCAGGGCCGCTGCCCCCTGCACGGTCTCGAGCAGCTGCTCGGGGGTGAGGCCGGAATGGATGTCGACCTCGTGACCGGCGGCTCGTAGCGCCTCGATGCCTGACGGGGCGATTTGCTCGGTCACTAGCACGCGTGGCACGGGGCTCCTTCTGACGGGGTCCCCAAGGCTACGGCGCGTAACGCCGCGTCGGTCAGCCTGCGGCGAACTGGGCGATGCGCTGTATGCCCTCGACCAGGTCGGCGTCCGAGATCGCGCTCGAAAGTCGCAAGCGCCCCGGCGCACCGAAGGCTTCGCCGGGCACCGTCGCGACGTGCACGGTCGAGAGCAGGAGCTCAGCGAGCTCCGCTGACGTCGTGACCCTGCGGCCCGACAGCTCTCGACCGAGCAGCCCCGAGACGTCGGGGAAGCAGTAGAAAGCGCCGTCGGGGACGACGCAGGACACGCCATCGATCGCGTTCAGCATGGTCGTCATCGTGTTCCGCCGCCGGTCGAAGGCAGCGCGCATCTCGGCAACCGCGCTGAGGTCGCCGACGAGCGCGGCGAGGGCCGCGCGCTGCGAGACGTTGGAGATGTTCGACGTGACCTGGGATTGGAAGGTCGTCGCGGCGTCGACTACGTCGCTCGGACCGATCAGCCAGCCGATCCGCCAGCCGGTCATCGCGTAGGTCTTGGCGACCCCGTTGACGATGATCGCGCGATCCGCGAGCTCGGGCACGACGACCGGCATCGAGGTCTGGACCGCATCGCCGAACACCAGGTGCTCGTAGATCTCGTCGCACAGCACCCACAGGTTGTTCGCCGCGGCCCACTGCCCGATCTCGCGCACGAGCGCTGCGGGATAGACGGAGCCGGTCGGGTTGCACGGCGAGTTGAAGATGAGCACTTTGGTCCGCTCCGTGCGTGCTGCCTCGAGGTCGCGCACCGAGGCGAGGTACCCCGACGAGGCGGTGGTCACAACCCCGACGGGCTTGCCGCCCACCAACCGGGCGACCTCGGGATAGGTCGTCCAGTACGGCGAGGGGATGAGCACCTCGTCACCCGGGTCGAGCAGCGCCGTGAGCGCGGTGAACACGGCGTGCTTCGCGCCGCTGGTGACGAGGACATGGGCAGGGGTCGCGGCGAAGCCGCTGTCGCGCTCGGTCTTGGCGCAGATCGCGGCCCGTAGTGCGGGCAGGCCCGCCGTCGGGGTGTAGTGGTGCATCGCGGGGTCCCGGCACGCCACGATGGCGGCCTCGACAATCGAGTCGGGCGTCGGAAAGTCCGGCTCGCCGGCACCGAAGCTGATGACGGGCACGCCTGCCGCGCGGAGCTGCTTGGCCGCGGCGTCGACAGCCAGCGTGGCCGACGGCTCGAGCGACGCGAGCGACGCGGCGACCCGATGCGTCGCGGTCGATGCTCCCGCCATGACTGGCATGATGCCATACGTGATCGACGCCAACGACCTCACGATTCCGTCTCACCTGCTCCCAAAGGACGGGCGATTCGGCTCCGGGCCCTCGAAGGTGCGCGCCGAACAAGTGGCCTCCCTCGCCGCTGACGCCCCGACGTACCTCGGGACGTCGCACCGCCAAGCGCCGGTTCGCAGCGTCGTCGGCGAGATCAAGGAGGCAATGGCGTCGCTCTTCAGCCTGCTCGACGGCTACGAGGTCGTGCTCGGCAATGGGGGGACCACGACGTTCTGGGATGCCGCGACGTTCGGCCTGATCGACGCGCGCAGCGAGCACCTGTGCTTCGGTGAGTTCTCGTCGAAGTTCGCGGCCGCGACGCGCGCTGCCCCGCACCTGGACGACCCCATCCTCATCGAGTCCGACCCCGGCAGCCATCCCGACGTCGTCGTCGACGAGTCCGTCGACGCCTACGCCCTCACCCACAACGAGACCTCGACGGGGGTCATGGCCCCGATCGTGCGGCCCGCCGGTGGCGAGGGCATCGTGCTCGTGGACGCGACGAGCGGCGCCGGAGGGCTCCCCGTCGACCCCTCCCAGTTCGACTGCTACTACTTCGCCCCCCAGAAGTCCTTCGCGAGCGATGCGGGCCTATGGCTCGCGCTGTGCTCGCCGGCGGCCCTCGAGCGCATCGAGCGCATTGCGGCGACCCGATGGGTGCCGCCATCCCTCGATCTCAAGATCGCGCTCGACAACTCGAGGCTCAACCAGACCTACAACACGCCCGCGCTCGCGACGCTGCACCTCCTTCGCTCCCAGGTGCGCTGGATGCTGGCGAACGGCGGGCTCGAGTTCACGACTGGACGCTGCGACCGATCCGCCGACGTCCTCTATGGCTGGGCCGAGGCGAGCGAGTTCGCTCGTCCCTTCGTCCAGAAGCCTTCGATGCGCAGCCACGTCGTCGGCACGATCGACTTCGACGAGTCGATCGACGCGCTCAAGGTCGCGGGCATCCTCCGCGCGAATGGGGTCGTCGACACCGACCCGTACCGCAAGCTCGGCCGCAACCAGCTTCGAATCGCGCTGTTCCCCGCGATCGACGCCGATGACGTGGCCGCGCTCTGCGGGTGCATCGACTGGATCGTGGAAACCCTGCAGAACAGCTAATTTTAGCGGGTCGCTTCCGCCGACTCGCGACCTCAGTCGGGATGCCGCGACAGGAACGAGTCGACGGAGAGCACGCAGAGCTGGTGGTCAGATGACGGGAGCGTGCAGGTGATCAGCCAGGCTCTGGGGTTGCGCACGCCATGTCGCGGATGCCACACCATGGCGCCATAGGCGGCATCCTGGCCGCCTGACGGTCGCCCGGCGCCGAACACACCCGCAGGGTCGATGAACTTGGTCTGTGACCGCGACGCACGCGAGACGAGCTCCTCGTGGGCCTCGGCGTGCTGGCACGTGATGCCGTACGTCGAGAAGTACCGGTGCCGCGCTGCCGGGAAGAGGCTGCAGGCGGTCTCGAGGCTGCACCCCCCGCAGCCCCCGGTCTGTGACGCGATGATGCCGCGGGGGACATAGGCGATGTCGCCCCACGGGGGGCGTGCCTGGCCCGGCGGGTACACGATGAGCGTGCTCAGGCCCGCGACGCCGTCGAGCGCGGTGCACTGCCAGGTCTTCGGTGCTACGACGTCGAGCGTCCCGAGCGCGTCGGTGAACGTCGCGACCGTCGAGGCAAGGCTGCGCGAGACGTCGACGCGCACGTGCGTCGGCAGTGCCACGCGTCGTGATGCCGGGATGCCGAGGTGAGTGGGGCAGAGCGTGACGGGCAGGTTCGCCGTGATGAGCGGGCCCTGCACCGCCCAGCTGCCCGGTCGGTGCGCCGCGCTCGAGGGCGGCTCGTCCAAGAGGACGGCGACGCTGCCGGCGCCGGCGACGGAGAGGGCGACGACGATGCTCAGCGCCCATCTCCTCGTGAGCCTGGGTCCGCGTCGCGTCATGGATCTAACGGCGGCGCGCGAGACTCGCGACCACAGCCTTGCCGTCAGCCTTTCCCTTCGTCAGCTTCATCACCTGTCCCACGAAGAACTGCGCGAGCTTGTCGTCGCCTTGGCGGTACCTCGTCCACTCGTCGGGGAACGCCTCGATGAGCTCGTCGACCGTCGCGTCGAGCGAGCCCGCCTCGAGCTGCTCGAAGCCCCGTCGGGCTGCCAGCTCACGCGGGTCTCCGCCGTGCTCGGCGACGTCGGCCAGCACGGCCTTCGCCTGGGTGGCGGAGAGCTCACCGGCTTGCTCCATCACGAGGACCGTGACGACGCTGTCGACGTCGAGGCCCGCAGCGCCATCGATGGCCGCGACCTCGTTCGCCACGCGCGCCAGGGCGAGGGTCGCGTCGACGCCAGAGGACGCGGCCGAGGTGACCATCGCGTCGATGCCGAGCTCGACGACCGAGAGCACCTGGTCGCGCTGCGAGGACGTGGGCTCCTGAAAGAGGTCGAGGAGCGTCGTGCGGCGAGCGGCTGGGAGCGCGGGGAGACCGGCCACGACCCGCTCGCGCCAGGCGTCCTCGGGCACGAGCGGGAGGAGGTCTGGCTCGGGGAAGTAGCGGTAGTCGTAGGCCTCCTCCTTCGAGCGCATGGTCACGGTCTTGCCCGCACCCTCGTCCCAGTGCCTCGTCTCTTGGACCACGCGCCCGCCGGCGGCGAGCAGCTCGGACTGGCGCTCGGCCTCGTGGTCGACCGCGCGCTGGAGGCTGCGCAGCGAGTTGAGGTTCTTGACCTCACAGCGCGTGCCGAGCGTCACCTCGCCGAGCCTGCGGACCGACACGTTGGCGTCGACGCGCATCGAGCCCTCCTCCATACGTCCGTCAGAGGCGCCCGTCGCCACCAGGATCGAGCGCAGCTCGGCCGCGTACGCGCGGGCTTGGGCTGCGCTCGTGATGTCCGGCATCGACACGATCTCGACGAGCGGGACGCCCGCGCGGTTGTAGTCGACCAAGGAGCGCTCCGCGCCATGGATGCGCCCCGACGCACCGACGTGCGTGGTCTTTCCGGTGTCCTCCTCGAGGTGAGCGCGCTCGATGCCGACGGTCGAGCCGTCTGGGAGCTCGAGTGCACCTCCGACGTTGATCGGCTCGTCGAACTGGCTGATCTGGTAGTCCTTGGGCATGTCGGGATAGAAGTAGTTCTTGCGGTGGAACGACGACGGACGGATCGAGCAGCCGAGCGCGGCGCCGATCGCCATCGCGAGCTCGACTGCGCCGCGGTTGAGCACGGGCAGCGAGCCGGGGAGCCCAAGGCACACCGGGCAGACGTTCGTGTTCGGCTCGGACCCGAAGGCGTTCGGGCAGCCGCAGAAGAGCTTGGTCGCCGTCTTGAGCTCGGTGTGCACCTCGAGCCCGACGACCATCTCGTAGCTCTCGGGTGTCATCTCGGCGCGCCCTCCTCGAGCACCTGAGCCGCAGCGAATATCAGCCGCTCGCTGCGCGCGGGCCCGAGGAGCTGGACTCCGAGGGGCAGTCCGTCCGCCCCCGAGCCGAACGGCACGGTGATGGCGGGGTCGCCCGAGAGGTTCGAAGGGATCGTGAAGACGTCGGACAGGTACATCGCCATCGGGTCGGTTGTCTTCGCGCCCAACTCGAACGCGGTCGTCGGCGCCGTGGCGCCCAAGAGGAGGTCCGCGCGCCCGTAGGCGTCGGCGAAGGCACGCGACAGGAGCGTGCGAACCCGCTGGGCGCGCCCGTAGTAGGCGTCGTAGTAGCCCGCCGAGAGCGCGTAGGTCCCGAGCATGATCCGGCGCTTGACCTCGTCGCCGAAGCCCGTGGTCCGCGTCGCCACGTTCATCATCGTGAGGTCAGCTGCGTCGACGCGAAGGCCATAGCGCACACCGTCGTAGCGTGCCAGGTTGGAGCTCGCCTCCGCAGGCGCGATCAGGTAGTACGCCGACAGCCCCAGGCGCAGCTCGGGGATCGAGATCTCGATCACCGTGGCGCCGGCATCGCGCAGCGCGGCCGCGGACGCATTGACCGACGCCTCGACGTCCGCGGCCGATCCGTCGACGAGCTCGCGCACGAGCGCGACGGTGCGTCCTTCGACGCCGTCGTGGAGCGAGGCGACGAGCGAGGGTGCGGGCTCGTCGAGCGACGTCGAGTCCCGTGGGTCGTGGCCGGCGATCACCTCGAGGCAGACCGCGGCGTCCGCGACGGTCCTCGTGAGTGGGCCGATCTGGTCGAGCGAGCTCGCAAAGGCGATGAGCCCGTAGCGCGAGACCATGCCGTAAGTGGGCTTGACCCCGACGACGCCGCACAGGGCGGCGGGCTGGCGGATCGAGCCGCCGGTGTCGCTCCCGAGCCCGATCGGCACCATGCCCGAGGCCACCGCCGCGGCCGACCCGCCCGAGGACCCGCCTGGCACCCGGGCGTGGTCATGTGGGTTGCGCGTCGGACCGAATGCCGAGTTCTCCGTGGAAGAGCCCATCGCGAACTCGTCGAGGTTCGTCTTGCCGACCGGGATCGCGCCGGCGCCGACGAGCCGGTCGACCACCGTCGCGGTGTACGGCGGTCGCCATCCCTCGAGTATCCGGCTGGCGGCGGTCGTCGGCACGCCGCGCGTGCACAGGTTGTCCTTGAGCGCGATGGGCACGCCCGCGAGCAGCCCGGGGTCCTCGCCGTTGGCGACTGCCCGGTCGACACTCCCGGCGGCAGCGAGGGCGCCTTCGGTGTCGACGTGCAAGAAGGCGTTGAGCGTGCCGTTGCCCGCTGCGATCGCGGCGAGCGCCTCCGCGGTCAGCGCGGTGGCCGTCGTCTCGCCACGCCGCACCGAGTCGGCGAGCTCGATCGCCGTGGTCACGGCGCATCGCCGATGATCTGGGGCACGCAGAACCGGTCGTCCTCGACGGCGGGGGCCTGGCTCAGCACCTCGTCGCGGTCGAGTCCTTCGACGACGACGTCCTCACGGAGGTACGCAGCCGCGGCGAAGGGGTGCGCGGTCGGCACCGTCGACTCGAGGTCGAAGGCCTCGAGGTCCCGGGCGTGGTCGAGCACCGCGCGGAGCTGGTCCGTGTAGCGATCGAGCTCCTCGTCGCTGAGGGCGAGCCTCGCGAGCCTTGCGACGTGCGCGACGTCCTCGCGCGAGAGCGACGTCACTCCGACTCGAGCGCGGCGTCGAGGAACCGGCAGGTCTCCGACTCGATGAGCTCGGCGTCGAAGTCGAGCGTGGCGACGTGGTAGCTGCGCTCGAGCCAGTGGTGCTCGACGAGTCCCGACACCGTGGCCACGACGAGCTCGGAGTTGTCGGTCGACACCACGTGGTCCTGGCGGCTCGTGAGCACGAGCGTCGGACACGTGATCGTCCCAAGCGCGGCCGCGACGTCCTCGAGCGCGTCCATGAGGCTCGCCGCGGCCTCGATCGGCACCGCCGAGTACCCGTGCTCGTCGGCCCCGGGCGTGGCGATGTCGTTCGCCACGCCGTCGATGGTCACGACGCCCGCTGCCAAGAGGTCCTTCACGCCGTCGCGCAGCTCCTTGGCGATTGGCTGGACCAAGGGGTTGACGAGCACCAGGGCCGCGAGCTCGGGTCGCTGCTCGGCGAGCCAGGCGGCGAGTCCCCCGCCCATCGACAGGCCGACCGCGGCGACGCGACGGCACCGTGCCGCGAGCGTGTCGTGGGCAGCAGCGGCCGCGCCCGACCAGTCCTCCCAGCGCGTCGGGACGAGGTCCTCGACCGCGGTGCCGTGGCCCGGCAGGAGTGGCAGCTCGACGGCGTAACCGCGGTTCGCGAGCGCGTCTGCGATCGGTCGCAGCGAGTACGGGCAGCCCGTGAAGCCGTGGAGCACGACCACGCCGAGGTCGCCGCCGCTCGCGGAGAAGGGCTCGCACCCCGACGTGACGGGTGTTGCCATGGCCGCCGAGCCTACCTTCGCCGATATCCTTCGCCCGTGCCGTCGGGCGGGGTCACCCACAAGTTCGAGTTCCTGAGCGACGACTGGATCGCCGCGGTCGCCGCGCTGCGTGACGAGTACCACGTCGAGGGCTCGAGCGCGCCCATCACGCTGCGCGCGAACCTCGTCGTGACCGAGGTGCCCTTCTCGAGCGAGGATCTCCTTGCGTACGTCGACACCTCCAAGGGCGGGCTCGTGATCGACCGTGGGCAGCTCGACGGGCCGGATCTCTCCATCATGGTCACGTGGGCAACGGCCAAGGCGCTCTTGGTCGAGGGCAACCCGCAGGCCGCCCTGAGCGCGTTCATGGAAGGAAAAGTTCGCATCGAAGGCGACGTCGGCAAGCTGATGGCATTCCAGTCCGGCGTGGTCGACCCGAGTACCCAGCAGGTCGCCGCGCGTGTCCGCGCCCTGACCGCGTAGTCGCTAGGCGACCGCCTCGTCGGCTGCCAGCTCCGGGTCGTGCACGTGATGCGACGGCGACCGAAGGCAGACCGCGGCGACCACGGCGACCACGGCGACCGAGGTGCCGACGAGGAACGGGGTGTGAAAGGTCGCAAGCAGGTTCGCGTGGCTCGAGGACCTCGTCGTCAGCCCTCGTTGGCGCATGACGCCCTGCTGGATCGTCGTGAGCACCTGGATACCCGCGACCTCGCCCACCTGCATCGCGAGGATCTGTGCGGCGGACATGACACCGAAGTCGGACTCCGAGACCTCGTTCGCCATGAGCGAGGAGGTCGCCGGCATCGCCACGCCCATCCCGAACCCCGAGAGCGCCAGGGCGACAAGAAGGATGGACAGCGGCGTGCCTGAGGTCATCAGCGCGAACAGCGCCAGCGACCCGCACAACGAGGCCGTGCCGATGACCGCGGTCGTGCGCTCCCCCACCTTCGCCGCGGCGTAGCCGGCGATGGGCGAGAACACGGCGAAGCACAGCGGCCGGGCGATGGAGACGAGCCCCACCTTCGTGAGCGAGAAGCCGTAGCCGAGCTCCATCAGCAAGGGCGCGAGGAAGAACGCGCCGAAGTACGCGAAGTTGCCCGTGCAACGCAGCACCATGGGCAGCACGAAGTTGCGCCGGTGGAAGTACTGCGGCGGGATGAGCGGGTTCGGCGCGGTCCTGATGCGCCGGATGAAGAGCCCGATCCCGGCGAGCGTCGCGAGCCAGCACACCCACGCGGCGGGCGACAGCCACCCGATCGCATGGCCGAGTGAGAGCCCGAGCATGAGGGCGGTGACCGAGCCCGAGAGCGACCATGACCCCACCCAGTCCATGTCCTTGAATGCCCGGACGGCCTTGGAGCGCTCGGCCGGGTCGTCCTCGTTGGCGCGACGCGGCAGCACGACCGCGACCACGCACAGGGCCACGGCGAGCAGCACGAGCTGTGCCCAGAACAGCGAGCGCCACCCGAAGTACTGGATCACCGGCGAGCCGATGGACACGCCGAGAACAGGCCCGCCCGCACCCACGAGCGACCACCAGCCCATCGCCTTGACGCGCTCGCTCGGCGGGAACGCCGACATGATGAGCGCCATGGACGCGGTCCCCGTCGCGGCCCCCTGAATGCCGTCGAGCGCCCGGGCCGCGATGAGGAGCCCGGCGGTCGGGGCGAGCGCGGTCAGCAGCGCCGACACCATCGCGCCGGCGAGCCCGAGCAGGTACAGCCGGCGGTGGCCGAAGATATCGCCGAACTTCCCGAAGAGCGGCGCGGCCAAGCCGTAGGCGAGCAGTGGCCCGATCATCGTCCAGGTAAGGACCGTGAGAGAGGTGCCGAACTCGTGGGCGACCCTCGGCAGGGCGACGATGAAGACGGTGAAGGTGAAGTTCAGCGCGAGCAGCCCCGCGAGGAGCGAGCTCAGCACCCACCAGCGATGCCGGTCCGAGCTGAGCGCGCGCAGCTGCACCCGCGAGGTGAGCAACGCGATCCAGTTGAGCTCGGATCCCGCCTCTGAGCCGCTCGTGCCGAACGCGGTCGCCGCAGGGTCCGCACGCGAGTCGAGCAGCTCGTCGGGGTCGTCGAGCCGCGTGCGCGTCCCGCCAGCGTCCGGCGGGCTCACTGCAGGAGCTTGGGCAGCCCTGCCTCGAGCTCGTCGATCGTGAACCGGTCGCCCTTCTCGAGCGTCTCGGTCATTGTCCAGTTCTGGAAGAGCCGGATGACGCCGCCGTGGACGAAGAAGACCTTGCCCGATGCCGGGCAGTTCTCGGTCGCGAGCCACGCGACGAGCGGCGAGACGTTTGCTGGGTTCCATACGTCGAACTTCGAGACGTCCTCGGGCTCGGCGACCATGTCCGAGAGCCCCGGGGTGTTCTCGGTCATGCGCGTGCGCGCAGCGGGCGCGATGGCATTCGCGCGAACGCCGTATCGGCCCAGCTCGTCGGCGATGATGACCGTGAACGCAGCGATGCCTGCCTTTGCCGCCCCGTAGTTGGACTGGCCGATGTTCCCGAGCAACCCCGACGTCGACGAGGTGTTGATGATGCTCGCCTTCACCTCGTTGCCGTCCTTCGCGCGCTCGCGCCAGTACGCGGCGGCGTGCCGGCTCGGGACGAAGTGTCCCTTCAGGTGCACCCGAATCACGGAGTCCCAGTCCTCCTCGGAGAGGTTGACGAGGACGCGGTCGCGGAGGATCCCGGCGTTGTTCACGAGGATGTGGAGGTCGCCGAATGCCTCGACGGCGTTGTTGATCAGGTTCGCGCCGCCGTCCCAGTCCGCGACGTCGTCGTGGTTCGCGATCGCCTCGCCGCCGAATGACTTGATTTCTTCGACGACCTGCTCGGCCGCCGAGGTGGCCTCAGCCTCGCCGTGGAGCCCCCCGCCGAGGTCGTTGACGACGACCTTGGCGCCCTCGGCCGCGAACAGCAGCGCGTGCTCCCGGCCAATCCCGCGTCCAGCGCCCGTGATTATCGCCACGCGGCCGTCCAGTGCACCCATTGCTGCCTCCTCGTTCCGGCGCCAAGACTAGTAAGTGGCGCGCGCACCCACCTTTGGCGCGCGGCCACGTCGAGACGCCGAGGCGAGGTCCTACGCGGTCGTCGGCGGCGTCGGCGGCGTCGGCTCGGGCACCGAGTGCCCCGGGGCCGATCGCCCGATGCTGGAGAACGTCCGCAGGCTCGCCGGGGCGAACCGCTGGTGGTACGAGAAAATCGCGGCGCCAATGATGACAAGCACGAGGGCGTCGAGGATCCCGCGACTCGTGACGGTCCTGCTCGAGCTCGCGAGGAAGATCGTGGGCGAGATCAGCCCGAACACGAGCCACAGCGCGACGATCAGGGCGAGCACGATGATGAGGACCGCGATGAACGAGACGAGCGCGACGTAGCTGCGCATCACGCGCTTGGTTGGCCCGCTCGGGTTCGCCTCGGCGTCGGCCAGCGCGTTGCCCTTTTGCAGGTGCAGAAACCCCGCCCCGCCCGCGAAGACGACGAGGAGCGCCCCAAACACGCACGCCCGGATCGCCTCGTTCCCGTAGGAGACGGTCTCGAAGGACGCGACGGCGGGGTGACTTCCGATCAGGTTGATGAGCGAGAACGCCGCGGCGGCGATCCCGAAGTAGGCGATCCAGATGAAGAGGAACGCCCCCGAGAAGAGGTACGCGGCGATCGGTCGGCTCCCAGTGGGGTCCGCGTCGCTCCGGTTGCCGATCGCCACGATGAAGAACATCGCAAAGGCACTGACGATCGCGACGAAGAAGACGACTTCTGCGACCGTCTCGATCAGCGAGAGCGCGCCGAGACCCGACGACAGTGAACTCACCATGGACTACCCCCCAGTAGTGGATGCCTCTCAGCGCCCCTCGAGACGTTACGAGTGGTTCCTCTAGATCGCGGGGATGGTCGCTCAGCGCGCTCGCTGCATGAACCGGGGCCAGAAGTCGAGGTCGCGTGCATGCGCGTGGTAGTGGTCCGGGATGTTGCGCATGTGATCGTCGATGCGGTAGCCGTCAGGTCCGAAGCGCTCGTCGGCGACCGCTCGCAGCCGAGTGGTGAGCGCCTCGAGCACGTCTTCGGGCGGCACGGACTGGTGCACGCGCCAGACGACCATGGGCACCTCGCAGATCTCGCAGTCCGCGATCCAGCAGAGCTCGTCGTCGTAGTACCAGGTCGTCATGCGAGCCGCCTCGCACAGCTCGCAGCGCTCGGCAGGCACTCGCTCGCCTAATGCCCGTACAGCGCGACCCCGGAGCCCTGGGGGACGACGGTGCCGGCCGGGGGTTCGGTGCTCCAGTGGTGGGACTTGGTCGAGCCGTGCACCGCGATCACCAAAAGGCCGGCGTTGGCGATCCACCGCTCAGCCTTCAGGAGCGACAGGTCGCCAAGGGAGGGGACCGTGGCAGGCGCGCCTTTGGAGACCACCACCATTACGACCTGGTCCGGCTGCAGCCGCACGTGCGCCCCGGGCGTCGTCGAGATCACGTTGCCGGCGTGAACCGAGCGCGAGAATGCATGCGACACCTCGGGCACGAAGCCCAAGCTGCCCAGGGCCATCACCGCAGACTGCCCGGGATGGCCGACCTCGTTCGGAATGGGCACGGGCGGCGGCCCCTTCGAGAGCTGCAGGGTGAGACCGCTGCCGAAGGCGGCGGTTGTCGGGTCCTTGGCGTTGCCCGCGTAGACAGCGAGCACACGGCCAGCGGGGACCGTCGAGGAGTACGACTCGAACGAGATCGGGATCGTGGCGGAGAACCCTGCGGTGGCGAGAGCCGCGACCGCTCCCGGACCGGACCGCCCGAGGACGGGGGGCAGTCGCTCGGGAGGCGGTCCCGCCGAGGGCACGACGTGGATCGCGCTGCCGACAGGGACCTTGGCACCGTTGGTCGGGTGCTGGCGGACGATCTGGTCGAAGGGGACGGACTTGGACGGTTGGTAACTCGTGACTGCAATGGTGACGTGGTCTGCCGCGAGCAGCGCCCGCGCTTGCGCCACAGTGTCACCGACGAGCCTCGGCATCCGAAACGTCGGGGTCGGCGTGCCCCGCGACGCGTACACGCCACCGGCCGCTGCGACGGCGATCACCACGAAGACGACCGCGACTGTGGGCCAGCGACGACGCCGCGTGCTCACCGTTGAGGGAGCGGACGGCGGTGGATCGCTGCTGCGCGTCGCGTCGGGCGCGTTAGGCGAGCCCACCATCGTCGCGTCGGGCGTGTTAGGCGAGCCCACCATCGTCGCGTCGGGCGCGTTGGGCGCGTTGGGCGAGCCCACCATCGTCGCGTCGGGCGCGTTGGGCGAGCCCACCATCGTGGCGTCGGCCGCGAGCGCGCCCAAGGTCGTGGCGTCAGGATCGGGAGCCCTGCGCGATGGGGCCACCATCGGCGCAACAGAGGCCGCCATGGTCGCGGGGTGCGTACTCGTCCCCCTCGAGGTTCGTACGACGCGATGCTGGCCCGTCAGCTCCTCGGTGGTCGGCGGATGGAACCCAATCGAGGCTGCGTGCCGGAGTCCGGGCGCGCCACCTGGATCAGGGAGCGTTCGGGCGAGCTCGGCGAGCCGCGCCGCGAGCGACGCCGCGTCGAGCCGCGCGGCAGGGTCCGGTGCCGCAGCGGCCACGAGCACCTCGCTGAGCGAACCGAGTGCCGGGTGCTCCGGGAGTGCGGCGTCCACACGGGCCGTGAGGGTCGCGACCTGGGAGTCAGCGGCGAACGGGACCACGCCCGTGAGGCACTCGTAGAGGACGAGCGCGAGCGAGTACACGTCGGCCTTCCCGTCGACCCCGAGTCCGCGCGCCTGCTCGGGCGACGTGTACCGGACCGTCCCGATCAGCCCCTCGGGCTCGGTCCAGGCGGCTTCTGCGAGCGCTCGCGCGACGCCGAAGTCGGTGATCCTGATCCTGCCCGCGTCGTCGAAGAGCAGGTTGGAGGGCTTCACGTCACGATGGACGAAGCCCCTGGCGTGTGCGTAGGCAAGCCCGTCGGCGGCCTGTGCGCCGATCCAGACCGCCTGCTCGATGGGAAGGCTGCCTTGGTGGTCGAGGACGTCGCGCAGGGAGCCCCCCGCCAGGTACTCGGTGACAAGCCAAGCGTCGCCGTCGGCCTCGCCCCAGTCGAAGACCCGCAGGACGTGCGGATGGTTGAGTCCTGCTACCGCGACGGCCTCAGCGCGGAATCGCTTGAGGAATGCAGCGTCGGTGGACAGGCCCGTCCGCAGCACCTTGACAGCGACCTCACGGCGTAGCGATCGGTCCTCAGCCAAATAGACGGTCGCAGAGGAGCCCGCACCGAGTGGGCGCGTGAGCAGATACCGGCCACCGAGAAGGGTGCCGGTCGGAGAGTCGGTCGTGCGCATGGTTCCCCGCACCCAAGATACTGACCGGTTCAACTGAATCGGTGGACGACCTCAGACGTCGCCGGTCGCGAGCAGCTCGTCGAAGCGCTCCCCCGGAACAATTGTCACCCCGAGATCGGTCGCCTTCGTGAGCTTGGACGCACCTGGGCTCTCACCCACCACGACGCAGTACGTCTTCTTCGACACCGATCCGGGCGACGTGCCACCACGTGCTTCGATCGCGGCGACCGCCTCGTCACGCGAGTACCCCGGCACCGTGCCGGTCACGACGACCACCTTGCCCGCGAGTGTCGGTGCCACCGCGGCACGCGGCGACGCCTCAACAGTCGTCAGGCCAAGTTCGACGAGTCGGTCGAGCACGACCGCGTTCAAAGGGTTGCGGACAAAGGTCGCGATGCTCTCGGCGATGACCTCACCGATGCCCTCGACGGCAGCGAGGACGGCGACGTCGGCGTCGCGTATCGCCTCGAGGGAACCGAGCGCGGAGGCGATCGCCTTGGACCCGGTTGGCCCGAGGTGGCGGATGCCGAGGCCGACGAGAAGGCGGCTGAGCGGACGCAAGCGGGACTCGTCGATCGCCGCGACCAGGTTCGCCGCCGACAGCTCACCCATCCCCTCAAGTCCTCCTAACGGCTCCACGGTGAGCTCGTAGAGGTCCGCGACGTCATTGACCAAGTTCGCTTCGATGAGCTGGAGCACTCGCTGCTCGCCGAGTCCCTCGATGTCCATCGCGCCGCGTGACGCGAAGTGCGCGATGCGCTGCACCCGCTGGGCTGGACAGTCGAGGTTGGTGCAGTACGTGTCGGACTCCCCCTCGAGGCGCACGAGCGGTCCCCCGCACGCGGGGCACGTCGAAGGGAAGTGCCACCGCTTGGGGCGCCGACCGGTCGCGGCGACAGGACCGACGACCTCAGGGATCACGTCGCCCGCCTTGCGGACGATAACCCTCTCTTTCGGACGGACGTCCTTCGCGCGCACCTGGTCCTCGTTGTGCAGCGTCGCCATGGACACCGTCGAGCCACCGACGAAGACCGGATCGAGCACCGCGTAGGGGGTCGCGCGTCCCGTCCGCCCGATCGAGACCTCGATCCTGAGCAGCGTCGTCGTCCGCTCCTCAGGCGGGAGCTTCCTCGCGATCGCCCACCGGGGTGCTCTTGAGGTGGCGCCCGCGCGCTCGCGAAGGTCGAAGTCGTCGACCTTGACGACGACGCCGTCGACCTCGTAGTCGAAGTCGTGGCGGCGCTCCTCGATCCACGCGCACCGCTGGCTGACCGCGTCGATGCCCTTGATGCTGACCGTCTCGGCGGCAGTATGGAAGCCAGCGCCCCGGAGCGCCGCGAGGGCTGCGGCGTGCGATCTCGTCGCGAAGGGACTCGACGCGGATGCCTCGAGCGCGCCGAGCTGGTAGGCGATGAACGCGAGGGGGCGCGAAGCGGTCACCGACGAGTCCTTCTGACGAAGCGAGCCGGCCGCGGCGTTGCGAGGGTTCACGAACAGCCGGAGGCCCTCAGCCGCCTGGCGCTCGTTGAGCGCGGCGAACTGGACGACAGGGAGATAGATCTCGCCTCGCACCTCGAGCACTCTCGGCGCGCTGCGTGCACTGACCGCGAGTTTCTTCGGCACCGACGGGATCGTGGCGACGTTCGCCGTCACATCCTCGCCGACGAGGCCGTCGCCGCGCGTCGCTGCCTGGACGTAGCGACCCTTCTCGTACGTGATCGACATGGCGAGCCCATCGATCTTCGGCTCGACGGAAAAGAGGACCTCGTCGAGCGAGGTGAGAGACAGCACGCGCGAGAGGCGCTCGGACCACGCGCGCAACTCGCCGTCGTCGAAGGCGTTGTCGAGGCTCATCATGGGGACGCGGTGACGAACTGGGGAGAACGTCGTGCTCGGCGCCGACCCGACCCTGGTCGTGGGCGAGTCCCCGCCGGCGAGCTCGGGGTGCAGCGACTCGAGCCGGCGCAGCTCCACGACGAGCGCGTCGTAGTCCGCGTCGGGAATGGTCGGTGCATCCTCGCCGAAGTACGCCTCGTTGTGCCGAGCGATCTCCTCTCGGAGAATGGCGATGCGCGCCGCGTCGTCGCTCACGCGTTGCCGGGTACCCGACGTGCGATCGTCGCGGCTCCCACGACGAGCTCAGGGTCGTCCGTGTCGTAGAAGACCGCCAACTGCCCTGGGGCGACCGGACGGACGGGCAGCTCGAACTCGAGGCGCGCGCTGGCGCCGATTCGGAGCGTCGCTGGCGCCACGGCGCCGTGCGCAGAGGACTGGACCAAGACCCTGTCGCCTTCGTGGAGCGCACGGCGCGCCCAGGTGACCGATAGGCGCTCCACCTCAAGCTGCGAGACGACGACGTCGTCGCGGCGACCGACGAGGACGGTTCGCGCTGTCACGTCGACGTCGGCGACGAACCGAGGCTCCCCGTCCGGACCATGCCCGATGCCTCGACGCTGGCCGACGGTCATGAGCTCGAGCGCGGGCACGGTGCCGAGATGCGATCCCGTCGCACGATCGATGACCGTCCCTGGGGTGAGCGTCGTGCGCGACGCGAGGAATCCATCGCGACGCCCTCGCGGGATGAAGCACACCTCTTGGCTGTCCGGCTTGTCCGCAGTCCGCAGGCCGAGGGCGTGGGCCCGTGCACGAACCTCGGCTTTGGTCATCTTTCCGATCGGCAGCAGCACCTTGGCAAGCGCGGCACTGTCGAGGAAGCCGAGCACGTAGCTCTGGTCCTTCGTCGCGTCGCGACCGCGGCGCAGCTCGAAGCCCTCGTCAGACACCGACACGCGTGCGTGGTGCCCGGTCGCGAGCATCTCGAAGCCGAGGCGCGCAGCGCGAGCGAGGAGCGCGCCGAACTTGATCGAGCGGTTGCACTCGACGCACGGGTTCGGTGTGCTGCCGCTCGCGTGCGCCGCAACGTAAGGGGCGACGACGTGCTTGTCGAACTCGTCGGCGAGGTTGAACACATGGTGATCGATCTCAAGGACCTGTGCGACGCGCCTCGCGTCGTCGACGTCGGCGGCCGAGCAGCAGCCTGAGTCCGACTCACCTCCCCAGAGGCGCAGGGTGCAGCCCACGACCTCGTGGCCATCGTCACGCAGCTCCGCGGCGGCGACGGACGAGTCGACGCCGCCCGACATCGCGACCAGGACTCGCACGAGGACATTGTGCCAGAGAGTCCTTGTGAACTGACCGCGCTCAGGCGTGGGCGGCTCGGAGCCGCGAGACGGCGACCTGCACGATCACCGCCGCCCGCGCGATCTCGTCATCGGTGGTCTCGGCGCCGATGGAGAGGCGAAGCGACGCTCGGGTGCTCGCGTCCGTGCCACCCATCGCCGCGAGGACGTGGCTCGTCGTGGCCGCGCCGCTCGCGCAGCTCGACGCCGCCGACACGCACAGGCCCGCCTCGTCGCACAAGAACACGAGCTCCTCGCTCGAGACGCCATCGATCGTCACGTGGCACGTGCCGGGCAGCTTCCTCGCACCGAGCGCGGTGACCTGCAGGTGGTCAATGCCGGCGACAAGGAGGTCGGTGAGTCGGTCGCGCCGCGCGGTCGTGCACGCCACCGCGCTCACGCGCTCCTTGCTCGAGAGCCGAAGTGCGACGGCGAGACCGACGGCAGCGGCGACGTCGGGCGTGCCCGCCCGGCGCCCTCGCTCCTGGCCGCCGCCGACGACGAGGGGCACGAGGGCGACCTCGCGACGGAAGCACAGTGCACCGACGCCAATTGGTCCGCCGAGCTTGTGCGCACAGATCGTGACGAGGTCCGCGCCGGCTGCCTCAACGCCAAGGTCGAACCAGGGCGCGGCGGCCACGGCATCGGTGTGGATGACCACGTCGGGAGCGACCTCCCGCGCGAGCCTCGCGAGCTCGGGGATGGGCTGGATCGTGCCCACTTCGTTGTTGGCCGTCATCACCGACACGAGGTCTGCTCCAGCGAGCGGCGCCACCGCAGCCTCGAGGTCCACGACGCCCTCGATCGAGACGGGGAGTCGGGCGACCTCTGCAGGTGTCGCGAGCAGCACGCGCTCGAGCCTCGTCGCGGCATCGAGCACGGCGTGGTGCTCGATCGAGGACACCACGAGTCGGGCGCGGTGGCCGCGACGAGCCCGGTCAGCCGCGACCCCGAACACCGCGAGGTTGCACGACTCGGTTCCCCCTCCGGTGAAGACGACTCCGCCGGGCGCGGAGCCCGTGAGCTCGGCCACTTCCTCGCGGGCGTCGTCGAGCACGCGGCGTGCCGCGCGCGCGGCGCGGTGCGAGCCGGTGGGGTTTCCGACCGTGCCGCTCAGGTACGGGGCCATCGCCTCGAGGACCTCCGGACGGCGCGGTGCCGTGGCGGCGTGATCGAAGTAGAGCAGTGACGGGTCGCCGTCAGATGAGGCTGGCTGCTCCCTCCTTCTGTGCGTCACGATGCGGCGACGAAGAACGTCTTCACGTTGGTGAACTCCTGGATCCCGTGCGCGCCGAGCTCACGGCCGTAGCCGGAGAGCTTGATACCGCCGAAGGGAAGCTCGGGCGTCGAGGCGACCATCGCGTTCACGAACACCATGCCAGCCTCGAGCTGCTCGATGCCGCGCTGCTGTTCCGCGTCGTCTTGGGCCCACACCGACGCACCGAGGCCCCACGGGCTGTCATTGGCGATGGTGATCGCGTGATCGAGGTCGTCGGCGACGAGCACGACGGCCACGGGGCCGAACAGCTCCTCGCATCCCGCGCGCATGGACGGGTCCACGCCGGTGAGGACCGTGGCCGGATAGAAGAACCCTGGCCCCTCGGGCACGGTGCCGCCCGTCGTCGCGGTCGCGCCCTTGGCGAGCGAGTCGGCGACCTGGTCAGCGAGCTCGTTGCGCTGGGCTTCGGAGACAACCGGTCCCAGCACCGTCGCGGGCTCGAACGGATCGCCGGTCACGACCTTGGACATCGCGGTCGTGAAGCGATCCACGAACTCGTCGGCGCGCGACGACACGACGATGAACCGCTTCGACGCGATGCAGGACTGCCCGTTGTTCTGGATGCGCGCGGTGACCGCGAGGGGAACCGTTTGCTCGAGGTTCGCGCTCGGTGCGACCACGAATGGGTCCGACCCGCCGAGCTCGAGCACGGTCTTCTTCAGGCTCTGCCCGGCAGTCGCCGCGACGGAGCGGCCCGCGCGCTCCGAGCCCGTGAGCGTGACGGCTGCGATGCGGTCGTCGGCGATCACCCGAGCGATGTCCTCGACCGTGGCGAACAGGTTGATGAAGACCCCCTCGGGGAATCCGGCCCGCACGAAGAGGTGCTCGAGGTAATCCGCGGTGCCCGGGACGTTGGAGGCGTGCTTGAGCACGCCCACGTTGCCCGCCATGATCGCGGGCGCAGCGAAGCGGATCACCTGCCACAAGGGGAAGTTCCAGGG
Source organism: Acidimicrobiales bacterium (assembly GCA_035510855.1). Classification (GTDB taxonomy): domain Bacteria; phylum Actinomycetota; class Acidimicrobiia; order Acidimicrobiales; family RAAP-2; genus Palsa-459. The sequence goes on from DATKGG010000030.1 coordinate 25,182, forward strand.
CATGATCGCGAGGACCGGACCGAGGGGCTCGTAGCGGATGCCGCTGCGCACCGCCGACGAGGTGATCTGCTCGGTCGCGAGGTAGCGCTCTGCGTGCTCGGCGTAGTAGCGCATCGCCAGTGCGCACTTGGCGACCTCGCCCTTTGCCGAGGCGAACGTCTTGCCCATCTCGGTCGTGAGGATCGTCGCGGCGGTCGGGAGCTCGGCTTCGAGCACCTCGGCCGCCGAGGTCATCAGCATCGCGCGCTGGGCGAAAGGGATCGTCCGCCACGTTTGCCACGCCTCGTGCGCTCGATCGAGGCGCCGGTCGATCTCGGCGGCGTCGTGGTAGTCGAAGCGGACGACCTCTTGGCCGGTGGTCGGGTTGATCGCGGCGTAGGGCATGCCACCATCATTGCCGCCGCTCGGCCGTGGCCAGCCGCTCACCGTGGCAGCCTTCGCCTCGGGCGAGCGCGCGGGCACTCCGTGCGCCAGGTGCCCGTGGCAGGCTCAAGGCGTGGATGACCTCGACGTCGCACGCGGCCTGCTCGTGGCGGCCGGAGTCGTCAGCGTGCTCACCGGGGCGGGGATCTCGACGGCGTCGGGTATTCCCGACTTCCGGGGTCCCGAGGGCGTGTGGACCAAGGATCCCGCCGCCGAGGCACTCTCGTCCTACGCCATCTGGGTCCGCGACGCCGACGTCCGACGGCGAGCGTGGCGCCGGCGCCTCGACTCGAGGGGCGTGCGGCCCGTGCCCAACGACGGGCATCGTGCCCTCGTCGAGCTCGAACGCTCTGGTCGACTCGACACCTTGGTCACCCAGAACGTCGACGGCCTGCATGCTGACGCAGGCACCAACCCCGCGAGGCTCGTCGAGATCCACGGCTCGAGCCGGGAGGTGGTGTGCCTCTCGTGCGAGGACCGGGCTCCGATCGACGCTGCGCTGGACCGGGTCGCTCATGGGGAGGAGGACCCGGTGTGCCAGGCACTCGTCGGCGGCCAACGCTGCGGCGGGATTCTCAAGTCCGCGACGATCTCGTTTGGCCAGTCGCTGCTCGCACGTGACCTCGAGCGCGCGGACGTCGCGGCGTCACGCTGCGACGCGCTGCTCGCGGTCGGCTCGACCCTGTCGGTGTGGCCGATCGCCGGGATGGTGCCGCGGGCACGCGAGTCCGGTGCGGACGTCATCGTGATCAACGGCGCGGCGACCGCGATGGACTCGCTCGCGACCGTGCTCGTGACCGGGCCCATCGAGGTGGTGCTCCCGAAGCTCGTCGAGGGACTCTCGACGCGATGACGGAAAGGATCGTGTACCGCTACTCGTCGGCCTCTTCGTCTCGCCTACGACGGGGCCGGTAGGCGAACCACCACACGCTCGCGATCGCCGCGAGGGCGCCCAGGATGCCTATCGCAGGCTTTCTGACATTGCGGTGCTCGTCGGCCATCGCCCAAGCGTACTGACCGCGGCACCGCGGGTCGCCCTGTCTGGCCACCCGCGGTGCGCAGCCCAACGCAGTCGTGCAGCCTCAGGCGCTCTTGCTTGCCTGGACCTCGATCTCGAGATCGATCTTGTTCCCGAGGACGAAACTTCCGTTCTCGATCGCGCCGTTGAAGTTGACACCGAAGTCTCGACGGTCAATGGACGCGGTGGCCTCAAACCCCGCGAGCGTCGAGTTGGGTGCCATACCAGGCCCGGTGCCGAGGAACTCGAGGTCGAAGACGACCTCTTTGGTCGTTCCCTTGATCGTGAGGTCCGCCACGAGGTCGTAGTGACCGTCGCTGCGCGAGCTCACGCGCTTCGAGACGAGCGTCAGCTCGGGGTAGGTCTCGACCTCGAAGAAGTCCGAGGATCGCAGGTGCTCGTCGCGCTGGTCCTGATTCGTCTTGATGGTGGCGGCCTTGGCCGCAGCGCGGACTGAGGAGGACTCTGGTGTCTCCCCGATCACGATCGTGCCCTCGAACTCGGTGAAGTTGCCGCGGACCTTGGTTGCTACCAAGTGGCGCGCCACGAACCCCACGTGGGAGTGGATCGGGTCGACGGCGTAGGTCCCTGGGCTCGGCAGGGTGCTCGTGTGGCTGGTCTGCGCTTGGGTAGCGGTCATGACTTCTGCTCCTTGTTGGTCCTCGCATCATTATACTTGCTTCTACAGATACTGTGTAACAAGATTCTTACCTGCAAGAGAAGTGTCGCCAGGGCGAGCGAGGAGTGGATTGGTACCGTGACCAGCGTGCCGCAATCCCCTACGACGCCCGCATCGGGCGCCGATCAGCGGGTCCTGCTCTTCGGGCTGCTCATGGAGACGAACGCCCGCTTGGAGCGTCAGCTCGGCGCCGCCATGGAGCGCGCGATCGGCCTGCCCTTGGCGTGGTTCGAGGTGCTCGTGCGCGTCCAGCGGGCCGAGCGCGGGTTCCTGTCGATGTCCGAGCTTGCGGGCCAGACCGTCTACTCCTCGGGAGGGACCACTCGGCTCGTCGACCGCATCGAGCGCGAGGGCCTCGTCGAGCGCTTCGCGTGCCCGAGCGACCGTCGCTCGGTCCACGTCCGGATCACCGAGGCCGGCGAGCTCGTCCTTGCCGAGGCACTCAAGGTCCATGCGGGCCACCTCGACACCTACGTCACCTCGAAGCTGTCCGACGAGGAGCGCGAGATCCTCGAGACCGCGCTTCGCAAGCTGAACGGCGGCCCGCCCTCGTGCGCTGCTAGCTGACGACCGACAGCCACACGGTGGCAACGAGGTCGTCGGCGAGCTCGATCACGACGCCGTCACCCTCGCCTGCAGCGGCATGAACCTCGTCAGCCAGTACCTCGCGGGCGAGCATGTTGCGCTCTGCGTCGTCGAGATCGATGCCAACGACCCGCAGCTCGACGTGGTCGGTCACCTCGAGCCCTCGCTCCTTGCGCAGCTCTTGGACCTGTCGGACGAGCTCGCGCATCACGCCCCGACGCCGCAGGTCGTCGTCGAGCTCGACGTCGAGCGCGACCACCTCGGCGCCCGCGCGCGACACCGCGAAGCCCTCCTCGGCTCGAACGCGTAGCTCGACATCGCCGCCGTCGAGGTCGATGCGCTCGCCGTCGATCTCGACGGTGACCGTGCCGCCTGCTTCGATCGTGCGACCTGCCTCGGCGGCATCGAGGCCCGCGAGCGCGGCGCGCAGCCCTTGGGCGCGCTCGCCGAGCTTCGGGCCGACCGACCTGAAGTTGGGGTGCAGCTCGTAGGTGAGCACGTCGGACATGGCCGCGGAGTACTCGACGTGGTCGACGTTGAGCTCGTCTTCGACGATCCCCGACGGCGGCAGCGCGGCACCAGGCGGCAAGAAAACGAGCGCGCGGCGCAGCGGCTGGCGGACCTTGATCCCGGCCTCGGCGCGCGCCGCGCGGCCGAGCGAGACGACCTCTCGCGCCACCGCCATGCGGGCCTCGAGGTCCACGTCGATCAACGCCGCGTCGACCTCGGGCCAGTCACAGAGGTGCACTGAGTCAGTCGTCGCCGTGCCGACGAGCTCGGTGTACAGGTAGTCGGCGAGGAACGGGCACAACGGCGCCATGAGCAGCGCGAGGCGAACCAGCACCTCGTGCAGGGTCGCGTGCGCGGCGAGCGAGTCTGACGCAGGCAGGCTTGGGTCCGTACGCCAGAACCGGCGTCGAGACAGGCGCAGGTACCAGTTGGAGACGTCGTCGATCAACGACGCGATGGCGACCGCCGCAGCAAGGGGCTCGTAGCCGTCGAGCGACGAGCTCGCCGCCTCGGTCGCGCGCTCGAGCCGCGAGAGCACCCAGCGGTCGAGCTCGGGGCGCTCGGTGAGCTCGGAGATGTCAGTGTTCGCCGGGTCGAACCTGTTGATCGACGCGAAAGTCATGAAGAAGCTGTAGGTGTTCCAGAGCTTCACGAGGGAGTCGCGCGTCGTCGCGTCGATTGCCTGCAGCGAAGTCCTCGTCGGCGTCCATGGTGAGCCCTGCACGAACATCCACCACCGCAGCGGGTCCGCGCCTCGGGTGTCGAGGATCTGCCAGGGGTCGATCACGTTGCCCAACGACTTGGACATCTTTCGGCCGTCCTCGTCGACGATGTGCCCGAGGCACAGCACGTGACGGTACGCCGCCTCGTCGAAGACGAGCGTGTTGACCGCGAGCAGCGAGTAGAACCATCCGCGCGTCTGGTCGATCGCCTCGGCGATGAAGTCCGCGGGGAACGTGAACGCCGCCTTGGACCCCTCGACGTGCGGGTAGCCCCACTGGGCGGCGGGCATCGCGCCGGAGTCGAACCACGCGTCGATCACGGGCAGCACGCGCGTCGCGGTCTCGCCGCAGGTCGGGCACGCGAACGTGACCTCGTCGATCACCGGTCGGTGTGGGTCGATGTCCGACACGTCCGTGCCGGTGAGACCGGAGAGCTCCGCCCGCGAGCCCACGCAGGTCACGTGGCCTGACGGGCAGCGCCACACCGGCAGCGGCGTCCCCCAGTAGCGGTCCCTCGACAGCGCCCAGTCCACGTTGTTCTCGAGCCACTCGCCGAACCGTCCGTCACGGATGTGCTCGGGGTGCCAGTCGATGCCCGCATTCTCCCCGAGCAGGTCGTCGCGCCGCTGGGTCGTCGCCACGTACCAGCTGGGCTTGCCCCAGTACAGCAGCACCGTGTTGCAGCGCCAGCAGTGCGGCACGGAGTGGTCGTACCACTCGGCCCGCTCGAGCAGGTCGCGCTTGGAGAGCTCAGCAACGATCCGCTCGTTGGCGTCGCGGACGCCCTGTCCTGCGAGCCACGCGACCGCGGTCGTGAACCGCCCGTCCTGGCCGACGGGGTTGAGCGTCGCGAGCCCGAACTCCTTGCCGACCAAGCGGTCGATCTCCCCGAACGCAGGCGACAGGTGGACGAGCCCAGTCCCATCGTCCACCCTGACGTAGTCGGCCGGCACGACGACGCCGGCGTCGCCGTTCTCGATCGGCAGGTCGTTGAAGGGCCGCAGGTAGCGAAGGCCAACCAAGGACTCGCCCGGGACGGTGCCGCCCACGGCGGCCGCCTCGCCGAAGACGGACTCGACGAGGTCGGCCGCGACGACGGTGCCGTCGACAACGGCATAGGTGAGCGCCGGGTTGACCGCGACGCCGACGTTGCTGAGCAAGGTCCAGGGCGTCGTCGTCCAGACCAGGAGCGACGTGGCGCCCGGCGGCGGCGAGACCGTGCCCTCCGCGAGCGGGAGCCGGACGTACGCGGAGAGGTCGGCCTCCTCGGTGTAGACGTCGGGCTGGCCGAGCTCGTGGCTCGACAGCGGCGTCTCGCAGCGCGGGCAGTACGGCAGCACCTTGAGGTCCTCGTAGAGCAGCCCCGCGTCGAAGATCGTCTTCAGGTGCCACCACACCGAGTCGACGTACTCAGGTGCGTAGGTCCGATAGGCGGCGTCGAAGTCGACCCAGTAGCCGATCCGTCTCGTCAACTTCTCGAAGTCCTCCACGTAGACCTCAACGGACTCGCGGCACAGCTCGACGAACCGGGCGATGCCGATCTCGTCTTCGATGGCGCGCTTGCCAGAGATCGCGAGTCGTCGCTCGACTTCGACCTCGACGGGGAGCCCGTGGGTGTCCCAGCCCGCCCGTCGCTCGACGAAGTGCCCTCGCATCGTCTGGTAGCGGCAGAACAGGTCCTTGTAGACGCGTGCCCACACGTGGTGCAGCCCGGGACTCCCGTTGGCAGTCGGCGGGCCTTCGTAGAAGACCCACGGGGGCGCGTCGGCGCGCTGCTCGACCGAGCGCTCGAAGATCCGGTGGGCAGCCCAGCGCTCGAGCACCTCGGTCTCCACCGACACGAAGTCGGGAGTCTGGCTCACGGGGCGGAACACGGGCTCTCCTGGTGCGCTGGGTCGCAAGAGCCTAGTGACCGATCCGCGTGCAGCTCGGCGAAGGCTGCGCCGTACGATTCGGTGGTGCCCGACGGCGAGCTCGTCATCTCCCCCGAGGCCTTCGACTCCCACGGGGTCCAGAGCATCGTGCTCGCCGCCCTTGACGAGTTCGACCATCTGTATGGCATCGGGAACCGCGGCGCGCACGACATCGGGTCGCACGACTTCGACCCGCCGCACGGCGTGTACCTCGTGGCGCGCGCCGAGGACCACCTCGCAGGCGGCGTCGGCATCCGACCGATCGTCGATCCCGGGCTGTGCATCGGCGAGGTCAAGCGGCTCTGGGTGCGGCCCGACCTCCGCCGTTCGGGCGTCGCGAGGCGACTGATGGACGCGGTCCTCCAAGAGGCCGTCGCGCGCGGCTACCGCGAGCTGTTTCTCGAGACCGGCCCGCGCCAGCCCGCGGCGCGACAGCTCTACGAGCGCCTCGGCTGGGAGCGCGTGGATGGGTTCCCCGAGGGCGCGCACGTCCACGACACCGGCTTTCGGTTCCACCTCGCGCTCGCGAGGTAGCGCACGACGCCGGCGACTACGAGCCGTCCCAGCGGTCGAGCTCGGCACGGAACGGATCGAGGCCCATCGGCCCGAGACCGAGCGCATGGGCGTGGAAGCGCTTCAGGTCGAAGTTGTCCCCGAGCCTCGCGCGCGCGTCGGCCCGCGCGCCGAGCCAGACCCGCTCGCCGACCTTGTAGGAGATCGCCTGGCCCGGCATGCTCAGGTAGCGGTCGACCTCGGATCGGGCCGACTCTGGGTCGGTGATCGCGCGCTCCTCGAGGAGGGCGACCGCCATCGCGGGCGTCCAGGTCTTCGACGAGCAGTCGCCAAGCGCCCCCAGCGTGCCGAGGTCGCTCGGCGCGGGGAACCCGAGGTGCAGCCCCAGGTCAACGACGATCCGAGCGGCGCGCAGCGACTGGCCCTCCAGGTACCCGAGCTCGTCGGCGGGATCCGAGAAGCCGCCGAGCTCTTCCATCAGCCGCTCGGCGTACAGCGCCCAGCCTTCCCCGTAGCCGCTGATCCAGCCCTCGAGGCGCTGGAACCGGCTCAGGCGATCGGCCAGGAGCAGTGAGCCCGCTCCCTCAAGGTGGTGGCCCGGCACGCCCTCGTGGTACCAGGTCGACGCGATGCGCCACCACGGGAACCTTGTCCGGCCGAGCGTCGGGTACCACGTCGTGCCCGGTCGAGACAGGTCCTCGCTCGGGGTGATGTAGTACGGCGCGGCCGCCGAGCCCTCCGGGGCGAGCCGCGCGTCGCAGCGCCGGATCCGAGGGTCGATGTCGAAGTGGACGCCGTCGAGCGACTGGATCGTCGCGGCCGTGAACGCCTCGAGGCGCTCGATGAGCGCGTCGGTGCCCTCAACCGCGCCGTCGTCGTTCGCGTCGAGCGCGTCAGCGACGTCGGCGAGCCTTGTTGCGCCGGGGAGGAGCTCTGCGGCGAGCTCCCACATCCGCTCGTTGATCCGCTGGAGGTCCTGCCACCCCCACGCGTAGATCTCGTCGACGTCGAGGTCCGCGCCCGTGAAGTACCTCGCCCACCGCACGTAGCGATCCTTCCCGCACGACTCAACCTCCGTCGCCTTCGGCGCGAGCTCCTTCACGAGGTACTCGCCGAACTCGCCGCACGCCGTGTCGGCGTCCTTGGCGGCCGCGCGAAGTGCGTCGGGGTCGTCCGATCGCGCCACCAAGGGCTCCGCGAAGCGCTCGTACCCACCCGATGCATACAGCGCAGCCTGCTCGGCGATGCCGACGAGGTGACGCCGCGGTGCCAGTTCGCCCCGTGCGGCGACCGACTCGAGGCCGTCGCGCCAGCTCGACAGCGCATGGCGGACCCCCGAGAGGCGCGCGCGCACATTCGCCAGGTCCTCGTTCGTCTCGGTCGCCATGAGCTCGAAGACCTGACGGATCTCAGAGATGGGCGAGTTGATGACGCCGACTGTCCGGGCGAGCTCACCGGATCCCTCGATCTCACCGCGACTCGCCAGGCGCTCTTCCATCACGGACTTCGCGATCCGATCCGCGTCGTCGGTCGGCGCGATGGCACGCACTGCGGCGAGCGACGAGCGCGAGAACGCGGCGTCTCGCTCCCAGCGGTCGTCGGAGAACTCTGGCAGCTGGTCGTCGTAGCCCTTGATGCCGAAGTACGTCGCGATCATCGGGTCGAGCGCCGCGTGGTCCTGGACCAGCTGCTCGGCGAGCTCGAACAATGGTGATCGTGCGGGAGCGTCCTGTGCCATCGGTCCTCCAGTGGTCGCGAGGGACGCTACTTGGGGCCGGGTCGCTCGTTCCCGGCACGTCCTGCGACCGCAGTCGGCTCGAACCGGGCGGTGAGCCACGACGCCTCGAGGTCGGCCAGCGAGTCGAGCACCAGCGTGGCGCTGTCGAAGGCCGCTCGACCGCGCTCGTCGGCGGCGGGCACGGCGACGCAGCCCATGTCGGCAGCGGCCGCGGCGACGACACCAGCTACCGAGTCCTCGAAGACGAGGCAGGCGCGTGGCGCGATGCCCAGCATCGTCGCGGTCGTGAGGAACACGCCCGGATGTGGCTTGCCAAACGGCTCGTCCTCTGCGGAGTGGATCACCTCGAAGGACTCGTCGAGCCCGAAGTGCCGCAGCGTCCGGTAGATCAGCCGCCGAGGCGTGGAGCTCGCGAGCGCGATGGGGCCGAGCGAGGCGCAGAGCGACAAGGCGCGCGTCGCCCCTGGCAGCAGGCGACCGACGTCCTCGACTAGCTCCCCGACGCGGTCGAGGACCAAGTCGACGACCTCTCCGATGCTGGGTGCCTCCCAGGGGGCGAGGCCGTAGTAGTGGCCCACGACCTCACGGACGAACATCCCCTTGGTCGCACGCGTGGCGTCGGCATCGATCGGCGCGCCAAGGGGCACGAGGATCTCGAGCTCGGCTCGATGCCAGAGGATCTCGGAGTCGACCAGGAGGCCGTCCATGTCGAAGATGGTCGCCGCGTAGGCGGGCACGTCAGGCAGGCAGCAGCTGCTCGATCGCCTCGGTGAGCGCGGGATCCTCGGGGGTGACCACGGGGCTGAACCGCTGCACGATCGCGCCATCGGGCCCGACCAGGAACTTCTCGAAGTTCCAGCGGATGTCGCCAGCGTGTCCCTCGCCGTCCGCGACCTCCTCGAGCTCGGCGTAGATCGGGTGTCGGTGCTCGCCGTTCACCTCGATCTTCTCGAACATGGGGAAGGTGACGCCGTAGTTCGTGGAGCAGAACGTCGCGATCTCTTCGGGGGTGCCCGGCTCTTGCTCGCCGAACTGGTTGCAGGGGAACCCGAGCACGCTGAAGCCGCGGGAGGCGTACTTCTCCTGCAGCACCTCGAGGCCCGTATACTGCGGGGTGAGCCCGCACTGTGAGGCGACGTTGACCAGCAGGAGCGCCTTGCCCTCGAACTCCTTGAGTGACGTCGTGTCGCCGCTGAGCGCTCCCTCC
>DATKGG010000031.1:0-15138 GCA_035510855.1 Acidimicrobiales bacterium
CCGCACCGCGCTGCCCGCCTCGAAGAGCGAGAGGGCCTCGTCGCCGAAGCTGTCGGACTCGGCGACGACGTCGCGCAACCGGACACCTCGCTCGTGGGCCAGCGCCACAAGCGCCCCCACGGTGTGGTGCGCGTCGCGAAACGGCGTCCCGCGGACGACGAGCCACTCGGCGAGGTCGACGGCGACCGCGTCGTCGTCGTCAGCCGCCACCGCCATCGCCGCGGTCTTGAAAGTGGCGGTGGCGTAACACCCGCGAAGCGCAAGGAGGGCGCCGCGCAACTGGGCGACCGAGTCGAACAGCGGCTCCTTGTCCTCTTGGAGGTCGCGGTTGTAGGAGAGCGGTAGCCCTTTCAACGTGGCGAGGAGGCCAGTGAGGTTGCCGATCAGACGACCTGCCTTGCCCCGCGAGAGCTCGGCGGCGTCGGGATTCTTCTTCTGGGGCAGCATCGAGCTGCCGGTCGTGAAGCGGTCGTCGAGCTCGCAGAACCCGAACTCAGCCGACGTCCACAAGACGAGCTCCTCGCCCATCCTCGAGAGGTGCACCGCGCACAAGGCGGCGCAGAACAGCAACTCTGCGACGAAGTCGCGGTCGCTGACCGCGTCGAGACTGTTGTGGAAGGTCGAAGAGAAGCCGAGCTCTCGAGCAGCCACCGCTGGATCGAGCGGCAGCGAGCTGCCCGCCAGCGCCCCGGCGCCGAGGGGGGACGCGTCGACTCGCACGTCCGCGTCGAACAGTCGATCGGCGTCGCGCAGCAGCGCCCAGGCGTGGGCGCGGAGGTGATGGCTGAGCAGCACCGGCTGGGCGCGCTGCAGGTGGGTGTACCCCGGCAGGTAGGCATCACCGGCGCGGTCGGCCGACTCATGCAGCGTGGTCGCGAGGTCGAGCACTGCGTCAGAGAGCATCGCGATCGCATGCCGCGTCCAGAGGCGGAGGTCCGTGGCAACCTGGTCGTTTCGGCTCCGACCCGTGTGGAGCTTGGCGCCCGTCGACCCGATGAGCTCGGTGACCCGTCGCTCGACGGCAGTGTGGATGTCCTCGTCGCTGTCGGTGAACACGAACGTGTCGCCCTCGAGCTCCCGTGCCACGCCGTCGATCGCGTCGATGAGCGCGCGCGCCTCGTCGTCGGAAACAAGCCCCGCAGTCCGCAGGCCGGTGACGTGTGCCCTGGACCCCGCGAGGTCTACCTGCCACAGCTGCTTGTCGAAGCCGAGGCTCGACGTAAATGCCGCCATCTCGTCGTCACGACCGCCGCTGAGGCGACCCGACCACAGGGTCATGCCGCAGGACCCGGTCGATCGTTGCCACGTGCCTGGCGCGCAGCCCAGGTCTGCACGCCGAGCCCCCAGAGCCTGACGAAGCCCTCCGCGTCAGCGTGGCGGAACGTGTCGGCTGCGTCATAGGTGGCGAGACCGTGGTCATAGAGGGCGACGGGGCTCTTACGTCCCTCGACGCGCAGCACCCCCGGTGCGGACACCCGAAGGCGAACCTCCCCGGTGACGTAGCGCTGGGTCTCTGCGAAGAACGCGTCAAGGGCCGCCTTGAGCGGGGAGAACCACATCCCGTCGTAGACGAGCTCGGACCACCTCGACTCGAGGCGCGCCTTCTCGTGGTGCACGTCGCGCTCCAAGGTGAGGTCCTCGAGGTCCTGGTGCGCCGCGATCAGCGCGAGCGCGCCGGGGCACTCGTAGACCTCTCTCGACTTGATCCCGACTCGCCGGTTCTCGACCATGTCAAGTCGGCCGAAGCCACGTGCGCCGGTGAGCTGACCGACCGCGGCCAGCAGCGTCTCGAGGTCGAGCACCGTGCCGTCGAGCGTCACGGGACGCCCCGCCTCGAAGCCGACGGTGAAGGTCGCGTCCTCGGACTCGGTCACCCTCGTGAGCGTGTAGGACTCCTCGGGCGGCGTGGCCCAGGGATCCTCGATCTGCCCGCACTCGATCGCGCGCCCGAAGAGGTTCTCGTCGATCGAGTAGATCTTCTCCGCGGTCGCCTCGATCGGGATCGACCATTTCGCCGCATACGACACCGCGTCCGCCCTCGTCATCTGCCACACGCGGGCCGGCGCCAGCACCTCAAGGTCGGGTGCGAGGGTCCGCGTCCCGACGTCGAAGCGAACCTGGTCGTTGCCCTTCGCGGTGCACCCGTGCGCGACGGCTTCGGCGCCGACGCGCCGTGCCTCGGCGACGAGGTGGCGGACGATGACCGGGCGCGAGAGTGCAGAGACAAGGGGGTACTTGCCCTCGTAGCGCGCGTTGGCGACGAGCGCTGGCGCGCAGAACTCCTCGGCCATCTCGCGTCGCGCGTCGATCACGACACAGCCTGCGGCACCCGCGGCCAGGGCTCGCTCGACGAGCACGTCGTTGCCGGATCCGTCGCCGTCGCCCTGTCCGACGTCGACCGCGACGCAGTGGACCTCGACGCCCCACTCCTCGTGCATCCAGCGCACGGCGACCGACGTGTCCAGCCCGCCGCTGTAGGCAAGCACCACTTTCTTGGTCATCTCAGCGTCCTCTCTTCGACGGCGTTCCCGCCGCGCGCGGGGTTCGACCCTTGACGGTCGAAGATGCTGCGTCGAGCCCGGCGGTCTCGCGGAGCTTCATTGCCATGGCGGCGCCACCCATGCGCTCGTCGACCACGACGAAGATCGTGTCATCCCCAGCGACCGTCCCGAGCGTGCCCTCGATGACACCGCGGTCGAGCGCCGAGGCGACCACGTGCGCGCAGCCAGGCGGCGTCTTCACGACCACGAGCGGGCCGGCGCTCGTCACGTCGACGACCCAGTCCGACAGGACCCGTCGCAGGTGCTCGGGCTGGGCGCGAAGCGCGCTCGCCGCACTTGGGAGCGCCAGGGTTCGCACGCCGACGCTGTTGCGGACCTTCACGACCCCGAGCTCGACGAGGTCCCTCGAGACCGTGGCCTGCGTCGCCAAGATGCCGTCGGCACAAAGGATGCCGACGAGCTGTGCCTGGGAGGTGACCGTGGACGACGAGAGGATCTGGGCGATCCGATGCTGGCGCTGCGTCTTGGTCATGGTGCCCTCGCGACGAGCCACGCGAGCAGCCCGCGCATCGCGGTGCGACGGTGCGCCGTCTCCTGCCACACCCTGCTGCGAGGACCCTCGAGGACCTCGGCGGTGACCTCCTCGCCCCGGTGCGCGGGCAGGCAGTGGAGCAGCACTGCCCCCGGCGCGGCGCGCTCGAGGAGCGCGGTGTCGACCTGGTAGCCCGTGAACGACGCGAGCCGGGCGTCGCGCTCATGCTCCTGTCCCATCGAGACCCACACGTCGGTGCAGACCGCGGCCGCGCCCTCGACCGCCGCAGCCGGCTCGTCGAAGAGCTCGAGCGAGCCGCCGAGCCCGGCGAGCCGGGCGTGCGAGGCAACGCGCTCGAGATCCACGGACCCGAACCGATAGCCCTTCGGCGAACTCACCGAGACGTGCATGCCGAGCGCGACCGCGCCGAGCGTCAGCGACCGAGCCACGTTGTTCGAGTCGCCGATCCAGGCCATGCGGGTCCCTCGCAGGCCCGCGATCCCCCGCGCGTCAAGCTCGGCGATCGTGAGCAGGTCCGCCAGGGCCTGGACGGGGTGGCCGCTCGACGAGAGCAGGTTCACGACGGGCACGTCCAGTTCGGCGTCGTCGATCGCCCGCGCCATGCGCACCAGCACCTCGTGATCGACCACCCGCACGCAGATCGCCCGGTGGTAGCGGGCGAGCGTGCGGGCCACGTCCTCGGCCGTCTCTCGCACGTCGATGCCGACCTCGCCACCCGCGAGGACGACCGCGTGGCCGCCGAGGTCCGTCACGGCCATCTCCGTCGAGTTCCTCGTCCGCAGCGAGGGCAGCGTCATGACGACGGCCACCCCCAGGCCCGCGAGCGGACGTCCGTTGTCCGCCAGCGCGGCCGCGAGGACCTCGGACAGCTCGGTCACCACGAGGTCGTCGACCTCCAAGAAGTGCCGGGTCACGCCGTCACCATCGTCCCAACGCCGCTGTCGGTGAACAGCTCGAGGAGCACCGCGTGCGCGACGGTCCCGTCGAGCAGGTGGGCGGCCTCGACACCGGCGCGCACCGCGGCGACGCACGCCCGAGCCTTTGGCACCATGCCGCCGGTTGCGACGCCAGCGGTCACCATCGCGTCGAGCTCGTCGGCGCGCAGTCGCTGGATCGTGGTGCCGACGTCCGAGGGGTCGCTGCGCACGCCGTCCACGTCCGTCAGCATCACGAGCTTGGTCGCCTTGAGCGAGGCGGCGAGCGCACCGGCGACGGTGTCGGCGTTCACGTTGTAGGCCTGCCCACCAAGGTCCGAGCCCATCGTGGCGACGACCGGGACAAGTCCCTGGGCGAGCAGCCCGTGGAGCAGCGACGGGTTCACCGCGTCGACGTCGCCGACGTAGCCCAGCTGCTCGTCGCGGAGCCCGACCTGCAGCAGGTTCGCGTCAAACCCGGAGAGGCCGACAGCCAGCGCGCCGTGCACGTTGATCGCTGCGACGATCTCGCTGTTCACCTTCCCCACGAGGACCATCCTCGCGATCTCGAGGGTCTCTGCGTCGGTCACCCGGTGGCCGTCTTGGAACTCAGAGGCGATCCCGAGGCGCTCGAGCAGCTCTCCGATCTGTGGTCCGCCGCCATGGACGATCACCGGTGCGAGGCCCACGGAGCGGAGCAGCGCGACGTCCTCTGCGAACGACGCGAGCGCGCCTGCAGGGTCCGTCGAGCCCGCAAGTGCAGCCCCGCCGAACTTGACGACGATGATCGAGCCTGCGAACCGGCGGATGTACGGCAGCGCCTCGATGAGGATGGCCGCGACGTCGGAGGGCCGGGCACCCAGGCCGCTCGGCGCGCGCGTCATGACGTCGTCCGGTTCTCTGCGAGGTAGCCCTCGCCGAGGTCACAGCACAGGACCGCGCCGACACCGTCGCCGAGCCCGAGGTCGCACTCGATCGAGACCTCGCGCCCCGAGAGGTGCGCGACGACCGCCGTGGCGTCGTGGTCGACCCCCACGCCCTGAGCGCACACCACGGTCCCGCCGTAGCCGACCGCGACGCGGTCCATGTCGAAGCCGACACCCGCTGCGCCCAGCGACGACACCACCCGTCCCCAGTAGGGATCCGCCCCGTTGAGCGAGCACTTGACGAGCAGCGACCCGGCCACTGCCCGCGCCGCGACGTGCGCCTCGTGGTCCGACCGCGCGCCGTAGACCGACACCGTCGCGAGCTTGGTCGCGCCTTCTGCGTCCGCGACCATCTCGTGGGCGAGCGAGGCGCACGCGTCGGAGAGCACCGAGCCCAAGAGGTCTGGGTCGACGTGCCCCGCGGACCCCGAAGCAAGCACGACCACGGTGTCGTTCGTGGACGTGTCGCCGTCGACGTGCACGCTGTTGAACGTGGGGGCGACCGCGGCGTGCAGCAACCCGGCGAGCACACCCGGCTCGCACGCCGCGTCGGTCGTGAGCACCGCCAGCATCGTCGCCATCGTGGGCGCGAGCATCGCCACGCCCTTTGCCATCGCCCCGACCGTGAAGCTCCCGTTGGTCCATGAGAACGTCTTCGGCCTCGTGTCGGTGGTCATGATCGCGAGCGCTGCGTCGTCGCCGTGCTGCGTGGAAGCCCCCAGCGCCCCGCACACGTCGCGCAGCCCAGGGTCGCATCGCTCGAACTCGAAGGGAACGCCGATGAGCCCGGTCTGAGCGACGAGTACCTCGTCGCTCGAGGCTCCGAGCGAGCCCGCGACCGTGGCACACAGTCCCTCGGCCCGGCGCCGACCGGGCTTCCCGGTCGCGGCGTTCGCGTTGCCAGAGGTCAGCACGACTGCTCGGACACGTCCGCCGGTCGCGGCGAGGTGCGCCCTCGAGACGATGACCGGCGCGGCCGCAGCGAGGTTCGAGGTGAACACGGCCGCCGCGTTCGCTGGCGTGTCGGCGGTGCACGCGACGACCGCGCAGTCGGGCGCCCCGGAGCTCTTGATGCCGAGATGGGCGCCTGCGGCCGCGAATCCCCTGGGCGCGACGACGCTCATGGCCACACCCCGGCCACCACGAGGCCGGCTGTCTCGGCGAGCCCGAGCGCGACATTCGCGCACTGGATCGCCTGCCCGGCTGCGCCTTTGCCGAGATTGTCGATGGCGCACAGGGACACGAGCCACCCGGTGCGCTGGTCGACTCGCGCGGTCACGTGCGCGACGTTCGTCCCGCGCACGGACTTGGGGCGCGGAGGCTCGCTCGTGACCACGACGAACGGCTCGCCGTCATACGCCGCGTGCAGGGCATCGAGCGCGTCGCTCGTGTCGACCCCGCCGGCCGCCCGCGCGTAGCAGGTCGCCAGCAGCCCCCTGTCGACGGGCACGAGGTGCGGCGTGAAGAGCACCTCGCAGGCGAGCTCTTGTTCCATCTCGGCGGTGTGTCGGTGATCGAGGAGCCCGTAGGCGGTGACGTCGTCGGCGAGCACGGAGAAGTGCAGCGAGTCCGACGGGGTCGCGCCCGCTCCGGATGCCCCGCTCACCGCGTCCACGACGACTCGCTCGCGGGTCGCGAGCCCGCCGTCGAGCAACGGGCCGAGCGCGAGGATCGCCGCGGTCGGATAGCACCCGGGAACCGCGACCAGCGCCGCGGTTCGAAGCGTCTCGCGATGCCGCTCAACCAGCCCGTACACCGCCGAACCGAGCTGGTCCGGCGCCCCGTGCGGCTCGTGGTACCAACGGAGCCAGGCGTCGGGATCGCGGAGCCGAAGGTCCGCCCCCAGGTCCACCACGAGCGCGCCGGCTGCACGGATCGAGCCGGCGAGCGCCGCAGAGCGCCCATGGGGCAACGCGAGGAACACGACGTCGCAGCCCGAGAACGCCGCCGCGATCGTCGCTTCGAAGCGCAGCGACGGGTAGGCCGCGGCCAGCGAGGGGGCATGGCACGACACGAGCTCGCCCGCATGGCGCTCGGCCGTCACCACCTCGACGTCCAGGTCGGGGTGCCCCGCGCACCACCGGAGGACTTCGCCCCCGGCGTACCCGGACGCCCCTGCGACCCCCACGTGCATCGGAGATTGTATGCACACTGATGCATAGAAATGCAAGATGGACGACGTGCGACAGCCGTCCGGCAGGATGGGCCGATGTCACGCCGGGGGGTCGTGCTATTCCTCGCGCTGTCAGTGATCTGGGGCATGCCGTACCTCATGATCCGCGTCGCCGTGCAACACGGCGTGGACCCGGGGACCCTCGTGTTCCTGCGGACCGCGCCCGCGGCACTCATCCTCCTGCCGATCGCCTGGCGGGCCGGCGCGCTGCGCGCGGTCCGCGGTCGACTCGGCTGGATCGTCGTCTACGCCTTCGTGCACTTCGGCGTGCCCTGGCTGCTCATGTCGAGCGCCGAGCAGCACCTCTCGAGCTCGGTCACGGGCATGCTCGTCGCGACGACGCCGCTCCTTGCCGCGGTCGTCGCCAAGCTGGCGCGAAGCGACGAGCAATTCGGCCCAGGACGCCTTGCCGGCCTCGGACTCGGCGCCGCGGGCGTGGCACTGCTGGTTGGCTTCGACTTCTCGGGATCGAACTGGAAGTGGCTCGCGGCGATGGGGGTCGTCGTCGTGGGCTACACGATGGGACCTCGGATCGTCTCGACGCGGCTCGCCGGCATCCCCGGGCTCGGCGTGGTGGCCATGGCAGTGAGCGTGGTGGCGCTCGCCTACACCCCCTACGGCGCGACCCACCTGCCGTCACACGTGTCGTGGTCCGTGCTCGGCGCGCTCGTGGTCCTCGCCCTCGTGTGCACGGTTGCCGCGTTCCTCGTGTTCTTCGAGCTCGTCCACGAGGTCGGCCCGTCGCGGATGGTCGTCGTCACCTACGCCAACACCGCGATCGCGGTGCTGCTTGGCGTCGCCATCCTCTCCGAGCCGCTCACGAGCGGGATCCTGCTCGGCTTCCCGCTCATCGTCATCGGATCGTTCCTCGCGACGTCGACAAAGCGGCCGCTCAGCGAAGCGTCGCCGACAGGGACCTCGTCGCCGCGTCGATCATTTTGGCGCGCGTCGAGGCCAGCTCTTCCTCGCTGAGGGTGCGGTCCGGGGCGCAGAGCCGCACGCGCATCGCGAGGCTGCGCGAGCCCGCGGGCACGGCGGGGCCACGGTAGGCGTCGAAGCACTCGACGGACTCGCAGAGCTCCCCCGCGGCGTCGCCGAGCACGACCTTCAGGTCTTCCACGTGGACCGACTCGTCGAGCACGAAGGCGAGGTCGACGTCGCTCGTCGGGTACCGGCTCGGCACGCTCGCGATCTCTGACGCCCGCGGGATCGCGTCGTGGTCCGCGAGCACCCCCATCGAGAGGTCCAACCAGCCCAGTCGCCGTCCGTCATCGAGCCCGGGAATCGCGCGAGCGGCAATGTCGGGGTCTACTTCGCCCACGTGCCCGATGAGGGCACCCGTGCTCGCGTCGACGATCGCCGCGCACCGCGTCGGATGCAATCCCAGCGGCGTCGCCCCGGCAACGGGGTCAAGGCGCGTGTGCGCGAGCCGCAACGCGGTCGCGAGGACCCGCCACGCAGCGACGGCGGATCGAGCGTCGTCATGCGGGCGCGCGAGCACGAGTGCCACCCGCTCGTCCTCGCTCGGGAGCTTGACGAGCTCGCCGCCTCCGGCGCCGCCACGCTCGACGCGAGCGGTCGGGGCAACCGACGGGTGGGTGAACACGACGCCGATCTCGAAGAGCGCAACGTCGCCCTGCCGGCGCTCGGCGTTGCGGCGAACCGCCCCCAAGAGGCCGGGCAGCAGGCTCGAGCGCAGGAAGGGCGCGTCGGCGGCGACGGGGTTCGTGAGCCGTATCCGCTCGTCCTCGTCGCCCAAGAGCATCGCGTCGGCGGCCGGCACGATCGCGGCGGTCCACGCCTCGAGCGCCCCGATCCCGACGAGTGCCTCGCGCACCGCTCGGCGCACGCGGACGATCTTCGCGAGCCCGCCGGGCGCGGGCCAGGAAGGGACCCGCGTCGGGAGTGCGGCGTACCCGTGGAGCCGAGCGACCTCCTCGGCGACGTCGGCGACGCCGAAGGGGGCGTCACGTACGTCCGGGCGGCCCGTCGGCGCCGTGACCTCGAGCGACCCGTCGCGGGCGGCCACGTGAAAGCCGATGGCCGAGAGCAGGCGGGCGACTTCGTCGAGCCCCAGGCGGACGCCCAGGACCGCTTCGATCGCGTCAGCGTCGACCTGCAGCTCAGCGGGCTTTGGCAGCTCGCCGCGGACGTCGATCGGCTCGCCGACGACACGCAGTCCCGGCGAGCTCATCGCGAGCAGCTCCACGAACCGACCAGACGCGCGGTCGCAGTTCGAGTAGTCGCAGCCTCGCTCGAATCGCACCGAGGCCTCGGTGCGCAGCCGGTGGCGCTTGGCCGATCTCGCGATGCCGATCGGCTCGAACCAAGCCGCCTCGAGGACCACCGACGTGGTGGTCGGCCCGATTTCGATCGAGGCGCCGCCCATCACGCCCGCAAGTCCGATGGGCACGTCGGCACCGTCGCAGATGACGAGGTCGTCACCGGTGTCCCCGATTGCACCAGAATCGATCGCGAGCTCGATGGTCGAGCCGTCGAGCAGCTCGAGCTGCTCCCCCGTCACGGCTCGCCGGACGCGGATCGCGTGTCGCGCAAGCCGGTCGAGGTCGTAGGCGTGCGTGGGCTGGCCGAGCTCGAGCATCACGTAGTTGGACGCGTCCACCACGTTGTTGATCGGCCGCATCCCCGCGAGCTCCAGGCGGCGCGCGAGCCATGGTGGCGACTCGGCGACGACGACGTCGCGGAGCTCGGTGGCGACGAATCGTCCACACAGGTCCGAGTCGACGATCTCGACGGCGGCCGAGGCGCTGGCGCGTTCGGCGCCCGGCTCCGGCGGGCTGGGCTCGACGGGGTGGAACGCCACGTCGTAGCGCGCCGCGAGATCGCGGGCGACGCCCTCGACGCACCACGCGTCGGGCCGGTTGCCCTCGATGGCCAGGTCCATCACGACGTCGCGGTCGATGCCGAGGACGTCGGCGATCGGCTGGCCGCGCGTCGCGGTGCGAGCGTCGAGCACCAAGAGGCCCTCGTGATCGTCGCCAACCCCGAGCTCGCGCCCCGAGCACAGCATCCCGTTCGACACGACGCCGCGCATCGTCCGCTGCGAGATCGCCATCCCGTCCGGCAGCACGGTGCCCACCGGCGCGAACGGCACGAGCGAGCCCACGTCGAAGTTCCACGCGCCGCAGACGACCTCGACGGACGAGGACCCGTCGCGCACCGTGACGAGCCGGATGCGGTCGGCGCCCTTGATCGCGTCGATGCGCTCGACCTCGACGACGACCACGCCGTCCAGCCCCGCCCCGACGCGCTCGATGCCCTCGACGACGAGCCCAAGGTCGTCAAGCGTCGCTATGAGCTCGTCGAGGCTCTCGGGAAGCGGCACGTACGACGCGAGCCACGAGAGCGGGACGCGCATCAGAACTGCCTCAGGAAGCGCACGTCGTTGTCGACGAGCGCGCGGAGGTCCGCGACCTGGTGGCGCATGAAGGCGCACCGGTCGATGCCGAAGCCGAATGCGAAGCCGCTCCACTCCGACGGGTCGATGCCGACCGCGGCGAAGACCGCGGGGTCGATCACGCCGCATCCGCCGAGCTCCATCCACCCGGTCTGGCCGCACGTCCGGCAGCGTGCGCCCCTGCAGATCGTGCACGTGATGTCGAACTCCGCTGACGGCTCGGTGAACGGGAAGTAGCTGGGCCGGAGCCGCGCGGAGATGTCGTCGCCGAAGTACGCGGAGGTGAATGCCGAGATCGTGCCCGCGAGGTCCGCGAAGGTGATGCCCCTGTCCACGACGAGACCCTCGATCTGGTTGAACTCGACGAGGTGGCTCGCGTCGGGCGTGTCGCGCCGGTACACCCGCCCCGGGGCGACCACGTGCAGCGGGAGCGATCGATCGCGCACGGCCGCCTCCATGCTGCGGACCTGCACCGGGGACGTGTGCGTCCGCAGCACCACCGACTCGCTCGTCCCCACCTCGAGGTACAGCGTGTCGTGCATCCCCCGCGCGGGGTGCCCGAGCGGCAGGTTGAGCGCCTCGAAGTTGTACCAGTCCGTCTCGACCTCGGGTCCTTCGACCACCTCGAAGCCCATGGCGACGAACACGTCCTCCAGCTCGTCTCGGGTCTTGGTGACGAGGTGGCGGTGCCCGCGCTCGAGCGGCGTGTCGACCGCGCGGTCGACGAGCTCGTCGAGGCAGAGCCGGTCAGCGGCGAGCCGATCGCGCCGGGCCCCGCGCGCGAGCTCGACGTCGCGCGCGTCGAGTGCTTGTGTGATGGCGCGCTCCGACTCGTTGAGGAGCTGCCCGAGCGTCCGGCGTGCGCTGGGGTCGAGCGAGCCGAGCTCGCGGTGCCACCCCGTGAGGACTGACCGGCGGCCGGTCAGCTCGGCGCGCAACGCACCCAGTGCGGCCAGCTCGGACGCCGACGCGACGCGCGCGAGCGCGTCGTCGACGTACGCGGTGAGCTCCGATTCGCCGAGTCCGGGGGCCATGTGGGGCTAGATGGTATGCGCGGGACCGTCGAGCCCCCCGTTTGCACCGCGCTGGCGGAGCGACTCGAAGCACACGAGTGCGGCGGCGACGCCGACATTGAGCGACTGGGCACGTCCGGGCATCTCGATCGAGATCACGCCGTCGAGCAGCGAGCGGTCCCGGTCGCCGAGACCGGCTGCCTCGGCGCCCACCACGACGGCGGCGCGCGCGATCGAGGTCGCCCACAGCGGCTCGCCACCCTCGACGACCGCGCCGTAGACGACGCGGCCCGAGTCGTGGAGGGCACCCACCACCTCGGACAGGGTCGAGGCGATGGCGACGGGGACCTGGAAGACGCTCCCGGCTGTCGCCCGCAGGGTCTTCGGGTTGAACACGTCGACGCTCTCGCCGCAGACCAGGACTGCGGCGGCGCCGGAGGCGTCCGCGGAGCGGATCGCGGTCCCGAGGTTGCCCGGGTCGTGGACGTCGCACAGGACGAGCACGAAGCCGCGTGTCGGCACGATCGCAAGTCCGCTCGGTGGCATGGCTGCGAGGCCAAGCACCGGCTGGGGGCTGCGTGCATCCGCGACGCGCTCGAGGACGCCGTTGGCCAGCTCGACCAGCTCGACGCCGTGGGCCTCGGCGCGCGACAGCGCGTTGGCGCATGCGGGATGTACCGGCGTCCACGCGGGCGCTTCGAAGTACACCGCCTCGAGCTCGACGCCGGCATCGAGCGCGGCCACGACGAGGTCCGGTCCCTCGAGGATCACGGCGCGCTCCGCCCAGCGGGCGGACCGCTTGGCAGCGAGCCGGCGAAGCCGCCGAACTCGCTCGTTGCTCGCCGCGAGTCGAGTCGTCGGCTACTCCGCGAGCGCGGAGGCGGCGACCCCGACAAGCGCGCCGAAGGCAGCGTCGTCGGAGACGGCGAGCTCGGCCAGCACGCGGCGGTCGACCTCGACGCCGGCCTTCGACAGGCCCGCGATCAACCTCGAGTAGCTCATCCCGTGTGCTCGGGCGCCCGCGTTGATGCGCTGGATCCACAGGCGGCGGAACTCGCCCTTGCGAGCGCGTCGGTCCCTGAACGCGTACTGCCCTGAGTGCAGCACCGCCTGGTTCGCCGCGCGGAAGGTCCGCGACCTGTCGCCGTAGTAGCCCTGCGCCTGCTCGAGCACCGCCTTGCGGTGCTTGCGGCCATTGGCAGATCGCTTGACGCGTGCCATCTCGATCCTCTCTGTAGTCCGGTCGTGCCCGAGGGGGCGATCAGCGTCCGAGCAGCCGCTTCACGCGGCGCTCCTGGCCCTTGGAGAAGTCCGTCTCGCGGTCGAGACGCCGCGTCCGGCGCGACGACTTCTTCTCGAGGAGGTGGCTTCGGAAGGCCTTGCGGCGACGGAGACGGCCCGAGCCGGTCACCTTGACGCGCTGCTTCGCTGTCGAGTTCGTCTTCATCTTCGGCATCTCAGGCCTCGTTGCTCTTTGTGTCGTGCGATTCAGTGACGTTGACGGCGGCGTCAGCCTTGGGGGCTGCGCCGTTCGGCGACGGCGCGGTCCCGTTGAGCGCCGGGTCGACGTCGGACTCGAGGCTCGACTTCGGCGGCTTCGGGCGCTTGTCCGGCGCGAGGACCATTGTCATGTTGCGGCCGTCGAGCCGTGCGTCGGCCTCGATCTTTGCCCCCTCGCCGATCGTGTCGGCGACCCGGTCGAGGATTCGCTTCCCGAGCTCGGGATGAAAGACCTCTCGGCCCCGGAACATGATCGTGATCTTGACCTTGTGACCTTCTTCGAGGAACTTCGCGACGAGCCGGGTCTTGGTGTCGAAGTCGCCGGGCCCGATCTTCGGGCGGTACTTCATCTCCTTGATGCCCGCTCCCTGGGACTTACGGCGCGACTCCTTGGCCTTCTGGGCCTCGTCGAACTTGAACTTCCCGTAGTCCATGATGCGGCAGACGGGCGGGTTCGCGGTCGGTGCCACCTCGACGAGGTCGAGGTCCTCTTCCCGTGCCAGCTCGAGGGCCTCCCGCGTGGAGCGGATTCCCAGCTGCTGTCCCTCTTGATCGACGAGCCGAACCTGCTCGACGCGGATCCGATCGTTGATCCTGAGGTCTGGGGTCGGTGTTGCGATAGGGCGCTCCTTTGGTTAGGGCCACCCGTCAGGGTGACCCGCTGTGGCGGAGCCGCGCTATGCGCACCAGTACCCGTCGCACTCGCACGCGTGGCCGGGTGGAAGCCGCCTAAGCGGCTCCGCTTTTTCCATTCGCACTCACGCTAGCAGGCCGGGGATCGCGTGACCCAGTAGCCCCTTGGCTCTCGGGCGTCACGCGGCGGTGACCGCCGTGGCTTCGAGCTCGCCTCGATGCCATCGAACCACTCGTGCGGTGACTCGCGCACCCACCGTGGCGCGCCGTGTGCCGTCGGTCAGCTGGGTGCTGTGGAACGAGACCTCGCGACCGTCGTCGAGGGCGATCGCACCAAGCCCACCGTGCTCGTCGAACGTGGCGACCGTGCCCCCGTGGTCCTCGCCCGTAGCGCAGGGCACCGTCACGTGAGGCGCCGGTCCGAGAGGAGTCGCGCCATCTCCACGGCGGCGCTCGCGGACTCTCGACCCTTGTTCGTCTCGTCAGGGGCGGAGCGCTCGAGGGCCTGGCCGAGCGTCTCGCAGGTGAGCACGCCGAAGATCACCGGCACGCCCGTGTCGCAGGCGACGTCCTGGATCCCGCGGGCGGACTCGCCGGCGACCACGTCGTAGTGGCCGGTCTCGCCTCGGATCACCGCTCCGAGGCACACGACCGCGTCGTAGGGCACCGAGGCGGTCGCGAACGCCTGGGCGAGGATCGGCAGCTCGAACGCCCCCGGTGCCCAGGCGATGGTGACGTCTGCGGCGTCCACGCCCGCCGCGGCGAGCCCCCCGAGGCAGCCGTCCAGCAGCCTCGTCGTGATGCCGCCGTTGAACCTCGCGCAGGCGACCGCGACGCGAAGGCCGCGTCCGTCCAAGGAGCCCTGCAGCTGGGCGCCCACGAGCCCGTCGAGGCGGGCGAAGACCGAGGCGTCGATCGGTGCCTCATCCGACGACGCCATCGAGTCCTTCCAGCAGGTGGCCCATTCGGTCTCGCTTGGTGCGCAGGTACTCGATGTTCTCCTCGGTGGGCGAGCTCTGCAGCGCGACGCGCTCGGTGATGTCGAGCCCGAAGCCCTCCAAGCCGCCGAACTTGTCGGGGTTGTTGGTCATGAGGCGCATCGTCGAGATGCCGAGGTCGACGAGGATCTGCGCGCCGATCCCGTACTCGCGGGTCTCGGCCGCAAAGCCAAGCTCGAGGTTTGCGTCGACGGTGTCGCGGCCGTCCTCTTGGAGCGCGTAGGCCCGCATCTTGTGCCCGAGCCCGATCCCGCGCCCCTCGTGCCCCCGCAGGTACACGACCACGCCGCGACCCTCCTTCGAGATCCGGTCGAGCGCGGAATGCAGCTGTGTCCCGCAGTCGCAGCGAAGCGACCCGAACACGTCGCCGGTCAGACACTCCGAGTGCACCCGCACCAAGGTGTCCGGTTCGACGTCGCCCTTCACGAGCGCGAGGTGTTGCTCGCCATCGAGCACGGATTCGTACACGTATGCCGTGTAGTCGCCTCCGTCCATGGGGATGCGGGCCT